>JBFWSB010000114.1:0-11654 GCA_050248595.1 Kapaibacterium sp. (SeqCode)
TCGGTTTCCCCTACCGGGCTGCACTTCGCAGCATCAGGAAAGGACAGTCGAACCCCCGTCCGTTGCATGAGACTCAGTGTGCCGGTCGACGCTCGAGAATATCCCACCACTGTTCTAACAAGTTGACCTCCGACATGCTCCGCCAGACCGAACCATCTGGGAGCACTTCCTCACCAGATTCACCCGGTACGTTGGAGAGAACAAACCCTTTCGGCTCTGCCTCAAACGATTCGGCGTAAACCATACCGATGCAGACAACCTGAGCAGTTAACCCGTTCAGGCTCATGGCTCGCTTCTGCTTTTCGCGATCCTCTTCAGTTTCAGCCCCCCTCAACAAATAGTCCTGACGTGCTTGGTCAAAACTGTCGAATGGAAGGGATGCTGTTTCAATATCGAAAACGAGATATGACATAGTAGGTAGAGTGAATTCAAAATGAAAATTTCAAAAAAGGGAATGCTGGTAATAACAGATCATCTTGACGTATTGATGCCGAGACCTAATCTCCCCTCATTTTCTCCCTCAAGGCTCGCGCCACGCAGTCGGGAACCAAGTCGGGAAGGCTTGCGCCGTAGCGAGCAAGCTCGCGCACGATACTGGAGTTTAGGTGAATATATCGTTCGTCGGCAGCTACGAAGAAGGTACTTAACTCTCCGTACAACCGGCGATTCATCAACGCCATCTGCATCTCATATTCAAAGTCACCCAGTGTCCGAAGTCCACGCAACACCGTTACCGCACCAACCTTCCGTGCAAAGTCAACTAACAGACCTCCCACCTTTTCCACCCGGATATTCGAGCTATCGGGCAACACTTCTCGGATCGATTGCTCGATCAGGTCAATCCGCTCCTCATCAGTAAAGAGTGTCTGCTTCGAACTGTTTACGGCAACCGTCACAATCACTTCGTCGAAAATAGGGGCAGACCGCTCGATAATATCGAGATGGCCGTTCGTAATTGGATCAAATGTCCCCGGATAGAGCGCGCGCTTCATGGTGCAGTCGATTCTGTGTCTGATGTTCCGATGTATTCACCCTCTCCCTCCGCTCGGTACAACCCTATCACGGTTCTGCCGATGGTTCGCTCCAGAAGCAGGTCGAGCTTAGGAGGATCAACGATACGAATTTCTCGCGACCGCTCAAGCAACAGAAGTCCATCTTCTGCGAGAAGTGGAGAGATCGTGCGAAGAAGGTTGTTGAAGAAGGGAGCAGCATAAGGAGGATCGGCAAAAATCAAATCGAACTTCTCCTCCTTTCGATTCATTTCGAGAAATCGCATCGCATCCAGTGAAAGAAGTTCTCCTCTCTCGGCTACCCCGAACTCCTTCAGGTTCTCCCCAATTGCTGAGAGTGCCCGTCGATTCTTCTCGACGAAGAGAACATTCTTTGCTCCGCGACTCAGTGCCTCGATACCAAGAGCACCACTTCCGGCAAAGAGATCGAGGACAGAGCAGTCCTCGAAGTCGATGCGGGTGGCCAAGATATTGAAGACCGACTCGCGCACTCTATCGGTAGTAGGGCGAAGACCAGGAAGATCGGGTACACTCATCCGGCGCCCTCGCAAGTCTCCACCGATAATTCTAATACTCATTCGTTCAGATTGTCCTTCTAATTCTTACGTGATGTAGTATCGTTCTCCACACTCTCCTCTGATAGCTCTTCCTCGTCAGGTTCTTTGGCTAATTCTTCCTTCGCCGCTGCGGGAACTCCAGTGGTAATATAGGCTCGCATCTTGGCAAGCTTCTTCTCTCCAATCCCTTTCACTCGCAGAATATCTTCTATTCTTCGATAGGGTCTCCCCTCAATAATTTTTATCGCCGTCTTCTCCCCTACTCCGGGAAGAAGTTGCAGCACAACTGCAGAGGCAGTGTTCAAGTTGATCGGGGCAACATCTTCCAGAGTTAACTCCGCACTTCGTCCGTCGGGTGAGTCGGAAGTCCCCTCTTCGAGAATCTCCTCCTCGCTCAATGGATCCCAACGAGCAACTGAATCAGAATCTGAGGCGAAAGCCCCGGCAAGATATGCTTCTCGTGCAGCAGTAACCGAATCGCTTCTGTTTATCAGCGCAGCAAGCTCGGTTCGCTGTCGAAATGTCTGATTATCCTCAATCAACTCCGTATAGACCGCCCCGCCACAGGCAGCAAAAGCGAGAAAGAGAGCAACGGTAACGTCTCCCCGCGTTAGACCGAAACGGGATTCAAGGTGCTGGATAAAGGGCATAGCAATACCTCTTCAGGATGTAGGTGATAGATTTGATGGTGATTTCAGGGTTCTGCGGCATATTTGGGAATAACCGCAGCCCGAATCTACACATCTGAGGGGGGGATTCCAAATGTGTGAAACGAACGGGTGGAGTTCGTAGAGTTGAGAGTTCATAGAGTGTGTAGAGTCGTAGGGAGCAAAAACCTTTGCTCCTGCCAGTTGAAAGTGAGTCAAGATAGTGTATGAGTCCGTGAGTGTGTGGGTGTATGAGAGCCGAAGGTAGGTAGCCGCACCTCTTCAGGGTGCGTCCGGATCAGTAAAGCATATCGAAGCAACAGACGCAAAAGTCGAAGGCTCGTGTTGATACGTTGAGCCTAAGACGTTAAAAGTGGGAAATCGAGGAAATTTTGCCCATTGTCTCATTCTTGACGGCTTTAAGCTGACAGTTCCCCTGCACGTAACAATCGGTTCTCTTTAATTTCGCCGTTGTGTATTCTGGATGAATTGGCGAAATTTGCCGCTCGTTGATGGTGAGCCATCACCGCAGAAGCCCGTGTAGCTCAGTTGGTAGAGCAGCTGATTTGTAATCAGCAGGTCGCAGGTTCGACTCCTGTCGCGGGCCCACTTTTCACACCTCACGCTCAATTAGCTGGCTAATTCTCGCAAATTTACTCGGATTTGCCCTCTGCCACATATCTCAACCTCCCATCGACTTCTTACGACTACTTTTGGCACTGATCTGCTGTAAGCAAGTGGAAGCTACGTCACTCCTTGTGGAATCATCTCCCTCCACTCAACGTTGATTTTTTTGAATTTTGAATTTTTCCTTTTGAATTTCACCCCGTTTTTCTGCTACACGTGATCCTCCTTCACGCGGCGTTCCGTTCATTCACGCCATATGCTTCTTCTTCCTCTCCAACTTATAACACCTCTCATTTCCACTCATGGCATGATATTTGCGGCAATTGGGCGAAATTGAACTATCAGTAAATTGAATAGCTTGATGCGGATAACTTGACGCTTTACTTTCATTCTCTTTGGCTCTATAGCTTCCCCCACTCACCACCGGCAGAACCATAATGAGAAGAATCATTGCAGTCAGATCATAACATCAATTTTTATAGGGGATTTTGAAGGGTTTTCTGTATTTTAGCCTTTATTTTCCCCTTATAGATATAAGGTTGAAATTTTTGAGCAGAGAATACTGCCACTCTTAAGCAAGAGATTTTTTTAGTCATAGGACAATACACACTAATCCATTCACAATTCTCAGAGGCACATCAATGAGATTTTTCAAAAACCTCGTTGCAACAGGTTTGGCAATTTCGATTGCCACCGCAGTGACCCAGGCACAGCCAGTATCTGACCCTCAAGGGGACGTAGGTATTGGTACGATTGCTCCTCATCCCAGCGCGAAGCTCGACGTGGTATCAACCACCGGCGGCTTCTTGCTCCCACGGATGACAGAGGCACAGCGGGATGCGATTGCCAGTCCGGCAAACGCTCTTTTGATTTTTAATACAACAGTAAACGAATTCCAGTGGTTCGACGCTACCCTTCCGGGCTGGACAGGATTTGGCGCAGCAGGCGGTCCGTTCTGGCGTTTGGATGGAAACAACACTTCATCCGAGTGGAACGGTGCTGTTGGTATGCGGCTTGGAACTCGGAACGCAAACGATCTTTCGATTGTAACCGAGCAGGCTCAAAACATTGACTTCTGGACAAACAACGCGCAGGTTGCCATCCTCACAAGTGGTGGAGACTTGGGTCTGAACGAACTTGCTCCTTCAGCCCGCCTCGACGTTGTTGGCGACAATGCCAACCCAGCTATCGAGGCCACAAACAACGGTGTTGTCGGCGTGATATCGACTGTTGACGGTGGAAGCGGCCTCGCACTCGGCTCCTATCCAGCAGTATATGGTGACGGCAACGGCGAGACAGGCGTTGCTGGCACAAGTAACAACGGTGTAGGTGTCTTCGGCGCAAGCTCCCTCAACCATGGCGTTAACGGCCTTTCCCTTGGAGCAGGTGTCGCTGGTGTCCATGGTCGGAACGATGTGGCTGGTGGATTTGGCGTTCAGGGTATTTCTTTTGGTCCTGCAACGGCCGTTTACGGTAGCAGCAGCACAGGAATGTCCGGACGTTTTGAGAATACAAACGCAGCCAACACAAGTCCAGTTGTACGAGTTGACAACAACGGTCTCGGCCAGGGAATGATTATCAACGATGGTTCTCCGAATGATGGTCTCGAGATCAACTCGTTCGGAACAGCAGGACATGGTATCGACCTGAACGGTGGTGAGATCGACGGCGACGACCGTGGAAACGCACTCGGTGATGGAACAGCAAACCAGCAGTTGACTGTTCGCGGTAACGCAAACGCAGTTGTTGGCAACACACTCGCCGGCAACCCAACAGTTTGGGATCTTGTCGTTCAAGGCGACGCTGTCACAACAGGTCTCTTCAAGGTTGGCGGTTCGCTCTGGCTCGACGGAACGTCGGCTTCGCACCGTATGCAGTCGAGCAACCCGTTCATCTTGAACACACTTGCCGGCAACATCACAATCGACGCAAACTCTGCTCCGGGTGGCCAGACAACAATCAACGATAACATGGTTGTTACTGGAACAAGCGACTTGCAGAACTCGATCTTCAACTCAACTGGCAACAACGGCGGCGACGTTTTCATTAACGACAACGCTACTGTTCAGTCCATCTTCAACGTTAACGGCAACACCTTCCTGAATGCACAGCTTGATGTGGATGGCTCAAGCTTCTTCCACAACACAATCACGCAGACAGGTGGTGGGCAGGTAAGCTTCAGCGGAAACGTTGATGCTCTGAACGGTCTCGACGTATCGGGCGCGAACCTGAACGTTGACGCAGCAGTTGACATTATCGCACTTGGTGGTGGCCACACATTCGGAACTGGTGGCGTAAACCAGACAGTCATGACAATTAACGGCGTCCCAGGATCGGCTCCTTACGAGCTTCAGGTAAACGGCGACGCACAGATCACTGGTCTTCTGGCACTTCCAACCTTCACAACGGGAAGCGTTGTCTTCGCAGGCCCGGGTGGTGTAATGACACAGGACAACCCGAACTTCTTCTGGGATGATGTGAATAACCGGCTTGGCGTGAAGACAAACACACCAAATGCCAGCATCCAGGCCATTGGAGAGGGAGCTGCCGCTCCGGCAGTACGTGGAGACAATAATGGTGGAATTAGTATCGCCGGAGTTAACACCGGTTTGGGTGATGGTGTCATTGGCCAGACCAACACGGGTCGCGGTGTCGTTGCAGCAGCAAACGGAACCGGTATCGGCCTCTTCGCGAACAGCAGTCTGGGAATATCAGCTCAGATTGCTACGAACAACTTGGCCAACGCAAACCCTGCATTACAAGTCAATAACTCCTCCACCGGCACTGGAGTAGATGTCAACATTTCGAACGCTACTGGCGGCAGAGGAGTTGCGGTGACATCGGCTGCAAATGGTGCAGGAGCACACGGAGTCTTCTCACAATTGACAGCGGCTACCGGCACAAACAACGCCGTTCGTGGAGAGATTAACTCCGCAGATGCAAATGCGTGGGCAGTTGTCGGCCAGGTTAATTCTGCCGCACCGGGAGCAAATTCCGCAGGCGTTCGCGGAATCAATAACAGCGCAACTGGTAACGGAATCGGTGTCTGGGGATCTCATGCCGGCTCAGGCTGGGGTGTCTTCGGATTCAGCAACAGTGGCCAGGCAGTGCGTGGAACTTCACCAACAGGAATTGCTGCTCAGTTCGACAACGCCGGCGCAGCAAGAACTGTTGTTATCAACAGCAATTCTACGAATGACGCTCTTGAAGTCAACAACCCCGGCGGTGGTCTTGGAATCGACCTGAACGGCGGCGCACTTGACGGCGACAATCAGGGGAACGCTCTCGGTGACGGATCGGCAAACCAGCAGTTGACCGTTCGCGGTTCAGCTGACGCAGTTATCGGCAACACACTGGCCGGCAACCCAACAGTTTGGGATCTCGTCGTACAAGGTGACGCTGTCACAACAGGTCTTGTGAAGGTTGGTGGTTCGATGTGGCTCGACGGAACGTCGGCAACACACCAGTTGAACACCAACGCTCCTCTTCTGGTAGCAACTTCGGTTGGCAACATTGAAATCGACGCTGCTGGCGGAACAACGGTCATCGACGACAACTTGATCGTCACTGGAACAAGCGACCTGCAGGGAGCCATCTTCAACAGCGGCGGAGCAGTCACAATCAACGATGTATTGACGCAGACCGGTGGCGGACAGGTAACATTCAGCGGAAACGTCGACGCAAACAATGGCCTCGACGTTTCTGGCAACCTTACGGTAACCGGCAACATCTCGAATCCAGGTGGCAACGTCGCAATCAACGACAACGTTGACATCACAGGTCACATCGTTCCAACGGCAGATGCTACATACGACCTCGGTTCGAACACGAATCGTTGGAGAGACATCTACGTTGACGGCGCAAGCGTTCACATCGGTGACGCAATCGGCACAGAGATGATGCTCGGCTATGCTGCCAACAACGCTACACTGAATGTGAATGGTGGTGCTCCAGAAGTCCAGGTCAACCGTGGATCGAATCAGATCACGTTCGACGCAGATGGTGATGGCACTCTCGAAGCATTTGTACGTGGTGACGGCATTGGGATCAATACCGGCGTTGGAGCAGACCTTCGGATTGCACAGGATGCGTTCCTCTGGAACTCAGCTACTGACGTTGTCACAACGTTCCAGAACACAGGTGCTGGCGACGTTGACGTAGTAATCGACGGCGAACTTGACGTAAACAACGTCAACGGATCGAGCACAATCGGCAACGGCGCAGACGGACTGCAGTTGACGATTGACGGTGCAGTTGGTGGCGTAGTCGACGCTCAGGTAAATGGTGACATGGACATCACAGGTGAGTTGACAGTTGGCACATTTGCTCTTACTGGCAACCTCGACATGAATGGTGGCGACATCATCGACCTCGGCGACATCGTCTTCAGCAGTGCAACATCGAACATCTCGAACACCGCTGGAAACGTGATGATTGACGACAACCTTGACATCACAGATGCTCTGTCGGTTGGCACAACGCTCAACGTTACGGGGAACTCAACCTTCAGCACATTTACAGCTACTGGCGCAACCACATTCCGTGCCGCTTCAACCTGGGCACCACTTGGTGGCGGCCCTCCAAACACAACAGTTGGAGCAGGTGGTATCACTGTAAACGCAACCGGCCCAGCCGCTGCACTTACGCTGAACAACACGAACGCGAGCGGTCAGGCAATCAACGTTGCAGCCGGTGGTGGTCGTACGATTCTTTCCTACGGTGCAGGCGCAGGCGTGATTCCACAGGACGTTTCGGTTTGGAACGCGTCGGGTAACGTAACTCTTCCAGGTTCAACTGAGAATGGCCAAGTACTCTACATTGTGAACTCATCAGGTGGTGCAATCACCGTTACCGGCGTAACAGGCGGAACGGCTGCTGGCTTCAACAACAACGATGTACGCGGATACGTTTACGCAGGTGGTTGGTACGAGCTTCCATAAGCTGAACCAGACCAACGTAGTATCAAATAAAAGCCCCGGCATTCGTGCCGGGGCTTTTTCTTTTGCCGTTTGCCTTAGTGAAAACAAGTTCGATATCGCAAAGATTCTTCTGCTCTACCAGCCCCGGAGGGGCTACCGCTATGTGGCCGGGAACGGCAATCCCCGAAAACGAAGCATTGAAATTCTCTCGCCCCGAAGGGGCAGAATGAGCAAGCGGAGATGACGGTACGCCCGGCTCAGCCGCCCCTTCAGAGGGGAAAATGTAAAGAGTAAACACTTTCCGTGAGGTGCCAGCCTTACGGCTTTCCCACGGCCACATAGCAAAGTTCACTTCGGGAGTAGCTCGATGGTTGTTGGCACTTCTTTGGCACTTCTACTGTGAAGATTGTGGATGTTCACATTTCACGTACAGAAAGCTTCGATGTCAGCTCTACATCGAAGAGAGTCGATTGCTTCGACTGCCTCGCAGGGGCTACCGCTATGTGGCCGGGGATGACAATCCCCGGAAAACGAAGATTCGTATTTCTCGCGCCCCGAAGGGGCAGAATGAACGAGCAGAGATGTGAGTACTATCCGTCAAGTGCAGCCTTCGGCTTACCCCACGAATAAGCGATACCCCTGATTAACATGGCAACGTTCCGTTCATCTCCCCTGCACACACAGCTTCGGCACAGATTTTATGAACGTTAAGCTACAAATATGTGACATTCTGTGTACTCAAAGAGAACTTCGCCTTTTACAGTACTCAAATGCCAATAACGGTACTACTTTTGCACGTTATAAAGACCATGCCTGTACCTGGAATTCAGCAGTACAATCACAATCTTAGAAATTCTTATGTCACGTTTGATTCGCTTTTCTACTGCAGTGCTTTGCTTAGGGCTTCTTGCCTTTGGCAGCCTTTCTGCACAACCGGTCTCTGATCCACAGGGGGATGTCGGCATCGGCACAAACAATCCTCATGCCTCTGCACTTCTGGACATGACCTCTACCGGGAAGGGCTTCTTGCTCCCCCGCATGACATCGGCTCAACGCCTCGCTATTCCAGGACCGGCCAACGGCCTGATGGTCTACGATATCACTGTTGGCGTTCCATTCGTCTGGAGCAATGCCTCTGGAGGGTTCCAGTGGGACGCAGTTGTCACAACCGGAAGCAACCTCGGTTGGCTTACCAACGGCAACCCAGGTCTTGTTGACGGAGTCAACAACTTCCTCGGAACCAACACTAATGTTCCAGTACGGGTCAGGACAAACAACACTGAACGCATTCGCGTTGAAGCTGACGGCGATGTTGGCATCAACGAAACCACTCCGTCGGCAAAGCTTGACGTTGTTGCCACTGTCGGTGCTCCAGCTATCGAAGCCAATACAGCCAGTGGACCAGCGATCTACGCACAATCGGGTGGAGCTACCTTACCTCCTCCCGGCAATTGGGGTCTCTACGGTTCAGTAAATGGAGGGCCGGGAAATGTTGGCATTTCAGGAGTTGCCGGGAATGCAGCACCGATCAACAACAACGCGGGTGTCTCCGGTGCGAACGATGCTGGATATGGCGTAGCTGGTAACTCAGTAGCAACGGGATTTGCCGGGGTCTTCGGCAACGCAACTTCTACACTCAACCCTGCAACGGGTGTTCTCGGTCGTTCCAATGGAGGGAGTGCCGGTCGGTTTGAGATCACCAGCGGAGCAAACGGGAGCAATGCTGTCGAGATTTCAACTGCTGGTGCAGGAGATGCACTTGAAGTCACCACAACCGGTGGCGGACTCGGCATCGACCTGAACGGTGGTGCAATCGACGGTAACGCCGCTGGGAACGCTCTCGGCGCAGGAACTGCTGCACAACAACTGACCGTGCGGGGTTCGGCAAACGCTGTGATTGGCAACACCCTTGCTGGCAACCCAACGGTTTGGGATCTCGTCGTCCAAGGTGACGCTGTCACCACTGGCCTCTTCAAGGTTGGTGGGTCGATCTGGATTGACGGCGTTTCACCAACACACCAAATCAACGCAAATGCTCCGCTGAATATCGGGACTACGGTTGGCGATATTACAATCTCTCCTGCTGGCGGCACAACCACAGTGAACAGCGATCTTGTTGTGACTAACGATCTGATTGTGGACGGAGCGGTCCAATTTAACGGTGGTCTTACTCTCCCTTCGATCACTGAAGGAAGCGTCCTCTTTGCCGGAACGGCAGGGGCAATTTCACAGGACAACGGGAATTTCTTCTGGGATGATGCCACAAACCGTCTCGGAGTTGGCACGAACACAGCTTCGGCCAAGATCGACGTAGTGGAGACCGGAACAACGTCAACGGGCATCGAAGTGAGCATAACCAACGCCGCAAATGGTAATAACGCCGTGAATGTTACAACAAACGGCACTGGAAGGGCAGGTTTCTTCCAGGTCTCAAATACCAGCAGCACCACAAACGCTCTGGAAGTCCGCACCAACGGAACCAGCACCGGAGCAGCTGCTATCTATGGCTTCCGGGCATCCAGCACGCTGACCCTCGGAAACTCACGGGCAATTCTCGGTGAGAACAGCAATGGGATTGGCGTAGCAGGTCTTTCCAACACTGGCTGGGGAACGTATGGAGCGTCGAATGCAAGTGACGGCGTCTTCGGTGTGTCGTTGATTACAGGAGCTGCCGGCGTACATGGTCGTAACGACGTGACAGGAGGATACGGTGTCTGGGGAGAGTCGGCAGCGGGAGGCATCGGCGTCTACGGCATCAGCCAGACAGGAATTGCTGGCCAGTTCGTCATTACCAACGCAGCCAGCACTGCCGACGCAGTTCGCGCAAACCAGAGTGGTCTGGGGCGCGGAGTATACGGTCTGATCAATAACACATCAAACATCGTTGCCGCAGTTCGGGGCGAAACGAACGGCGGTGGTTACGGCGTACAAGGCTTGGCAACCGGCAACGGCAATGCTGGATTCTTCCAGATCAGCAACCCTTCGAGCACATCATCGGTTATGAACGCCACAACCAATGGTATCGGAAGTGGGGTGACCGTACAGTTGACAAATGCAAGTAACGGTGCGCGTGGTCTCGACGTACTTCAGGCCGGTGTTGGACCGGGCGTCTTCTCTACCAGTGCTGGCGGCAACGCAGTCTGGGGTATTACAAGCTCAATCTCTGCTGCTGGCGTTATCGGCGACAACACCTTCGGTGAAGCGGTTGTTGGTCGCAACCGTGGCGGCAATGGCGTTGGTGCCGTTGTTGGACGGAACGACTCTTCTGGTTACGGTGTCCGCGGTTTCAACACAAAAGATGGTATCGGCGTGTTGGGTCAGGCTGGCATCAGTGGGGGAACTGGTGTAGGTGGACGCTTTGAGAACGTGAACGCAGGCAACGGCAACGATGCTCTTCAGTCCGCAACAAACGGCACAGGATGGGCTGGTAACTTTACCAACGCAAACAACAGCAGCGCCTCAAAAGGTGTCCGGATCGTTACTACGGCAAATCAGGGTGGCAATGCCCTCACCATCGCCAACGGAACGCTCGCCCTCTCACGTCAGCATCCATACGCGAGCAACACCGTTGTGGACGACAACATACTTGTAGTAACAACGGCTGGCAACGTGACAATTCCAACGGGAGCACCGCTGGTAGATGGAGCGACAGTCTGGGTTGTGAACAACGCTGGCGCGGTGATAACGGTTACGAACACAACAGCCGGTGCGTTTAACATCAATCCAGGGCGGGCAGTGCAGCTTCTCTTCGTCTCCTCAGTAAGTGGTGCAAACTGGATTCCAGTAGAGCCGTAACGGAAGGAGTTTGTTGATTCGCGTACTGAATAACCACAATGAGGAATTCGATGATAAAGAAGATCATATTCGTTGGCCTACTCTTCGCAGCCGGAAGCC
>JBFWSB010000115.1:0-11605 GCA_050248595.1 Kapaibacterium sp. (SeqCode)
AGAGGAGAAAAGGTAGGGAGTGGAAAGTACATTGTGCGAGTGAGAGTTGGGTCGGATTATCGAGATGAATCGTTCTTGTTAATCAGGTAGATTGATTTTGAAGCATTGCAGAGTTGCCTCAGCTCCGCCTCTTCCAAACCGGCACACCCTCTGCGGTCTTTTCGCGCAGCTTCGCTACGTAGTTTCGCAAGCCCTCTCGGCCTATTTCAGCCGGGGGGGCTTCTCGTTCGCGGAAGTGTATCTCTGCTCGAACGCTTGAGGCTTGCAGTATCTCCCAAGCATGTGAGAGAAAGTTCTGATCCGATCTGTGCCAGTAGACTAAGTCTCGGTTTTCTGGAGTTACTGGCTGCCCACCAATTTCAGTATAGAGAATCGTGAATGGCTGAACTACTACCTGACGTTCGGTGATACCTCCGAAGAGAAATGCCTTGAACGGATCGACATCCTCGCCATCAGTTGCCTTCCCCTCAGGGAAGAAGACAACGCGGATTCCCTGCCCTGTTCGCTCAACGATATTCTGCGATGATTCTACTGCTGAGCGGAGCGAACTTCTGTCGATAAAAACAGTGCCGGCCAGCCGTGCGAAGAGACCGATGCCGGGCCACTCTTTTACGTCGTGGCGCGAAACAAAAACGCTGCTGACGGCAACCCCGGCAGTCAGGATGTCGAGCCAGGATACGTGGTTGGCAACGAAGACGAGAGTCTCTCGATCAGGCTTCCCGTAGATTTTTGTGCGAAGACCAACAATCGAAGCCATCGAAGAGCAGAATGGACCGGTGAGTGCAGTCACAACCAAAAAGCGTGCCCGTTGGCCGAAGAGAGAGGCAATGGCAATGGGAACCACGCTGATTGGTATCCAGAGAAGTGCGACAAGGAACAACAAAAGGAGCCGAATACCTCCCCGAATTTTACTTCTGCGTAGTGAGATTACGTGGTTTTGTGAGTTGTTCATATTGAGGGTGAAAATAGGGAAGATAGTCGGGAAGTGTGGTGGATTATAGAGAATGTCCCTACTTTCTATCCCCTCTATTCAACATTCTATTCTCCAGAAAATGATACGAAAACTTGAGTACGAAGAGATATTGGCTGAGAGATTGAGCGAGGAGAGTGCTCTCGTTGCGAGACGGCATCCAGTTGTTGGCGTTCTGGAGGATATTCGTTCCCTCTACAACGTCGGCTCCTGCTTCCGAACTGCCGATGCGCTCTTGCTGGAACGACTTGTTCTTACTGGCTACACGCCGTTGCCTCCCCGCAAGGAGATTAGCAAAACGGCACTCGGGGCGGAACGTTCAGTTCCGTGGGAGGGAATAGCTGATCCTGCCGAAGCAGTTGAGAAACTCCGCCGTGAAGGATATACCATTTGGGGACTTGAGCTTGCCGAGGGGGCTATATCACTCGATCAGCTTGAGGTGATTCCCCCTCGCGTTGCATTGCTGGCTGGGAATGAGATTCGTGGAATTCGATCCGAAACCCTTGCCCTCTGCGACCGAGCGCTCTCCATCCCGATGTATGGGGTGAAGCACTCGCTCAACGTTGCCGTTTCATTCGGCATAGCGATGTGGGAGTTGGTCAGGAGAGTGCGAGCAGTGGAGAAGAAGGGATAGAACAACAGCGAGTGTGTGGCATCTCGAGTTTTATTCAATGCTATCGGGGTTTAAAGGGCTATTGAGATTGGCAATCAACACAGGGATATCATCCTGCAACGTGCGCCATACGACTTCAAGGTTTACACCAAAATAGTTGTGAATGAGTTTGTCTCGCATTCGTCCCATCAGTTGCCATTCAATATCTGGATACATAGCTCGTGCATCATTCGGAATTCTCTTCGTTGCCTCGCCAATCACTTCCAGTGCTCGTATAACTGCATAGATAGTTTTTTCATCGTTGATGAATTCGTCGTAACTCATTCCCTCGATAAAGGATAGTCCTTTAACTGCAGCCTCATGGATATCCATTAAATAGTCTGCATACTCACGTCGGCTCATATCATCACAACCTCTTCGAGTATGCGCTGGCCAATTTGGGGCTTCAGACTCTCTTGCATTACTAAGTCAACAGGTACTCCCAGTTGTTGACTCAAGTATTCTTCAAGTTTGAGAAACGTGAACATACCAGGTGTGGCCTGAAAAGAGACCAGAATATCTATATCGCTCTCTGCACGTTGTTCTTCCCGTATCCAAGAACCAAAGAGTCCAATGCGACTCACACCATACACTTGACGAAGTGTGGGTAAGAGACTCTGAAGTCGATGTAATATCTGTGAAGCGGATGTCATAGCATTAAATATCATCAAGTCTGATAATAATATCGAAGGCTCTTAGGAAGCAAAGGAATCAGAGACGTATGTCTCCGTTCTTCGCCCTCTCCCGATCCCGGGCGAGGGGAGTTACTGAAGAGTATGCTCTCCTTTCTTTTCAACAATACGTCTTCCAAGGGTATAGCGATAATCTTTTATGTCTCTATAGCTTATATCTTTCTTCTTCTTACCACTCCGTCCAGAGCGAGGCACGCAGAATTGTTTCGTCGTAATCTTGTATCCCTGTCAACGTTGGGTTCGTTGCATCGTATACGTTTTTCTCGGCTCTGATTTCCAGTTGACTCCCAATTGGCTTTATCGGAATGAAGAGTCCAGCATAGTAGCCAACTTTCGAGCTTTCGCTCTCTTCGGTGAAGAGTGTTCCCCCCAACGTTCCATTCCAATCTTCGAGGAAAGTGACCGAGGCTCCAATATCGAGCGTCATATTATCGCGAAGCGTGTCGATAACTGATCGTGGCTGAGAGAGGCTTCCATTTGCTTGCAGATTCAACCAAGAGCCGATGGAGAATGATTGCCCGAGAGAGTAGACTTTCGTCTCCGAATCAAATCGGTTCCCCAACGTCTTGACATCATTGGTTGTGAAGGAGGCTGTTGTCATTCCACTAACTGTTCCCCCCAATGGATAGCGATGTCCGGCAACGGCTGTGATAACCGTAATTTTATTGTCGACCTGAAATTCTCCCACGGCGTCGTTGGTCTGTCTATAGGGAGTGTAGTTCAGCCTAAGGAAAGGAAGTCTGCGGAAATTTAGACCGAGGCCGACGCTGAACATCTGCAATTCTGTTGTGGCTCGCTTCCAGTCGATAAGGTTGTCTGTCTCCTTTCGATAACGTCCACTCAAGGTCACCTGTTTTTTTATCAGCTTCTGCTCAAGTTCCCCTTCGAAGCGGATTAGATCATTGCGTAGATATGGAATGCCGAGCGTTACGTAGCCGGGGCCAATTCGTTCAAACGATCCTTTCAGCTTTGTGCCGGTTGTAGTAATTGTCAAGCGTGGCTCTACAGAGAGGGAGTAGTCGAAGAAACTACTTGTTCGGAATTTTACCAGATCACTCAACCAACTTGGTGCGTCGAGTGAGGCACTCGTCTCTACTTCTGGGCTACTCAGGTCGCCGCTGAGGAGTGATCCGGCAATCTCCCCTTTAATCATAAAGACTTCTGGCACAATCGGAATATCAACTTCAAGTCCAAGCACCCAATTCTCTTGTGGTGCGAGATAGAAACCGGTGGCAGTGTCTACGATAACGGAGCTATCCTGATCGCCGGCATACATCACCGTCAGGAGTGCGTGCCCCTCGCCAAGCTTTCCATAGCCGATTCTTCCTGCGTATATCGTTCGGTCGAATGCGATATAGGTTGAGTCGTTTGCGAGTGCTTCTGGAACATCACGCTGAGCAGTGCCAACTGTGGTTGCCAAATAGAACTTGCCGGGATTGAAAATGATGTCTGCCCCGTTCACAGCAATGCCGTTGATTGTGTAGGGGGAGTAGTAGGGATAGTTGACACCGATTCCGAAGCGTGGGAAGTTGTAGAGAAATCGTTCGACGCCGGAGAGCATGTCAAGCTCGGTGAGTGCTCCTCGCAAGTTATCTGGGTTGTAGAGGTCTTCGCTCGGAAAACGTGTCTCGGCCATATCCTTCAGATCTTCTGCATCACCAACCTTCTCCTTGATTCCTTTCAGCGTCTCATATTTTTCGCGGAGTGATTCCAGTTCTGTCTGCTTCGTTCGTAGCTCTTCAGCTTCTTCCGTTGTCGCTACTCCCGATTCTACTTTTGCTTGCAGACGGTCGATGTCGGCTATACGGGAGGGATCGTTCAATGCTTCTTCAACGGAGGCGAAGCTCTCCATATCTTCGATTGTCCCTCCGAACGCTGCCGAGGCAACCCGTTCAATCAGTCGTTGGCGGAGTCGTTCTTGCAATTGATCTTGGTCGAGACTAAAGCTCAGGTTGAAACTGTTGATACTCTGCCGTCCTCGACTCTGTTCAGTAGAGAGGAGGAGTGATCCCGTGAAGGGAATATCGAAGAGGATAACAGTCGGCGTTAGCTGCCAGCGAGTGTAGCGTGAAGGGAGGTCTTGGCCGACCCCTTGCTGGTCGGCATACTGTGTCTCCACCGAACTTGTGCCAGTTAAGTCGAACGTTGATGAAGATGTTGCTGGTTCCGGTTCTTCCTCTTGTGCATTTACTGCAGCAGAAGAGAGCAGGAGCAGAACTCCTGATACGAGAAGCGTATGGATGCGCATAACATGCCTTGTGACGGTTGCAATCCATCAGCACGGCGCGCGGCGTGGTACGCGACGGCGAGCGGGACCGAATGTACGGTTACCGCGCAAAAAATACCGGAAAAGGGAATGCCGAGCAACGGGTAGGAAGGTAAATTCGCTTTGTAGTGTAAACGTACGAGTTTATAGAGTGTGTAGAGTTGAGAGTTCGTAGAGTCAAGAATCGAAGAGTCGGGAGTTGAGCTTTTGCTTTCTTTGCGCGCTTCGCGTCCTCTTTGCGACTTTGCGTGAATGCTTTTGTTGAAGGGCGCACCATGCAGTCCGGAATCCCCAATCAAAATCCTTCTACTCTTGTTCCTGCAAGTAACGTTCCCGCCGTTCTGTCTGTTCTTGCTCGTGTTCTGCTACTTCTTCCTTGTAGCGAGCAAGGCGTTCTTCAATGACCTCAACGTTTGGAGCTACTACCAGGTCGCGCCGCACGTGTCCCGCAAGTGGCAAGCCTTTCAGGTATCCACCCCAGAACTTGCGTAGTTCGAGGATGCCGTAGTGATCTCCTTTGTAGTCGATGTTGTTCCGAAGGTGTTCCAGCGCGACCTCAATCCGTTCGTCAAGTGTCGGTTCAGCCAGAATCTCTCCTGTCTTCAAGTAGTGGTGCGACTCTCTGAAAATCCACGGGTTGCCGATGGCGGCACGGCCAATCATCACGGCATCTGCTCCGGTCTCAAATGCACGCTTTACGTCCTCTGGAGTTCGAACATCACCATTCAGGATAATTGGGATCGAGACTGCCTTCTTGACTTCTGCGATATACTCCCACGACACAAGGCCTTCGTGTCCTTGATCCCGAGTACGACAGTGAATGGCGAGTGCTACCGCGCCAACATCTTCTACCATCCGGGCAACGTCGGTGATAACAATCGAGTTCCTATCCCAGCCGAGTCGAGTCTTTACTGTGACTGGTAGTTTTGTGTTGTCTACAACAGATTTAACGATCTGGCGCATTGCCGGAAGATCGCGCAGCAAACCTGCACCGGCGTTCCGTTTCACCACATCCTTCACCCAGCAACCGCAGTTAATGTCGATGAAGTCAGGGTTGGCCGACTCAGCAATCTGCGCCGACTCTGCCATTGCCTCCTCGCGGCTGCCGAAAATCTGGATTGAGACTGGACGCTCATCCTCATAAATCTTTAGCTTCTGCCTCGACTTGCGGGCATCACGAATTAGTCCTTCACTGGAAATGAATTCCGTGTAGACAATATCGGCTCCAAGCCGGTGGCAGACGCGACGGAATGGTGGATCTGTCACATCTTCCATCGGGGCTAAGAGAATCCCGTTCTCAACTTCTACATGTCCTATCTTCAATGTCGCCATAGGTAAATAATATAGTCAGAGAAGAGGGGTGATGCTGCAACGATTCATTCTTTGAGTTGAAGAGTCGCTCTTTGCGCCTTCGCGTCTTTGCGTGAGGTTCTTTCGGATTATACTTCCAGATCAAGTTGTTCCTTCACGGAACCACAATCCTCTTCCGCAGCAACAACTCTTTCCCGTCGGCAATCACCTCGACGAAGTAGCTACCGGCGAGAGCCTTTCGTCCGTTCGAATCGGTGAAGTCCCACTCCAGCCGATACTCACCCGGTTTTTGTGTCCCGTTGACGAGTGTTTTTACGGCGAGGGCACTCTGCGTATAAATTATCACACTGATTTGGCGTGTGTTCAGGAGCGTATAGGAGAATCGTGGGGAGATATCTTCAGTAATGCCAAGTGCTTGGCCAATAGAACTGAGTGGAATGCTCGCAACGGGAATACGGGTAATGTCCTTCGGATAAATCCAGTCGCGATCTTGTGCTGCGGCAATCATCTCTTCACGCCGCATCTTGTCTTCGGCGGTTGGTTGCCACTCAGAAGGGTCAAGCCGAAGATTTGCGGCGATCACTGCGGCGGTAGAACGTTCGATACTATCAATTAACGCTCGTAGGCGGACTGAATCGCGACGTATCATATCCGAGAGCTTGACAGTGAAGCGGATCATCTTGCCGTTGTAGAAGATGCTATCTACCCAAGGAGATTCTGAACCACTCTCTGTGGAGCCACTTCCAGTTGGGTTCCCTCCGGTAACGTCAATGCCATCTGGGACAAAAATCGTATCGGTACTATCTTCTCCTTCGAATGGCTCGCCCGAGGTTCCACCAGTCTGAGCACTAAGTATAGTACTTGACAGAGAGGCAAGCAGGAGAAAGAGAAAGAAAGCAAATCGTAGACTATTCATCAGATATTCATCAATCCACAGAGTGGCAACTATTCCTGTTATAGAGAACTTGAATGGGTGAATATAATGCGATTTGAAGAGAAGAGTTACTCCGAGGACTTCCCTTCACCATCTTCGGAGAGCTTCTCATCAGTTTTAATCGTAGTGGGTGAATCGACGTTATCAGGCAAACTTGTTGATTCATCAGAAGTTCCCATCTCTTCATCTGAGCCTTCTTCACGAGAGGTTGCACTATCATCCAACTTCTCTTTAGCCTCATCTCGTTCATATAAGGTGAATCCACTCAACCGATACGTTCGTTCCTTTCCTACAACATCTTTTTCTGGAATGATTTCTCCTTCTGATCCGGTTCGTGGACCGTAGTATCCAATCCGTGAAGCTTTTCCACTTTCAAACCAGATGATAATCGTATCACACGAGGCACGGTTGACGCCATCTGGAGCCTCTTTGTCGAAAAGAAAGTAAATACTTGCCGCTGACTCCTGTGCGTGTACTGTCCGGATGGTGTCATCGTAGATATTGAAGATCAGGTGTTGGGCTGCAAGCTGGTCGTATCGTTCAGGAGCATCGCTTGTGCTGATTGCAAAGGCAGAGCCAACAACATCAATCAATTGCAGCTTCTTCTCTTCAAGGTAGACAGTTATCGTATCTCCAGTCAACTGCGAGTCATCATACCAAAAAATGGGCGTTAGGGGGATCGTCACCGAGTCGGGTGGAGTTTCGCCAGCAATTCCATCTCCCCCTTCGGGGAATTCCGGGAACTCCTCATCCTCTTCCCTTTCAGTCGAGTCACGGACGTCTCCACCATCTGTTGTGACAGTGTCGGCATCAATCTGGTCGCTTCCATCTGCTGCCGATGTATCGATTGCGTCGTTCCGCCCATCGCCTGGACCGAGTGCAATTACTTCCTCCTCATCGAAGAAGCGAGCAATGCCACTTCGTGCCTCTAAGTCTCCACGCTTCATTCGGGCATTCCCCGTAGCGACGAATTCTTTTCGATCTCCTGTAAAGCGTTCTAATTTTAGTGCAGTGATTTCTGTCGTGTCACGCTGGATGGTAAAGAGAGAGTCGCCCCGTTGTATTGTGTCGAGGTTCGTGGGTGCTCGGGTGATGTCCGAAGAATCTGGGGGGAGTGTGTCGACTATTCCTTCAGAAGAGGGGAGTAGAGGGCGAACTGTCGAATCTGCTTGGATAAGTCTCGGTGATCCGGTGACCACCGTATAATCTTTTGCTGGGAGATGTTGCAGCGAATCTCCGGTCAAAACCGCCGATTCTTTTTCTGATGTTAGGACTACATGTCCCGTCGCAAAGGTCTCGACCTTCGGTTTGTGGCGCAAGGTGTCGCAAGTCAGTAGCGATGAATCTTTTAAGGAGAGAAGCCGGATGTTTCCGACAGCATAGCTCTGTTCAGTTGCTCGCCAGTAGGTGAGGCGGTCGGCATTAATTCTTCCTGAGTCACTAATCACCTCTACCTTCTCTTCAAATGTGGCAACTCGGTCGAGCGAATTATAGGTCCCTCTGGAAGCAGTGAGAACAGCATTTGAATCGCGGAGCGTGACCCCGTTTCGGAAGTTCGAGATTCTGCGGTTTACGTAGTATTCACCATATCCGGCGGTTAGGGTGGCATCCTCATCGAGAATTGTGACTCCAGAAGGGGCTAAGGCAAAACCGGTTCCGCCGTTATAGTCAACAGCGGGAGCCGTTAAGGTTGTTCCGGGTTGCACGATCCGAACGTTGCCTCGAAGCTCTGCTCGGTCTCCTGCGCTGTAGTACGTCCCTTGACTTGCCGTGATCGTGACGTTCCCCTGCTTTAGCTGAACGTTGCCAGAGAGTTCAATTACCTCATCTCCGTTCGACTTCACGGTTACATTCTGCACGTCTGCACTCCAAGTTATCCGCTGCGACGGCCCGGTTGGCTGCCCCAGCAGAAGGAGAGGGGAGAGTAGGAATATCATCCCTGTGAGGAGTGTGGAACGAGTCATTGAACGATTATGAATTATTGATTTCGGATTATAGAGCAAGCTGTTCGTGCAAAGCTGTACACGCAAAGTCGCAAAGAAAGACACTGCGCAACTCTCAACTCTTACATACAAAAGCAAAGCGGTCTCCGGATGGAACCGATGACCGCTTTCTCTTCTGATCGTTTGATCGGAAAGTTTTATGCCACTGCTTCCAGTTCTTTTTGGAGCTGCCGCGCGATCACAATATGCTGGATTTCGGATGTCCCCTCGTATATCTCGGTAATCTTTGCGTCGCGCAGATAGCGTTCTACCTTGTATTCGCGAACGTAGCCATATCCACCATGTACCTGAATTGCTTCCAGAGCTACTTCTACGGCTGTCTTCGATGCGAAGAGCTTTGCCATCGAGGCTGCTTTGATGTAGTTTTCACCCCGATCTTTTTTCGACGCCGCATCGTACAGAAGAAGTCGGGCTGCCTCGATCTTCGTTGCCATCTCTGCCAGCTTGAACTGGATTATCTGCAAATTGTAGATAGGCTTGCCAAAGGCTTTCCGCTCTTGTGCGTACTGCAGTGCAGCCTCGAAGGCTCCCTGAGCAATGCCGAGAGCCTGCGCGCCGATACCGATCCGTCCGCCGTTCAGCGTCTCCATTGCCAAGTTGAATCCTCGCCCTTCTGGACCTAACAGATTTTCTGCTGGAACCTGAACATCTTGAAACTGGAGAGAGCAGGTATCGCTGGAACGAATTCCGAGCTTGTCCTCCTTTACACCCTGGGTGAAGCCATCCCACCCTTTCTCGACAATAAAGCAGGATATCCCTTTGTATCCCTTTTCCTTATCGGTTTGGGCGATGACGAGGTAGACATCGGCTGTCGTGCCGTTTGTGATCCAGTTCTTTGTCCCATTTAACGTCCAAGAGCCGTCAGCGTTCTTTGTTGCCTCTGTCCGTTGCTGTGTTGCATCCGATCCCGCTTCAGGTTCGGAGAGACAGTAGGCTCCAATCTTCTGTCCGGTTGCTAAAGGTCGTAGATACTTCTCTTTCTGCTCATCGCTTCCATATTTTTCCAACAGCCAGCAGACAAGTGAGTTGTTGACCGACATCACAACGCCAACCGAGGCGTCAACTTTTGAAATCTCTTCCATTGCGATAACGTAACTAACGGCATCAAGACCGGAGCCACCCCACTCTGGAGAGACCATCATCCCTAAAAAACCGAGTTCTCCGAGTTTCTTTACAGCCTCGTGCGGAAATTCTCCTGAGATGTCCCGTTCGATTGCCGTTGGTGCAACCTCATTCTGCGCAAAATCTCGCGCAGTGTCTCGGATCATCTGGTGCGTTTCTGTCAAGTCAAGTTGAAGCATGATCTCAATCTGTTCTATAGTGAATCTCTTATCCTGTATGATCGTTCAAGCGTGATGCCTTTCGGGGCAGAGACTGAATTTACGAGTGGAGCGGGGGTTATCCCAACAATTGATTCGTTGGGGGGTGTACCAATTGATTACCAAGGTTCTGCAAATAAACGTTTGTGACCTACTCCAGTCCGAGCGTCATCAGTTAGCAAAGAGAGTAGTCGCGGAACGATGGCGTCAAGGTCAAAAATCCCTCCGGTGTGGGGATGATAGAGATTCCCTATATTGATTTGCACTCTGGAGTGGAGTGAAACGGAACGATTTGCTCCCGGTTTGTGTAGTAACGTGTCGAGGTGAAGGTAATTAGATGTGGAAGAAAACACGCATTTGTCCT
The DNA here is from genome assembly GCA_050248595.1 of Kapaibacterium sp. (SeqCode). Lineage (GTDB taxonomy): Bacteria > Bacteroidota > Ignavibacteria > OLB7 > OLB7 > JAGWAZ01. Next base: position 10,512 of record JBFWSB010000115.1, read on the forward strand.
GCTTCACGTCCTCAACGGGCGTAGCATGGAATTCGAGAATCACCTTGAGTTTATAGCCCTTCGGAGCAGAGGGGAAGTTCACGAGTAGAAATCAACTTCTTACCATGATGTCCGGGCAGGACATCCTTAAATCAGGAAGAATATCATGGAAAGCAATTTTTCCAACCGCGTTAACGATGTAATCCGCCTCAGTCGCGAGGAGGCATTGCGGCTGGGACACGATTACATCGGCACAGAGCATCTTCTTCTCGGTATTATCCGCGAAGGAGAAGGGGTTGCCGTCAAGATCCTGCGGAATCTTGGAGGTGATCTCTACAAAATCAAAAAAGCAATCGAAGATACCGTCCGGGCAACTGGCGGTACACTCACCATCGGCAATATTCCGCTGACCAAGCAGGCCGAGAAGGTTCTGAAGGTGACATACTTAGAGGCGAAGCTCTTCAAGAGCGATCGTATCGGTACGGAACACCTTCTCCTCTCGCTGCTGCGGGATGACGACAATATTGCCGCACAAATTCTCTCACAGTTTGGCATTACCTACGACGCCGTCCGCTCCGAACTGGAAAATATCCAGTCGGGCAAGCCGAGTGGCTCTGGTGCTACTGCCGGACGTTCCGGTTCCGCACGTTCCCGCGAAAAGCAGGACAGAGTAAAGACACCGGTGCTCGACAACTTCGGTCGTGACCTGACCAAACTTGCATCAGATGACAAGCTTGACCCGGTGATCGGTCGCGAGAAGGAGATCGAGCGAGTTGCTCAGATTCTCTCCCGCAGAAAAAAGAACAATCCAGTATTGATTGGCGAGCCGGGGGTTGGCAAAACTGCCATTGCAGAAGGACTTGCCCTTCGCATAGTTGAGCGGAAAGTCTCACGTGTTCTCTTCGATAAGCGGATCGTAACACTGGACCTTGCCGCCCTCGTTGCCGGCACGAAGTATCGTGGACAGTTCGAGGAGCGAATGAAGGCAGTGATGAGCGAACTGGAGAAGGCGAAAGATGTGATTCTCTTCATCGACGAGTTGCACACAATTGTTGGTGCAGGTGGTGCAAGTGGATCGCTCGACGCATCGAACATGTTCAAGCCAGCCTTAGCTC
>JBFWSB010000116.1:0-11572 GCA_050248595.1 Kapaibacterium sp. (SeqCode)
CTCTGGGCATTCCACTTCGCTCCACCGAGAGTCAAGACAATCAAGAGGGGCAAACCTAACTTGATTTTCAGATTTTTACTTCGCATTCCGCATATAAAGCTGGACATCGAGAGTGATATCAATTGTTTGGTCAGCATAAAGCGTTTCCTCTTCATTTAAAACAACTGCAAGTTTTTTCTGTTTGGCTACAGCCTTCACAGCCGTCAGGATTTTCTCCCGCAACGGTTGCAAGAGTTGGGCGGCATACTGTGCAACTGTACCATTCGGTCCAAGGTGAATGTTCTGGTACTCTAAACCATTCTTGTAAAACTGGTTGATCCGCTCCTCTTCAGCTGCTCGTTTCTCCGGCGAGTAAACTCCCTGTTGATTCTGAAAGTTCTGAACCTCTGCATCAAGGTTCTGCTGAAACAATTGCAGGGTATCTTGATAGAGCTGTCGAACTTGGGCAACTTTTGCCTCCATCTCCTTGTACTCAGGCATTTCAGAGAGGATTTCTGTCCCCCGCACTGTTCCAATTCCTGACTGAGCTTGTGCTGAGAGAGTAATGAAAAATGCGATAGGGAGAATGAGTAGCGTGCGATAGATCATGTTCATCTTCTGAAGTACGTTGTTTGCTATTGTGTGATTGAAAGTTAGTACCATTAAACGATTTTCTACGATGTTGGCAGAGACTATCTGCCAAACTGGAAGTGAAAATGCCAGCCAGACGAAGTACCGGATGACGTTGCACTTTCACGCCGCGAGTCAGTGTCGAATCCAAATCCATAGTCAAATCCAAGCAACCCAATTGGAGGCATCATCACCCGCATTCCAAATCCGGCTGATCGGCGCAAATCGAACGGATTATAGTCACCCAAATCTCCCCAAACATTACCCGCCTCCGCAAACGTAAGGAAGTAAATGGGAATCGGGTTGAGCGTTAACGGGAACCGTAATTCGGCAGCCGTCTTGAAATATGTTGTCCCTGAAGGATAGGCATCCTCTACAGGCCCAACAGACCTATCGTCGTATCCCCTCAACTGAATTGTGTTGAATCCGGAAAGGACGGTTCCACCCATTGTGTAGAAGATTGTGGGTGAGATCGTAGAACGAGGACTGATCTCCTTCAAATAACCGGTCTCAGCATTTAAGAAGAGCACCAAAGTATTTGATGTGCCAACCTTCGCAATCGGGGAGAAGAACTCAAATGAAAGCTCGGGACGAATATATTCAGCATCTCCTCCAAATGCGAAGACAATTGGGAGACGGAAGCTTGAACCGAGTGTCGGGAAAATTGTGTTGTCGATGCTACGACGAGAGAGCGTTGTTGAAAGACTCAACTCCGTCCCCTTTCTGAAGGCTGTTCCAGTTGCAGTTGCCCCTCCAAGAAGGTTGTTCTTGGAAAATCGGAGTGCACCGTCGAGACGGAAATAGTCGTCGGGCCACTTCAGCCGCATCCCACTTGTGAGAGATACGCCGATCCGCTCCAGTTGCTGTTCGTTGTTGTCAGCTAAGGAAAGATCTGTCTTCTGGTAAAAGACGTTCCCCCCGAGCGTAATCGGCTTACCGAACAACCAAGGCTCACTTACTCCCAAGGAATAAGTCTGTACAAAACTCCCAAACTCCGCGTTCAGATTTAAGATTTGCCCACCACCACCAGACAACGGTTCCTCAAGAGAGAAGTTTGTGAAGGAGAGTCCGATTGATCCAGTAATTCCCTGCGAGCTTAACCCCATCGATGCGTTGAACGTGTCGCTTGGGCGCTCCTCGACCTCGTAGACAATGTCGACACTGGTTGCATCGGCTGAGGGACGGACATCGGGGACAAGTGCTTCTGGGTTGAAGTAGTTCAGGTTGGCTAAGTTCCTAAGCGAACGAATAATTGCTGCGCGGGAGAACCTATCACCCGGCACAGTGTAAAGCTCACGGCGGATTACTTTATCCTTCGTCTTCGTATTCCCAGCGATGTCAATATATCGGATGTAGGCAGGAACCCCTTCGGTAATTCGGACCACGACATCGAGAGAATCAGGGCCAACTCTCTGTTCGGAAATAGCAGCAGTAAACGTGAGGTAACCATGATCGAGATACCACGAACGAACTGAAAGCTCTCCCGGACCGTTCAGATTCTCTTCGAGCGCAAGCTGATCGTACGGCTTGTTCTCATCAATGCCAATAAGGCTCCGAATTAAGAGTGAATCGTATTCACTGTTTCCCGAAATCCTGAGCGATCGTAAGTAGACCTGCTTCCCTTCGCTGACAGTGATTGTGATATCCGATTTTCCAGTTGCTGGATTGATAACTATCGTATCGCCAACAACGTCTGCTTCGATATATCCCTTAGAACGATAGAGGTCGACAATTCTCTTCTCATCATCCTTTAGTTTCTCTTTCTGCAACTTGGATGACCTCCAAAACTGCCACCACGACTTTTGCTTCACATCTTTCATGGCTCCTTTCAGGTCATCGTCGTCGAGCAGCGAGTTTCCTTCGATAGTAATCTCACCGATACTCACTTCGGGACCTTCGTCAACAATTACCACCACGTCTACTCTCCCCTCCTCTGCGGAGGGACGCCGTTCAATCTTCACGTTGCTGAAGAGATATCCCTCCTCGGCATACTTTGCCTTGATCTTCCGCTCCGAACGGTTCAGCTCGTATGGATTTGCGATGTCGCCGGTAGTAACCAACATCTCCTCAATAAGATCATCTTCGTCAATCTCATCATTCCCCTCAACACGTATCGAAGCAACTCGTGGGAATTCTACTACGTCGATAACAATCACGAGGGTAGTATCCTTCGGTTCAGCGGCGAAGATGCGGACATTGCTGAATACTTTGCGCTGGTAGAGGTTGCGAACGGCTTCAGCAAATATCTCGGAACCAGGTACAAAGGAATCTCCAATCCGAAGTCCAGAAAAGGCAATCACTGCCGAAGCGGAGGTGTTTACTGCACCAGTAACACGAATGTCGCGGATGGTAAAAACACGAGGGCGCGGAGTTGGAGGAGCGATCAATCCCCCCCCTCCACCATCAAGCAATTGTGCTTGGAGTGTGCAGGGAGTTATCGAGAGAGCGAAGAGGAGTCCTGACAAGAGCACCAGAATGCGGTACTGCTTGGAATGACTTCTATTGTTTGTTCCTTGAGATAATATCAATGACCTTCCTGACATATGATTTTTTATCGTTCGCATCCTGTTCATCGAGCAGTTGTTCACTGATCTTTCCAAACCGACGCTCTCTTCCGAGATAGTTCCGTAATCCTTCATAGAGTTGTTCTCGACGAAATTCCGGCCAGAAGACCGGTGCAATATATATCTCTGCGTAGGCCATTTCCCACAGCAGGAAGTTGCTCAACCTCATTTCCCCACTAGTGCGGATCATCAGATCAGGATCTGGAATATCGTGCGTGTTAAGATATGATCGAAACTTCTCCTCGGTAATATCTTCCGGCGAGAGCGTCCCACGACGAACATCCAGCGCAAGGGTTTGTACTGCGCGAAGAATATCCCATCGGCCACTATAGCTCAAAGCAAGGGTAAGCGTCAAGCCGGTGTTATCCGAGAGATAGTCGATGCTTTCGTGCAGTTGACGAGCAACATTTTTTGGCAATGCATTTAACTGACCGATTGCGTTCAACCGAACGTTGTTCTCGTTAAGCTCTTTCAACTCTGTCTTCAGATAGTAGAGCAACAAGTCCATCAGAAGAGTCACCTCTGTTTTCGGTCGCTTCCAATTTTCGGTTGAAAAGGCGTAGAGCGTAAGATACGACACCCCAAGCTGTCCACAGGCCTTTACGATGTCCTTCACCGAGCCGACCCCTGAACGGTGTCCCTCAATGCGTGGCATTCGCCGTTGTTTCGCCCACCGTCCATTGCCATCCATGATAATCGCAATGTGCTTCGGAAGCTCTCCTGCATTAAGCAGTTCCTGTTGTAGCAGTCGATCTTCTGGTTCGCCTTCGTTTAGCCAGTTCACGTTCTCACCCTTTGCTTCAGATATTGACCGTTTCCGTCAGCAACAAAGCCTTAAAGATACGAAGCCCTTCGAGACTCATCCTCCCACTGGTTGCGAAAAAGCGTACATGAGCCTCGCTAAACAAGTCAGAAATCCATACCCAGCACCGACTGCTCGAAGGTATTAACAGTGGCATAATCGAGTGTGCGCTACTTCACACACGAAAAGTTCCACAACTCCAATACCTGTTCACTTCACAATGCCACCCACGATATTCCTACTGAAGTAGTATATTCTGACTCTCGTAACGAAACGCATCCGCTCTACAAAACGGATGTTCTCAGCAGTAGTCACGCTCTGATTCTGGAGGGAATGATGGATATACCAACACTCAACAAACTTGGTCACGCCGGTTTCAGACGAGAAAGAACCGATGATGTAACCACTACACCTCTTTCTGCCGGACCAGATGCAGACTTAACTCCCTGGAGTCCAACCGGTGAAGACCCGTGGGATGCCGCAAAAGCAGCCCATTTGTTGCGCCGCTCCGGCTTTGGTTTTTCCTCGCAGACCATTGACAGTCTACTCACTTCTGATCCCTCAACTCTGGTCGCAGCAATGCTTGCCCCGACACCTGCTCCAGAGCCTCCGGGCAACTGGACATCGCAACAACCTTTCCCAACAATGGGAAATGCACAGCTACAGCAGTACACCATCTGGGCACGCGAACTGCAGGAGTGGTGGTTCACCTTAATGGAGAAGCCTGAGTTTGGATTGCGTGAGAAGATGACACTCTTCTGGCACAACCACTTCACCAGCGAGTTTTCAGTCGTCTACGTCGCCCAATACTTTTACTTGCAGAACAAGCTCTTTCGTGACCACGCTTTTGGCTCCTTTAAAGAACTGACGAGTAAGGTGACGGTCGATCCCTGTATGCTCCGCTACCTTGATTTAGGGCTAAGCGTTGCTGGAAATCCAAATGAGAACTATCCCCGCGAAATTCTTGAACTCTTCTGTATTGGTGAGGGGACATATCTCGATGGAACGCCCCACTATACTGAGTTCGATATTGTAGAACTTTCCCGCGCACTAACTGGTTGGGTTGTCGACGGATTGCAAGGGACATTCCGTTCCACACGATTCGATAGTGGTCAAAAGACAATCTTTGGTCAGAAAGCAAACTTTGGACTCGGCAATGGTGGGGATAGAGATGTGATCGAACTGATTTTCGATCAAGCAGATTTGGACTACAATCAGAAGCGCTCGGCCATCTTTCTCTGCTCAAAACTCTACAGATGGTTCGTCTACGATGTGCCAAACATGGAAATCGTCGCTGGCATGGCCGACACGTTGGTTGCAAACAACTGGGAAATTGGTCCAGTACTGCACCAACTTCTCACCAGCAAACATTTCTTCAGCGAAGATGTGCGGGGCGCAATGATAAAAAGTCCAGCCGACTACGTTGCCGGTGCTGTGAATTCGTTCGGCTTGAAGCCAGATATCTCTACAACAGGGGTAAACATCAACCGCCCCGATACACACGATCCTATCACAGCCATGAGTAGCTTAGCCATGGCACTACTGGCTCCACCAAACGTGAAGGGGTGGCCGGGAGGCCGAACCTGGATCAGTAGCGTTACTCTGCCGCAACGGATAGACTACGCTGCAAAGTGGGTTGCTCCAATATCTGGATCGCGCGACTACAAGTTTGATCCCGTAGCTTTCCTCAACACAATTCCTGAGCGAGATGACGTTCACGCAGTTCTCGATCGACTTCTTATCCTGCTTCTCCCCATTCCAGTTGGAGAGGCAATGGAAGAGCGGCTGCTGAACACACTTCTCGGCGGCGCACCCGACTATGAGTGGGATCCCGATCACCCTTCAACTACACAACGGCTCCGTTCCACTTTAGTGGAAATCACACGCTTGGCAGAATACCAACTGATGTAACACAGCTTTCGCGAGGACAAATAGTATGAAACGTAGAGATTTTCTGAAGCGATCAGCACAAGTTGGAGCACTGATTCCATTGGCGTCGAGTGGACTGATGGCTCGTCCCCTCGCCTACAACTACTTCAACCGTCCGAGCGGAGCCGAAGATCGCATTCTGGTGCTCATCAACCTCAGTGGTGGCAACGATGGCTTAAACACGGTGATCCCCTACCAAGACACAGCATACTACAACGCACGACCAGCACTAAACATTAAGGCTGGTTCTGTTCTTCAGTTGGACGAGAAGCTTGGGCTGCACAATTCTATGACAGGCATCCACAACCTGTTTAACGATGGGAACTGTGCTGTAATCAACAATGTTGGCTACCCCGAGCAGAACCGCTCTCACTTCCGCTCAACTGACATTTGGCACACTGCGTCAGATGCCGAAGAGGTTCTCTTCACGGGTTGGCTCGGTCGCTACCTGCAAGCGGTTCACCCAGACTATCCCTCAACGTTGCCTGATTCTCCTTTTGCTTTGCAGATTTCTACAAGCACATCACTTGCACTTCTCGGTGCAAACGGCAACATGGGAATCGCCCTCGAAAACCCTGAACAATTTTTCCGCCTCGCAAATGGACTGGAAGTTGAGCCAACTCCCCTTCCGAACACTTTAGCAGGACCCGAATTGGAATATGTGCGCAATATTATCCAGCAATCGGACACCTTCTCGAAAGAGATCGACAACGCCATGAACAGTGGTGTGAACAACGCCACCTATAACACCGACTCTCTCTCCCTTCAGTTGCAAATAGTGGCGAGGCTCATCAATGGTGGACTTCCAACATCTGTCTACATCGTTACCCTCGGTGGTTTCGACACACACTCAGGCCAGCTTGGCTCCCACTCCCTTCTCCTCAACTACTTCTCGAGTGCAGTTACAAGCTTCCTGAACGACATGAATATCGGAGGGAATGGTGAGCGTGTTGTCTGCATGTCGTACTCGGAGTTTGGACGGCGGTTGAACGAAAATGGATCGAACGGAACCGACCACGGAGCCGCCGCTCCGCAATTTGTTTTCGGCAATCCTGTTCTTGGTGGTCAGCTCCTCGGGGGATATCCCGACCTTCTCAACTTGGATAATCGTGGCGACTTACAGCAGAAAGTAGACTTTAGGCAGATATACTCGACCATCCTCTCGGATTGGCTCGGTGTTTCCACTACCGAAACAGCAAATGTACTTGGCGGAACGTTTGAGAAGCTCCCAATCTTCTCAACCTCAAGCGTTAGCGACGATCAACGGGCGCGCTGGGCCGGCATTATACTTGAACAGAATAGACCAAACCCTGTTTCAGGAAGAACAGAAATTGCCTTCACGATTCCAACTCGTTCCTTCGTCCGAATTGATCTTGTTGATAGTCGTGGAAGAGAACATGGGGCGTTGGTAGAGCGTGAACTTGAGCCGGGTAGACATCAAGTGCAGGTGGACCTTTCGGGTTACCCGCCGGGAGGATATATCTACAGACTTCAAACCGGAAGGCACAGGGTCAGCAAGCGAATGGCAATCGTGCGATAGACTTCTCAGCACCAATTCCTCAGTTCAGCGCACGTTTGGCTTCATTAATGATTTCAACGCGAAGTTTCGATCTTCTCGTTAATTGTTCAGCCACTTCCCACGGATCAGTGCATCGCGGATGATTGCTGTGTACGCGTCAATGGTCTCTACCAAGCGGTATGTGCGGTCTTCATTGTCGATTACCTGAGTGAAGGCTTCCATTACACGTTCAGCGGTAGCCTCACTATACCCAAGGTTTGGCACGCCTACTAACTCAGCAGCATTTCCACGCGAGTCGATGCTAATGTTCACCACTCGTTGAACACTTCCAATTCCCCATGCAGGGAGCGTTGCGTGGAGTCGCGCACTGATAATTCCTTCACACGTACCGTAGTACTTTAACAAGGCGTGATAGTCGTTTGTGTAGAAGATTTCATCCTCTGGAAGCAACTCTCGAAAAGCCTTGTACTCATCATCCCAATGGCAAACAAGAACAGGGTGGAACCCAGCAGCTTTTACTTCTCGATGTATAGATAAGAACCGTTCGATCACGTGCCCTTCTGTCGTGTTGGGAACGAACGTTGGCATCGGCGGAACAATGGCAACACGTCCTTCAACGGGAGTTGGAGTAATCCGATAGTAGAAGCCGGAAAACGTTGCGGTGCAAGGGAGAAGGGTGTTTGTGATGCCGAGCCGATTCAGCAGCACGTGGCTATGTTCGTCTCGCGTTGTGAAGCAGAGAGCATGTTTTGCTCGTCGCCGAATAATCCTTACCGTCTTCCGGTCGCTGATACAGTGATCTGCAAACTCTTCCGGTGAGATATGTGGATCAACGTGACCGGCTCCACCAGCGAAGATAGCAACTCGGATACGATTCGGGTTGATATACTTCTTCCAGAGTTCGTCATCGTACCAAAACTTCCAGTGGCTGTAGTTGTTGTACTGAGGTGTCCCCCCATAGAGTGCAATCCCAACCTCTTTTATCTCAGGCAACAACTCTTCAAAACGTTCCTGAACGATCTTATCTACAAGTTGCCACGGCGTCCCCTCACCTGTCACTTGCTCTACCAGCCACTGGAGTCCAGTACCGATGTAAACGTCGCCCGGATTGTGTGTACTCCGAACAGTTATAGTGATCAGCGGAAGGGTTTTATGCATGATAAATTTTGGGCAGTTGGATCAGCATCCTTTGTGAAATTCGAGTGATCGGTTTTCACCAGACGACTATGTGAATTCCGTGCTGATCTACTGCGTGAGAAGCAGTAAATGGTTAGAAATGTCAAACTCCTCATTTGAGGAGATGTTCTTTGAACAACTATAGAGGGAGGTCCTTGCCAACTCGCGTTAACACCCCGACTCATTGGGTGTTATTGGGTATGAACGGGGGAGGAAACAGCTTCAAGCCATTTCTCACCCAGTTTTCCCCTTATTCTCCCCGACTCAAGTTGAGGATAAATTTTGTACCCGGGGGGGGACTTGAACCCCCACGCCCCTTACGAGGCTTCGGATTTTAAGTCCGATGCGTCTGCCGATTCCGCCACCCGGGCACACATAAACCTTATCGGTTTGGATGCAAGACGCGCTCCAGATGGCTGCCATCGGAAGCGCGTCTATTTTTATCGTAATTCAGTCCCTCTTCAAAGACTTCCTCAGTTTTCACTCTGAGTCTGCCCTTCGTCCGTTCCCTCAGTTCCGTTTTCTGTTGTTTCTACACTCTCTTCAACTTCAGCATTTTCACTTGTTGAAGCTGCGCTCTCTTCAGCCGCAGGTTGTGCTGATTCCGCATCGGTTACTTCAGTAGAAGTTGGTGCGGCCTCCACACTCTCTGGCTCGGAGTTGACAACAACGTCATCAGTTGCTTCAGTTGAAGACTCAGTAACTGGTTGGGCTTCAGCGGCTGGAGCTTCGCTTGCAGGTGAGGCAGCCTCTGGCTGAGGCTCACTCTTTTTCTCCTGCACAGGCTCTTCTTGCTCTACTTGAACACCAAATTTCTCTTTGAATGTCTCAGCAAGCATATCACCGAGGGAGAAATTCCCAACAGTCTCAGCCGATTTCATTTCGTTTGAAGGTATTGCCGGTGGTGCAGTACGATCCTCCCGTCTTCCACCTCCACGACCAGAGTTACGTCCACCTTCTCTCCCCTCTCTTCCACCACCACCTGCTCCACTACTCCGGCCACCGCCACCCCCTCCATCCATCGGCAGTCCGAAGATTACGGAAGGACGCTTTGGATCGATCTCCACAACGCGAACGGTCAGCTTGTCGCCCGGCTTCATTTCGGTCAGCTTGTTAGCCTCGCGCCCCATGCGACCCCGAGGAAGGAATCCTTCAACACCTTCAACCGACACAACAGCCCCTTTGTTTGAAAGTTCACGAACTTCCCCTTCCCAGGTTTGATCGCCGTTGAACTTCTCGACAATTTCAGGCCACGGATTTGCCTCTGCGCGCTTCAAGCTAAGGCTCATTCGCTCCTTCTCTTCGTCGACGCTCAAGACTGCAACAGAAATTTCCTGCCCAATCGAGAGGATGTCGCTTGCAGAGTGTACGCGCTGGGTCCACGAAAGCTCGCGGGGACGGACAAGGCCATCAATTCCCGGCTCAAGTTCGATGAACGCACCGATCTCGGTAATGCTCACCACCTTTCCTTTCTGTACAGACTCGGCTGGGAATTTCTCAGCAACACCTTGCCAAGGAGAAGTAAGTAGTTCTTTTCTACTGAGAGAAATCCGCTTTCCGCCATTCTCAATCTTCTTGATAATCACTTCAACCTCTTCGCCTTTCTTCAGCATCTCGCCCGGCATTTTATTCCGTTCGTAGCTGATTTCGGAGACGTGAAGGAGACCATCAACTCCGCCGAGGTCGACGAAGGCTCCGAAGTCAGTCAGCGTTGAGACACGCCCACTAACGCGAGCACCTTCAGTCAGGTTTTCGAGAAGTTCTTTGCGAAGAAGAGATCGACGCGTGCCAGTAACTCTCCGAGCATCGGTATCGAACTGCGTCAACTCTAAAATTTGAACGTCGTGAGTTTCACCAACTAACACGTCGGCTCCACTCGAAGAGCGGCTAATCGTCCAGTGAGATTGAGGAATAAATACCTCAACTCCATTATAATCTGCAACGATACCTCCTCGATTCACTCCGGTGACGGTAACGGGAACGGAAGTCCGATTCTCCTTTACCCCTTCCAGCTCTGTCCAGATTGCCCGCATCTCCTCAAGAGAGATTCCACTCTCCTCGACGACAGGTTCAGGAGTTTCACCATCCCCTCCGCTCGGTGTCCCGTCGGCACTCACAGCAGTTGCATCGGCTGAGGCCTCCGGTGCAGTTGAAGTTGATTCACCTGCATCGCCAGATGGAGCAGCCGCTTCAGTGGCTGTCGGCTCAATTGAGCTTTCCGGAGATGTGGTTGGTGCTGTTGGCTCAGCGGGATCGGCTGAAGTAGCTTCTGTGGTCTCCCCCTCTGCTACTTCACCGGTTGTTGCCTCTGCCGCAGGAGGAGCTGGAACCTCAGCGGGTGCAGACTCGGCAGTAGCCGCTTCTGTTGTTTCCACTTCAGTTGCGCTCACATCCATTGCAGGAGCTTCTGATGGTGTTTCAGTCTCCACAACAGTCTCACGAGTCTCAGTCGCAGCTTCACCGGTCGGTGTTTCAGCCTGCTGGCTCTCGTTTTGCTCTTGTGGTTGAGTCGATACGTTTTCCTGTTCCGTCATAGCGGTTGATCCGTTTTTTCCGAATTGTCGATGAGATTATCGATTGTCGTTCTGTTTGTGCTGGTCTTCCATCAGATGAAAGACAGGGGACAAATATACGACAGCCCGGTGGAAGCGCAAATGTTTACGTTGATCGGAAGTTGCTCTGGATGAACGTTTTCATATTTTGATCTGACATATGATACGAGTTAGTGCTTTCCTCTTTATTCTGTCTGCGGCTCTCACCGTAGGACTGACAATACATTTCAGCGATATTCGGAACGACGCCCGATACGTAGGTGTGGACGTGTGTGGTGCTTGCCACGCCACAACTTCTTCTGGACTAATTTTTCAAGATTGGGAAGATGGAGCACACCATCGCGCCTACCAAACCTTGCAGTCCGACACAGTAGCGCGGTACTTGCGCCAGCATCAGTTAAGTATGGAGAACTGCCTACAG
>JBFWSB010000117.1:0-11487 GCA_050248595.1 Kapaibacterium sp. (SeqCode)
CCACTACTTCCCTGCACGGTTTGCCCTTCCTGCTCTTCTCGGAGAGAACAGCAGTGAATCGAAGAGCAAATTAATCGTAGCCTTCTCTTTCTCTCACCCTTTTGCACACTCCAGATCGAAAATCCCACTGCGAGAATTCATTGTCTGTCGTATGTTTGTCTTTTTCCACATGTCGTCAACATTTCCACAAAAATATCCACAACCACAGCAGATTATGATTGATCGTATCCGCGAACTTCTCGGCAGCGAAGCCGATTCCCTGTTGAACCACACGAGCACGACGATTCCACAAGAGATGCTTCACCTTCCGGGGCCTGATTTTATTGACCGTACTTTTGTGCAGAGTGATCGGTCGAATCGTGTGCTAAGTAATCTGAACTGGCTCTACGCAATGGGGCGTCTCGGGGGGAGCGGGTATCTTTCAATTCTGCCGGTAGATCAGGGGATTGAACACTCTGCCGGTGCGTCGTTTGCGCCGAATCCGATCTACTTCGATCCAGAGAAGATTGTGGAGCTTGCAATTGAGGGGGGATGCAATGCCGTTGCCTCCACCTACGGGGTTCTCGGCTCTGTTGCTCGGAAGTATGCCCACAAGATTCCGTTCATCGTCAAGATTAACCACAACGAGCTTCTCACCTATCCGAATAAGTTCGACCAGATTATGTTCGGAACAGTCGAGCAGGCCTACGATATGGGGGCTGCCGCAATCGGAGCTACAATCTACTTCGGTAGCGAAGAGTCCAGCAGACAAATCCAAGAGGTCTCCGAAGCTTTTGCCCACGCCCACGAGCTTGGACTTGCCACGATCCTTTGGTGCTACCTCCGGAACAGTGCTTTCAAGAAAGATCAGGACTACCACCTTTCGGCTGATATGACTGGACAGGCCAACCACCTTGGAGTGACGATTCAGGCAGACATCATTAAGCAGAAAATGCCAGAGAACAATGGTGGTTTCAATGCTGTCAAGTTTAGCAAGACGCACAAGGATGTCTACGAGAAGTTGTCGAGCGACCATCCAATCGACTTAACTCGCTACCAACTGGCAAACTGCTACATGGGGCGAATCGGATTGATTAACTCTGGCGGCGCAAGTTCCGGTGAGAGCGATTTGGCCGAAGCTGTCCGAACTGCCGTGATTAACAAGCGGGCGGGAGGGAGTGGGCTTATCAGTGGGCGCAAAGCGTTCCAGCGACCAATGAATGAAGGGGTGGAGCTTCTTAACGCAATCCAAGATGTCTACTTGGAAAATGAAGTGACGGTAGCGTAGAGTTGGAGTACTGATCTGTCATGGCAGACGAGTTTGAGGGTAGAGAAGAGAAGTTCTCTTACTAACCCGTGCTCGTCTGCCGTGGATGATCTGCCAATGGAATCCACCATGTTTCGCCGAACCTACATAGTTCCTTTACTTCTGGTTGCTCTCTTCTCCTTTCGTTGCAGTGAAGAAGAAGATGCCGAGGTTGTTGAGAAAGCCGATCCCCGAATCGAGCAAATCCTCTCAGCCACGCGGATTGTTCTCGATTCAGGTAGCTCTCGTGAAGATGTCTACACCGGCGAGGAACTGCAAACCTTTCTAAACGGATTTCAACCAGACAGTTTTCACTACAGCCCAACGCAGGTTCGCCTTGTTAGTGACTGCCGTGGCGGAACAGTGACGATAGGAAGTGACTCCTACCTTCTCTCTCTCTGTAGTCTCAAACAAGGAGATAAGCGAAGAGTTCTCTCCGTTGGTATGGGGAGGGATGTTCTTCGGTTTGTGGAGAAATCAGAATAGATAGAACCTTGTTCACCCTTTACTCTTGACCTTCTTATGATGAATACTGAAGAGCTTCACACCATTATCTCTCACGGTGAATCAGTACAAATCGAGTTTAAACGATCGACTGGCCAGCGTACAGAAGGAGCCAAGTCGGTCTGTGCGATGTTAAATAGCGAAGGTGGATTTCTCTTGTTTGGGGTCACAGATAATGGTGTATTGATTGGCCAACAGTCAACGGCAGAAACTATAGCTAAAGTCGTCGCAGAGCTTCGTAGGATTGACCCGCCCATACCATTAGAGCCGGAAGTCGTTAAGGTATCGGATGAGAGAAATGTCATTGCTATTCGTGTGCCGCGAGGAGGAGATGCGCCCTATACATATGATGGACGTCCATATGTACGGCGCGGTCCAACAACTAACGTGATGTTGCGTGAGGAATACGATCGCTTGGTTGTTGAACGCCAGCATCCTGTTCATCGATGGGAGCTTCAGTATGCTGAGCATCTTAGTCTGGAACATCTTGATCACGTCCAGATATTGCGTACTGTGGAAGAGGGTATACGACGTGGCCGTTTGGCCGATCCGGGTACTCGTGAAGTGACGGAACTGCTTGTTGGAATGGGGCTAATGCGAGATGGAAAAATTCTCAATGCAGCAGTAGCTCTTTTCGGTCGTTCCGATTACCTGCTGCCCAACTACACACAGTTGCTTCTACGCCTTGCCCGCTTTCAAGGTAGTGCCAAGGGCAACTTCATTGATAATCGGCAAGAATATGGAAATGCGTTTGACCATTTCCAGTTGGCGCAAGAATTTATGCGCCGTTATCTTCCTGTTGCCGGACGTATTGTGCCGAATATCTACGAGCGGATAGATGATCCTCTCTATCCTCCTGAAGCTTTGCGTGAGGCAGTTGCAAATGCTATTTGTCATCGAGATTATTCTACTGGTAGTGGCGGAGTTGACATTGCGATATATGATGATCGGTTGGAGATTGGAAGTACAGGACAATTGCACTTTGGGCTAACCCCTGAGAATTTGACACAACCTCATCCTTCCAGACCGTGGAATCCTCTTATGGCTCGCATCTTCTATATACGTGGGATTATTGAAACGTGGGGACGAGGAACGCTGAAGATTATAGAATTACATCGACAGGCCGGACTGCAACTCCCAGAGTTTGAGGAACAAGCTGGATCCTTTGTTGTACGGTTCTATTCAACCCGACATGCTTCTACTAATCACGTGAAACAGGATTTAAGCCCAATACAAGAGGATATCTTGCGAATCCTCGCTAATGGAAAACCACTTTCAGTCTCTCAGATTGGTGCATTGTTGGTGAAACAAGTGCCTCGTAGAACGCTGCATGAAAATCTGTCACTCTTACGCCAAATAGGTCTGGTCGACCTGAAGGGGAGAGGGCGTGGAGCTTTCTGGAGAATTTTATGAAAGATAGGTACTGCCGCTCCATTCCGCCCTATTCCGCCCAATAATCCTTGAATATCAAATCTTCTACATCCTCAAAAACATCTTCCCCGCCATTTGTCTTGCTAAGCCTTTGAATTCTAATGAGAGAAGTGTCACTAAGAGGTCGCTCGGGGAGAGACCCGACTTCTCGCAGAGATCGTCGATGTGGATTGGTTCTCCTGACAAGTGATCCCACACCAGTTGCTCGAAGACTGTCAGGCTCTGCGTTGGTTGTAGAGGTTCATTCTGGTTTGGGCGGGGAATGTGGAAGCCGAGGCTCTCCAGTACATCTTCAGGGGCTTGTGTTAGGCGAGCGCGATCAGTGCGGATTAGGTTGTTCGTTCCGTTGCTTCTGGGAGAATTAATTGGGCCGGGAACAGCGAAGACTTCTCGATTCTGGTCGAGCGCAAATCGGGCGGTGATTAGTGCTCCCCCTTTTAGGTCACTCTCCACCACTACTGTCCCCGCAGTCACGCCGCTGATAATCCGGTTCCGTTGTGGGAAGTAAGGGCGGAGAGCCTTGACACCGAATGGGTATTCCGTTATCACAGCCCCCTTCTCGCTAATCTCCTCGGCGAGTTGCGCCGATATTGCCGGCTGAATGCGGTCGAGTCCGGAGGCAATCACCGCAACCGTTCGCCCACCGGCTCGAAGTGTCCCCTTGTGTGCCCAAGTGTCGATCCCTCGGGCAAGTCCACTCACTACCGACACTCCTGCCCGTGCGAAGGCTTCCGCATATTTCTCTGCCGTGATCTTTCCATAGACTGATCCCCCGCGCGTTCCCACAATTGCGATAGCATTCCGATCCTCCGGCAGCAGTTCACCCTTGAGGTAGAGAACTGTAGGAGCCGACCAGATTTGTCGAAGCGAGTCTGGGTACTTCTCATCGGCTATCGTCACGATAGATGCGCCGAACTCATCTGCTCTCTGTTCTTGTCGCTCTGCCTCCTGAAGGTATGGGGTCATCTCCCGCATCGAGCGAAGAGTTTTTCCTTTCAGTTGAAATTGAAGGAGATCGTGGTCGTAGAGGCGAAGAAGTTCATCTAAAGAGAGGCCAGAAGCTATCAACTGTTGGATTGCGCTATAGGTGATGCCGGGAACAAAGCCCAAAGCTATAATGTGATGTTGGGATAACATTCTCTTCAGGGTTACGGTGATGATGGTGATTGCGCACTTGCGCAGTTAGAGTCACGGGGTTGTTGGTGGCGCGACGCTTGCTTGCACATTGCACCGAAAGATACATCCACTCGTGCAAAAGGCAAGGTTGACGGGGGAATTCCTGTACTACAAAAGGCTTCTTCCAGATGGCACGGAAGTTTCACTGATCTGGAATCACTGCTCCGGTTCTCTCCGGAACGCCACCCCGGTTTCAGGGAGAGCCGGAGCGTACTATTCCACCACTACATGACTTCAGGAGGTGTGCCATGACCGCTCGACTATCTATGCTTCCATTTGTTCTGTTGATGTCGACAATTGCGGCCTGTCAAGGAAGAGAGGAGGGAAGGGAAGAAGGTCAATCGAACTATTCCGGCTCATCGACATTAGAGGATTTCATTGAGGGTGATGATTTAACGTTGAATGCTTCAGGAGATGGACTATATCCCTTACTAACTGATGTCGACGAACGGAAGATTGTGTACTCCGCCTCGATACACCTTCAGGTAAAGGCTCTGGATAGTGCAGAAGAACGACTGACGAGATTTGCACAGTTGTACGGTGGGTATGTTTCGAATGTATCTCGCCAAGCGTCGTCGGGGGAAACAGTGAAGGGAGAAGTTGAACTTCGTATCCCTTCCGACAGCTTTAGCTCGGTTCTCCAGTCTGTGCGAGTTCTGGGAAGAGTAGAGTCTGAGCAGATACGTGCGAAAGATGTCACAGAGGAGTTTATTGACCTTCACGCTCGCATCAACACACAACAACAGCTTGAGAGTCGGTTGCTTGACCTACTTACGAAGCAAACCGGAAAGCTCGCAGATGTTGTTGAAGTTGAAGAGAAGTTAGCTTCTGTACGAAGAGAGATTGAAAGCTCTCAGGGGAGATTGCACCACCTTCGAAATCAGGTGAGCCTGTCAACGTTGGTTGTGACAATGGTTGAGCCGGGGGCTGTGGGGACAAAAGAGAGGGAGACGTTTGCAGGGGAGATTGGTAATGCTTTCGATGAGGGAATCGATGGATTAGTAGCAATTGCAGTGGTACTGCTTCGGTTTGCAGTTATTGCCCTTCCCGTACTACTTATTGCTTCACTTCTCTTCCGTCTCATTTTAAAAGCATTTCAGCAACGCCGTGCCAAGCAGATAACAGGAGAGTAGCAATCGAATGTCCTGGAAGGGGGCGATCAACTACTTGAGTGTCCCCCTTCCAATTAGGATCGTTTACTTGTCCCCAACAATCATCTTCTCATATCGAGTTGCCAACTCTTCTGCCTCTTCTCGCGTTGGAGCTTCGGCAATGATTCGGAGAATTGGCTCGGTGTTGCTAATGCGAAGGTGAACCCACGACTTCTCGAAGTCGACCCGGAGTCCATCGGTCTTGTTCATGCTTACCGCACCTTCTGAGGAGGCCTCAATCTTCTGGAAAAGTTGTGCGGGATCATCCCCTCCCCCCAACGGTACTTTCTTCTTAACGATCACATAGCTTGGGAGCGAAGCCCGAAGTTCGGAGAGCGTGCCGCCATGTTTCTGCAATGCAGCAAGCGTGATAGCGACACCAGCAAGTGAATCCCGTCCGTAGTGAAGTGCTGGAAGAATCACTCCCCCCGATCCCTCACCACCAATCACTGCGGTCTCCCGCTTCATTCCCTCCACAACGTTGATCTCACCGACCGCTGTTCTGACGATACGTCCTCCGTAGCGAGCTGCCACGTCCTCCACAGCACGAGTGGTGGAGAGGTTCACAACCCCAATTGGGGACTCTCTCCCTTCCTCTCTCTCCCATCCCATCATGAAGTCTGTCACGAGCGTAATCGTATACTCCTCACCGATCGGTTCTCCTCGCTCATCAATCAACACCAGCCGGTCGGCATCGGGGTCGACGGCTATCCCGAAGTCGGCTTCAGTTTCGCGAACCGCATCGCAGAGAGATGTCAGATTTTCCGGTAGTGGTTCGGGCGTGTGGGGAAAGTTGCCACTTCCATCACAGTGAAGCGGAATGACAGAACAGCCGAGTTTGTGGAGAAGTTCAGGGACGATGAACGATCCTGAGGCGTTGACAGCATCGACCACCACGGAAAACTTTCGTTCTTGGATCGCCTCTTTCTGCAAGAAAGGGAGAGCAAGTGTAGCATTTAGGTGAGTCTGGACGAAGCTGCTCCTGTCAGTGACAGTTCCCAGACCTTTGTCGTCTGCAAAAGTTCCTGAATTCCTGTCGGCGAGAGCGTAGAACGTATTGCACTCTTCCGATCCTAAAAAAACACCCTCGCTGTTGAGGAACTTCAAGCCATTCCACTCTGCCGGATTGTGGCTTGCAGTGATAGAGATGCCCCCTGCGGCATCAGATTTTTCTACAGCCATCTGAACGGTTGGCGTTGGCACAACCCCAAGCGATGAAACCTTGACTCCGCAGGCAGTAAGTGTCCCTATCGCGATCTGCTCAATCCACGCTCCACTTGGGCGGCCATCGCGACCGATAACGATTGGCTTGTATCCAGTGTACTCAGCAAAGGCTGCCACGTGGCGTACAATGCTCTGGGGAGTCAACCCCTTTCCGAGAAAACCTCGCAGACCAGAAATAGAACGAATAAGAGACACAGTCGAGAGCGGTTAGTAATAGGGTCGTTAATTGATTGTTGAGTGATAGCGTCAATAACGATGAAGAAAGATTGCGAAAACATATCCTCTCTATTGTTCTCTCGTAGAGATGAAATCTTCCCCAATGCCTCACACTCTCAACTCACTCACTCATGTACTTTAAAGATACCGTTTCTTCTTGAGCGAGTCCTCTTTTGTATCTTCGCGTTCATACATTTTAAAAATCATGCACATCACATCGTTATTGAACGAGCGAAGCGTTACGATTGACTTAGAAGCTGGAACCAAAGAAGAGGTTCTGGAGAAGATGATTGTAATGCTCGGGAAGTCACCAAAAAATCTTGACGCTGTCCAGGTTCGGCAAGCTGTGCTCGACCGTGAGGCGATGGCAACAACAGGTATTGGGGAGGGAGTTGCCATCCCGCACGCGAAGACCGGAGCAGTGTCGGATATCATGGCCGCGCTGGCAATCTTGCGCGATCCGGTAGACTTCCGTGCGCTCGACGACCAACCTGTTCGGATTGTCTTTCTGTTGGTTGGATTGGATAGTCGCGTGGGAACGTACTTGAAACTTCTAAGCCGTATCCGTCGCCTGATTACCAGTGCATCCTTCCGCAAGCGGTTGTTGCAGGCAAAAACTCCGGTTGAGGTGATCCAGACATTTCGCGAAGAGGAAGAACGATATTTTGAGATGGCGTAGAGTGAGGAACTGCAAGAAACAATGAACTATCAAACGTTAAAAGGATTTCGTGATTTGCTTCCAGAAGAGACCACTACCTGGCTCTGGATGGAAGATGTCATTCGTGATTTGATGCGACGCTACGGGTTTGGCGAACTTCGCCTCCCCTACGTAGAGTCGACTGAACTCTTCACACGTGGTATCGGCGAGGGAACCGATGTGGTCGGCAAGGAGATGTACACGTTTCTCGATCGCTCTGATCCCCCTCTCTCCCTTAGTCTGCGCCCTGAGATGACTGCCGGTGCAGCGCGGGCCTATGTGCAGCACTCGATTGCACAACAGCAGTCGGTTACTCGGTGGTACTACGTTGGTCCGGCATTCCGCTACGAGCAACCGCAGGCAGGACGCTATCGGCAGTTCTATCAGTTTGGTGTTGAGCTGATCGGGGCGGGGCGCCCAGAAGCGGAGGCCGAAGTGATTGGCGTAGCAAATGATTTGCTGCGCGATCTTGGCCTGAGCAACTATAGTTTGAAGATCAACTCGCTTGGAATGCCGGAGGAGAGAACAGAGTTCCGCCGCGCGCTCGTAGAGTTCCTGCGTGAGCGTTCGGCTCGGTTGAGCGAGGAGAGCAGACGTCGGATGGAGGAGAATCCACTTCGCGTTCTCGACTCGAAAGAGGAGGAAGATATTGAGGCGACAGCCGATGCGCCAAGCATCCTCGAATTCCTCGGAGAAGAGTCGCGCGACCACTTCCAGATGGTGCAGCAACTTTTGACTGCGGCTGGAATTAACTTCGAAGTAGATTCCCGTCTTGTTCGTGGCTTGGACTACTACACCCGAACGGTCTTCGAATTTATTGGGGGAGATTTGGGGGCACAGAATACGTTGATCGGCGGAGGACGCTACGATAATTTGATTGAAGAGATTGGTGGCAAGCCAGCTCCGGCAATCGGTTTTGGGTGTGGATTGGATCGGCTGATTCTATCAATCCAAGCAGCCAACTCTGGGCCACAGAGTGTTGGAAAGATCGATGCCTACATCGTTGCCCTCGACGACGATGCACGACGTTGGGCTGTAGAGACTGCCGCAACGTTGCGCCGTGCCGGAGCCAGCGTGGAATTCGATCTGTTAGGACGCTCGATGAAAGCACAGATGAGGGAGGCAAATCGCAAGGGGGCGACGCGCGCGATTATTATCGGATCGAATGAAATGGTAGCTAAAGTCGCGCAGGTGAAGGAGATGGAAGCAAATGAGCAGAGCGAGGTTCCCTTCGATCAGTTAATTGATTTGATTGCAGGAAAAGGAAAGAAGTAGGATATCCTATTCTTCAAGGAGAGCATCAGATTACCGCTTCGTCCGGTGCAGGCAATTCAGATTTTGTGGGAGTGCTATTGCGTGACCGGGTGGAAACTACAGGGGAATAAGACTGACTATGCAATATCAAAAGAACACCCAACTCGGCTACCTGCTTCCATTTGTCTTCCTCCTTCTCGTTGTGGGGATGTTCCTCTCTACCTACAGCACCGCGATAGCTCAAGAGGCAGAGCGCTCAACGTTGAAGTTCATTGTCCTGATGAAGAGTGGGGATTCATTTCGGGGGAATGTAGTGGGTAGTACAGACACAACGCTGACTATACAGACGGAGTTCAACCGGGTTGTTGTTCCCAAACGTTTGATAGAAAAATTTATTCCAGTGAACGGCCCTTACAAGCAGCGCCCCCACCACTTCTTGATGCCAACCGCACTACCGAACGGTCCCGGTGGATTTATCGGCAACTACGAACTTGGATTTTTCTACGGTGGGTTCGGCCTCGATTCTATCGCAACAATTACTGCCGGACTTACTACAGTCCCTACGTTCTCTCTCTCCTCTCAGCTCTATCACGTTGGGGCAAAATTTACTGTTGAGCGGAGTGAGTCAAGTGCTCTTGCGTTAGGTGCTACATACACGTTCCTTACGACGCGCGAGCCGTATGCCCACCTCTACGCTGTCTCTACAAACAAACTTGGAGATGGCAGGTGGTCGGCTATGCTCCTCTACAGAGTATCTGGAGATGAGCTTGCCCCAATCGAACTCTATGGGCCAGGTGAGGACACAACTCGATTTGTACTTCGCTACGAGGGGAGGCTCGGGGTAGCGATCGGGATCGATGGCCCGTTGTTCGGACGTGACGACATGGCGTTCTTCGGAGAGATTTGGAATAATGATGTTACCCGACCCCAGAACACTGCTTCTGCGATTGGTATTCGGGTGTTCAACGAAAAAGCATCGGCAGACTTCGGTGTCGCTTTAGTTCCTGTCCCATTTATTGCCCCTGTGCTAAGCTTTACTTGGAACTTTTAAATCCATCGGTTACTCTTGCACGCTATCGACTGGTAAGTCGTCGCAACGCCTTATATGGAATTGCTTATACCTCTCCTCTTCTTCTTCGGCTCATTCTCTGAGCCGGTTGATCTCGATCACGACATTGAGGGGCACCTCTACGTGGTAGATGCTGGACGCGATCTTGTAGTGAAGTATTCTTCTACAGGTGATTCACTCAATGCTGTTGGTGGTTTCGGTACTGGAACTGAAGAGTTCGACCATCCAGTTGCTCTCTACGCTCGCCGTGGCACAGATCTGTTCGTTGCCGACCACAACAACCACCGGATCCAACGATTTGATCGTCGGCTTGACTATGTCACCACATTGTTCACTCGGGATAGTCCTGATGAGCGGATACGTTTCGGATACCCTCTCGACGTTGCCGTCTCACGCCAAGGGGATATCGTAGTTCTCGATGGAGAGAACTATCGGGTTGCAATCTTCAACTCAGTTGGTGAGTTTGTTCGCTCGGTTGGGGATATTACCTCGGGGGAGGGAAGGCTTGTCGATCCTACCTCTCTGGAACTTGACGGTAACGATAACGTCTACGTTCTGGACGGAGGAGAAATCAAGGTGTATGATCCATTCGGCGCTTGGTTGCGCACGATTCCCCCACCGAGGGACAGAGTATATCGCTCGTTCTCAATCGGCGGAGATAGTTTGGTTGCACTTGCCGATTCTCTCCTTTTCTTCTATCGCATTACAGATCATGTCGTAGAAGACTCTCTCTACCTTGATTCTTCTACAATACCTGTTGCGACGCATTATCACGGAGGATACCTCTATTCGATAGGGGCGAATCGGGTCGATGTCCTTAAATTAGGAGCTTTAGAAGCAGAGATGTTGCACGGAGAATAACTGGTCGTCTCCTCCGCCGTGAAACTTATGCTAACTGCCTTACGAGGTATTATGAGAATATTGAACAAAGAGTTTGGAAAATTCTGCATCATTGGGGCCCTCTTGTTGTTGGCTGCAATCCCAGTTGTTGCTCAGGATGATGAGGTAGCCGTCGTGATGACGCGGGAGTCTGGTTTGTCGAATCAGATCGTGATTATCCATACAGATATACCGTGGGGTGACATTCGTGCTCGGTATCAGCAGGAGTATATCAGTACGATTCTGAGTGGTGGTTCCGGTGGGTGGGTTACGGTGATTAGTCAAGGATACCCTTCCAGAGGGCAGATACTGGATGGAGCTGCCTCACCACTTCTACTGCAAGTAAAGATCGATGCCGTCTTAAAAGATGGTAAGATTATCACCGATGTCGATCAAGGGGGGGGGCAGTGGGTGATAAGCATCTCACAACCTCTCCAGCCACAACGCCAACAAGTGCTGGTGAGCGAAACATTTCCAACAAGTGAGCTTGAGAAACTTAGTCGTTCTGGGTGGAGCGTTACGTCGATGGCGTGGGGTGATTCGCAGTGGGTGATTATGGTGACGGAAAAGACTGGATATAAAGGTCAGCAATTCCTCAGTA
>JBFWSB010000118.1:0-11438 GCA_050248595.1 Kapaibacterium sp. (SeqCode)
CCAGATGGAAATTGCTGAGCGTTTGTGTGACCGCATTGCCCTGATTAACAAAGGGCGAGTTGTGTTGGAGGGGGAGGTAGAGGCTGTGCGGCAGGAGCATGGTGGAAATACGGTTGTTGTGGAATACGAAGGGGAGGGGGGCTTCCTCACCGACTTACCTCAGGTTGTTGAGGGAAGAGTGCTGGGGAACCAGGCTGAACTTGTGTTGCGAGAGGGGGCGGAGGTCAACGATCTTTTTGCCGGCATCGGAAATCGAATCAGGATTGGAAGAATTGAACGTGTGCGCCCCTCGCTCAACGCAATTTTTATTCGAACCGTCGGCGCAGCCAACGCACCACAAGAAATGTTGAAGAGAGGTCAGCGAAAGTTCAGTGCAGACTATCAAGGGAGGGGAGAATGAATCGCAGTAGAATGATAACAATTGCTCGCTGGGAGTATCTGCAGAAAGTACGCTCGAAAGGTTTTCTCCTCTCACTGATTTTCTTCCCGATTATGATGTTGGGATTTGGGTTCGTTCCCTCAATCCTCATAAACCAAGGGCCGGGGGAGACGAAGCAGGTGGGGGTGATAGATCACACGAACTTCTACGCAACACAAATCTCACTGCAGCTTGAGTCAGGAACAAAACTGGATGACGGAACCCCTGCCTGGGTTGCAAAGGTCTACAGTGATTCCTCCCTTCTACCCGACTCTCTCTTTGCACAGGCAGTATCCGATGCCGAGAGTGAAGCCACCGAAGGATTCTTGGAGATTAGTGGGAGTAGAAGTGCGCCAGAATTTGTTTGGCGCAGTCCAAACCTGAGCGACTTGCGGGTTGCTGAAGTTGTTGAGAATAGTGTGCAGAGTGCCGTAACTGGTGAGCGGATTCGCGAGTCGGGCATCGACTCGGCAGAGTACGCCACGCTTATGATACCGGTGGAGGTAAAGCAGCGGAAGTTGACGGCTGAAGGAGAAGATGAGTCGAGCTTTGGGAAAGAGTTTATGACAACCTTCCTCACAGCCTTCGTTGGGATCATTCTCTTCATGATTCTGATTATGACAACTGGCCAGTCACTTGTCCGTGGTCTGGTTGAAGAGAAGTCGAACAGGATCATGGAGATTCTCATCGGCACGGTAACTCCAAGTGAGTTGATGTGGGGGAAACTCTTAGGACTGAGTGCGCTCGGTCTTACGCAGGTTGCAGTATGGGGAATTCTCGGTGCGTTGGGGTCTTTCTTCTTTATCTCTTCTGGAGCCGCTACGTCCGACGTACTTACTGGAGTTCTCACGACTCTTCCCCTGATCCTTCTCTACCTTACTCTCGGCTATATCTTCTACGCTTCGCTCTTCATTGGTGTTGGCTCGCTTGTCACTACCGAGCAAGAGGCGCAGCTTGTGACCCAGTATCTGACAATCTTTCTGGTAGCTCCGCTCGCCTTTGCTGCAATTGTAATGCAAGACCCAAATGCCGGATATGTGGAGGCACTCAGCTACGTCCCCTTCCTCACTCCAACGTTGATGATGCTCCGCGTTGTGGTGAAAATGCCATCAGTTTTTACCTTGATTGGAACAACGGCTGTTCTTATGTTCTCAACAATTGCGACAACGTGGGCTGCTGCAAAGGTCTTCAGAGTTGCGATTCTACTCTACGGTAAGCGTCCGAGTGTGCGGGAGGTAATGCGGTGGGTGCGATCCTAAGAGAGTAAAGGGAAGAGAAGAGACTTCTTCTACACTGACACCCTCTAACTTAGAGGCCAATGTTCAAGCGCGTTCCAGGCACGGTCATCTTGACTCTGCTCATCCCGGCCTTGATACTGCCGTGGATTTTCTACAATGTCCATCTAAGTGATCTCGGGTGGCACGCGGCAAAATCTTGGATGATAGTTGCACATCCCGATGCAGCATTCTGGGATCCGAGTTGGTTGTGCAGTCTTCTCTCCGGTTGGTGGATGGAGTTTGCAGGGTTTTCTATCCTCTCACTCCGCATCGCTGTCATCTTCTGCTATGTAGGAATTGCTCTTCTCCTCTACGGAATCTTAAAGGAATTCTACGAGCGGAATCATCTTCTCGTCGCAATTCTTCTCTGCTTCTTGTTGTTAATGTCTGGGACAAATCATCTGGTTCCAAACTACTATTTCGTTCCACCCCTCTTTGCGCTCTCGGCCACCTACTTCTACGTTCGCTCCCTTAGGGCAAAATCCCACCAATTCCTGTTGATGTTTCTTAGTGGATTTCTCTTCGCCTTCCTTCCGATGTCTCGACTGCCCTCGGGACTCTTTGCACTCTTCTATCTGGTGGGAGGATTTATGGAGCGCAGGTCGGGAGTTGAGTGGGGAGTTGTGATTCAACGGCAAGTGAGTGCCCTTGCAGGTATTGGTGCGGGAGTTGGGATTGCCATAGCCTATCTGCATAGTGTTGGCCAGCTCGACGCAATGGTTAGTGGAATCCTATCGATGATGTCGGATACTGCTAACAATGCAGGTGGGGAGAATATCCACCATCCAGCTCGCCTGCTCGTGGATTCGCTTATTCGATACGGGAAAGTGTTGGGTGTAGGAGTTGGGATTGCTGTTCCGGCTTTCTTCGTTGCCCGAGGACTGAGGGGCGTATCACCCCAAACACGACACCTTTCCTATATCGCAATCGCTCTCATCACTGTTGGAGCCACAATCTACCTGAACCTTCGTCAGATGGGGATGTTTCCTCCACCGATTGGTTTGGCTTTGCTTCTCTTCATTATCACAGTGCGACGACAAAAGAGTGAGCAGAGCGAAGAATCATCCCATCGAAACTATCTCTACGTCATAGCCATTCTCTTCATGATCTTCATGAACATTGGTTCGTCGAACAACATGACGTTCAGTCTGAACTTTACGATTCTGCTCCTGCTCCCCATTGGCGTGGCTGAGGGAATAGCACTCTGGAAGAGGGAGGAGTGGGTGAAGATTCTGGTTATCATTCTCTTTGCGAACATTGTATCCCTCTTCCTCGTCTCACGACTCTACAATCGTGGCTTTGTCTTCAATCAGCAGGGAACATTCGTAGCTCCAGCCCTTGCAGGATTATGTGCGGATACATCCTTAACGCGACCCTACAATGAGTTGACCGAAGC
The DNA here is from genome assembly GCA_050248595.1 of Kapaibacterium sp. (SeqCode). Lineage (GTDB taxonomy): Bacteria > Bacteroidota > Ignavibacteria > OLB7 > OLB7 > JAGWAZ01. The sequence continues at coordinate 3,092 of JBFWSB010000118.1, forward strand.
TATGGCGGAGGTAGGAATTGTTGAGGGAGATACGCTCCTCTGCTATCCTGATTTGCCAATGCTCCACTTTACTTCGCAGACGATTCCGGCATTTGTTAATCCGTGGATCAGCGATGTCTACGTCGGATTCCCTTCCGATGCTCTGATCGAGAAGATGCTCACGGTGGAGGGTAAGTATCCCCCCTATGTTGTGCGTGGTTATCCCGACGAAGTAGAAGGTGAAGAGAAGAGTCGCTTTCTGGACAAGTTTTGGTCGCGATATGATACCGTGGCGCGGGGAGATAAGTTCTCGATCTTAAAGCGACCTGATTAGGTAAGCTGAAGCTCCCAGTCTCTCAATCGGATCCCTCAGTCTTTTAAAAGGGGTTGCCGTAAGAAGATCGCCACCAAGGGCAGAAAGAAACACCAAGGTCTGTCATGTTGCTTCTATAATGTGGGGTGGTGATGACTTCAATATTTGCATTGAGAGAGGAGAAAGAAAACAAAACTACCCAGAAGCTACGGTGTTGGTTGGCTGAGTGGGAAGGCTTTGGCATACCAAGTCTTGTCCGCAGATGTCTCAAACTTCCCTGCGCGCAGATCGCCGACAGTCGGTACGGTTAAGTCGAAGACTGTTGTGTCGCTATCTACTTTTCCTTCTTCAGCTAACTTGCGAAAGGTTGCTCTGTCGACAGAGGTGATTTCCTCCCCGATTCGAAAAGAACAGTTTGGAGAGTCGAGAAAATCGACTCCGATCTTGTTCCCGAAGTCACGAAGAAATCGTGTCATTGCATCGATTGAACAACCAGAGGGGGCTGTCAAATCTTGGTCGACTCCAACGAGAAGAAAACGGTCGTGAACGATCTCTGCCCCTGCCGTCAGGTCTGCACCATGCGCCGCCCACCCGTCGAGAAATTCACGTACAGTGGCTTCTACAAGTTGCTGCTGATCCTCACTCAACTTCTGCCCTGAGGTGAAAGCCCAGAGTCGTGCGTGGTCGGGAAGTTGGTTGAAGTTTGTTAGTCCCATGGTTTTTCTCTTTATGATTTGCCCCCCTAAATCCCCCCGAAGAGGGGGGACTTGACGAGATCGAAGTCGAAGTCGATGTGATGCTGTTTGCCCCCCTAAATCCCCCCAAAGAGGGGGGACTTGGCGAGGGCGTTGTATTGTTATGGTCTTATCCTGCCATTTCGGTCATTCCGAGGGCGGTGTCAACTGGGACATATTCGAGACCGAATGCCTCGGCAACTCCCTTGTAGGTGACCACACCGTTCAGGATGTTCAAGCCTTCGCGTAAACCGGCGTCATCCCGAAGAGCTACTTCGTAGCCGAGGTTTGCCAGCTTTAGCATGTAGGGGAGTGTGGCGTTTGTCAGACCGATAGTTGAAGTGAACGGAACTGCTCCCGGCATGTTTGCTACGCCGTAGTGAACAATGCCGTCAACTTCGTAGACAGGGTCGGCATGTGTGGTTGGCTTCGATGTCTCGACGCACCCTCCCTGATCGACCGAAACGTCGACGATTACCGATCCCGGCTTCATCTCCGAGAGCATCTCGCGCGTAATCAGCCACGGAGCCTTTGCTCCCGGAATCAGGACTGCACCGATAACCAAGTCAGCCTCACGAATTGCTTCGCGGATGGCGTGTGGTGTGGACATCATCGTGTCCACATTCTTCGGCATCACGTCATCTAAGTAGCGTAGGCGGTAGAGGTTGTTGTCCATTATCGTGACATTCGCGCCGAAACCTGCGGCGATCTTTGCCGCGTGGGTTCCCACGATACCTCCACCAAGTACCAGCACGTTTGCTGGCTTTGTTCCGGGGATACCGCCGAGGAGAACTCCACGACCACCCATTGGCTTCTCAAGATACTTCGCCCCTTCCTGCGTTGCCATCCGTCCGGCTACTTCCGACATCGGAATCAGCAGTGGAAGAGACCCGTCCGGCGCGGTCACTGTCTCGTAGGCGATTGCCACTGACTTCGTGGCAATGATTGCCTCGGTCAACTCGCGGCTTGCAGCAAAGTGGAAGTAGGTGAAGAGGACTTGACCTTCGCGGATAAGTCCATATTCTGGAGCAATCGGCTCCTTCACCTTAACGATCATTTCGGCCTCTCCGTAAACGTCAGCCGGAGACCCGACAATCTTTGCGCCAATTGCCTCGTAGTCGGCATCGCTGTAGCCCGAGCCAATTCCGGCGTTGGTTTCAACAAGAACAGTGTGGCCGTCACGGACAAGAAGCTGGAGGCCAGCAGGTGTAGCGCCGACACGGTTCTCGTTCGGCTTAATTTCGCGAGGTACTCCGATTATCATGATCGTTCTCTTGCAGCTTGATGGTAAATGAGTGGGAAGAATTCCCCTGTGAATTTTCTCCGTCCATTTCGAACGTGACTCCCAATATAGCAGGATTGTTCCCTTCCGAAACGTATGAATTCTTCACGGAATCTTTCGTCCGAAAAGTGGGGAGCTGATCAGTTCTCCATAGGTGAGTGATGGCGAAGGATGAGGAGAAGGGAGTTGCCGGGTAACTTCTCACCCGGGAGAGTGGCCACTTCATCGTTGAGAGTGCCGATAACAACCTGTAGTGAAGGGGAAATCTGGAGAAGACTCTTCCGGAGTCTCTCTGCGTAAATCTGGGTTGTTTCCGAATCAGAACATCGGACGATAATGATTTCTTCCCCTTTCATACCAAACAGATCAACGAGTTGAGCGGGGGGGAGAATCTCTTTACTCTGATCTACTTCTTCTGAAGTAATAATCGGAAGAACCCACTGATGTTCCACTCGTTGCTCTGCTGGATAGCTCACATTACTTGCAGCTTCGCTGGTTGAGAAGAGAAGTTGATCTCGGGCAGCAGTCATGGCTCCGGTGGAATCCTCTACAATCAACTCCGCAATCAACGCTCTTGGAACCTTCCCATCCACAATATCGAGACTCAAGTTGAGTGCTTGATTCTCATCCTCACTTGTGATGTAGGCAATCTCCTGATTGTCTTGGCGAATCGACAAGCTCCAAGAACGAATCCCTGCGTCGGCTCGGATGCTTGGAGTAACGCCAATCGGGGGGAGTATGTAGTCCTCGATAATCCAATCAGTAACTGGGGGAGTGTGGCGGTGATAAAATGTTTGCCGCGCGAGGAGCTGAATCTCTTCAAGTTCTCTTCCCTCAGCATCAGATGCGTGCAGCGCAACTTCTGTCGATAGGTGAGAGAGGGGAGGAGGTGGTGGTGGAATCGGCTGCGGAGGAAGGAGGGAGAGAGCGGGTAGAATAGGTCGGGGTGGTTTCTGACTGAACGAAAAAGTTGTGCCGGCACTCAGTGAACGTAGACCCAGTCCATTCGTAAGACCCCACGCATCAATTCGTGTGTAGAGTTCTGGGGCAAAGTTGAGATGTCCGAAGAGGAGGAATTCGTACGAGGTAGAGAGTGTTCCGCCGAAGGAAATCGGGCCGGAGCCGAGCAACGCCCCTTCGTTGACGACTCGTGTCCGCTCAGAAGTTCCAGGGAAGGTGATCTCTGCCGGTGCAACTAACGACTCGCGTTGAATAAATCTGGAGAGAAACGAGTACGAAAGCCAAGGGCCAAAGCCAGCTTTCAGGCGGTCGACAACATTCCATTTGAATTGAAGCCCCCCCTCAATATTGGCTACAAGAGAGCTGACGGTAAAGAATCGATCGGTCTGCGTGGTGCTGCTCGTTACCGGATCGACAAGTGGAGCTATATATGAGGTGGAGGTAAACTCTCCAGAAGAGATACCGAGGCTCAGTCGGATATCTGTGGTCATATTCTTGCTGTTAGAGAGTTGGAGAAACGCTCCAAAGCGTCCACGGTGATCGTACGAAGTGCCCGTTCCGTCGCAGAAGGTACACCACTCAACAGCTCCGGGTGATCGCTCCAGTGTGAGGGGAAGACCATATTCGTAAGAGACAAACGCCCCGAATAGGGGAGCGGATTCTCTCCCTTGTCCCCTCAGTTCCACGTTGTGGAAGACAAGATAGAAGAGGAAGAGAAGAACAATATGCCCTGGTTGCACGCGAATCATGAGGAGATGAATCTACTGCCCTCCCTCATGAAAAACAACAGACCCGTCCGCACATTGTGCAAACGAGTCTGAGAAAGTGATTCCGATCAGCTATAGTCAGGATTGATACTCTCAATGCAACGTTAATGCCACCAACTCCCACTTCTTCGTCATCCGCCCTGTTTCGGGACCCCCTCCTTCGTACCACTCGATCTTTACCGGTCCAACATCAGGTGCTAAATAGTACCACGGGGTTGCGTTGGCAAAGCGGGCATCTGAAGGGGCGAGTATCTTGAGGTGGTAGACGTTGCAGCGGTAGGAGCCGAGAGGAACTGTTGTTGCTGTATCAACTGCCTCAACGTAGTATGCTGTGATCTGGTCGATTACTAATGGGTTCGCCGGATCATCTGGGTTGGGGAGGAGCACTTTTGCTTTAGGCAACGATCCCGAGGTATCTCCTCTCTCTGCCGGATAGAGAGCGTTGAGGTAGTCGCACCTACATCCCTCTCCTCCGTTTGCTATCGCATTTAATCCATCCTCACTTGTTAGCTGTAGTCCACTGCTCGTGTTGGTATACCACAGCTCTTCACCCCCCTTAAGGTCATCGCACAAATACCAAGTGGAGACTCCATTTGCTGTTGTAATTGTCCGCTCGTCACGAACCTCTATCGTGTCGAAAATAGTGCTGACGACCGAGCCATCTTCAGCCAATGTTGTCAGCTTGCCAACCCAGATGTTCCCCTTGGCTAAAGGCATAATAACTGATGGTGCAGGTTCTACTGGCAGGCGATCGCCGCAACCGGTTTCGATAATCGGGGTGAGAATCACGCCGAAGAGAGTCAGAATGTGAAGGAAGTTTCTGTTCATGTTGGTACAATAAGTTTAGTAGGCTATGAAGAGTGTATAGTGAATATCTCACATCAATCAAGAATTGAGGTGTGCCTTTTAAGGGCTTCCAGATATTCCTGTTAATAGTATTATCACAGTTTCCAGTACTATTTCACCTTTACAGCCTAATAGACATTAAACACATAACATTCCTGACATGCAGGGAAAAGAAAAAATATTTTTTGTTGAAGCTGTCAGGATTTTACATTCTGCTTGTCTTCGAGTATAAAGCAAGTGAGTAAACAGAGAGCAACCACGTAGCCAATGAGTCTGTCGGCAACATATCTATCGGAGACTCAGTTTCAGAGAGAGGAGACTGTGGCCGAACCGTTATCAGTTCTGAGAGAGAGGAGGCTGATGGAGGAGTTCCTTGCGGGGGATGATTCCGCTTTTGCTCAGATTTTCGATCAGCACCACGAGCGACTCTACCTGTACTCTGCCCGAATGATCGGCGACTCTTCTGGAGCCGAAGATGTGATGCAAGAGGTGTGGGAGCGGCTGATCCGGCTCCGATCCGACCCCCAGCAGATCCATAACCCGGTCGGCTTTCTCCTGACGATTACCAGAAATCTCTCCTTGAACTACATAAAGAAGGAAAAACGGAAGAGGCGATTTACGCAGGAAGTGGAAGCACAGCTGCAAGTGGAACATCCAAAAGCTAAGAATGAGCTAAAAGATGTTGTGCTTGAGGGGCTGAATCTGTTGCCGATGAAATACCGGGAGGTTCTCCTCCTCAACATATACTCCGGTTACGGCTTCGAGGAGATTGCCGTAATACTCAACATCTCAGTCGATGCTGCCTGGAAGAGAGCGTCGCGGGGGAGAAAGGAATTGCGGGAGTTTGTTCTCCGCAATTCTGTGGAGAGCAAGTGAAGATTGTGTGGTCGCTAACCATGAATATTTCAAAACGAAGATAGTTGCTGATAGTAGATCGTGGTTTGCAGAGGTCAATAACTTTTACAACGATTATTCAGAACGATGAGAACGAGAGAGAACAGAGAGAATCAAGGGACAAATGGAAGGGTGAAGCCTCTGGACGAAGACCTTCAGAATGTGCTGCTCGATGATCGTGAAGTATTGAGGGAAGAACACGACAGCGAGCGTTCCCGCATACGTGCAATGGGGGTTCTCGCTGCGAGTGCAATGCCTGCCGGAAGTAGTTCGGTTAGCACACAATCTTGGTTAGCGAAGTTCGCGTCGAGCAAAGTCTTCCTCAGTTCATTTTTCGTTGTTGCGATTGTTGGGGGAGCAACGTTCGTAACGTTGAACCCTGCGGGAGATAACGAGAGGGTGAACGAGAGGATGCCTCCTCCAATTGAAGTTCTCAGGCAGGCTGAGGATCAAGATCGTGCAGAGCCACAAGTTGTCTCTCCTACACTTCAGCCTTCCGTTGCCGCTGAAAGGACTGAGGAGAAAAACGTTCAGAACAAGACCTCACCCTCAGAACGCCAAAGCTTAAAGTTGATGACCTCAGAAGAGAGTTTTTCTGCATCAAAGAATGTTGATGCGAGTGAGGCTATCCAAAGGAGTGATAATCAGAGCGAAGGCGTTGTCGAAGAGAAGGACTTCACTGTCTACCAAAAGAACACTGTTGGAGTGAAGGTTACGGTCAACCCGATGAAAAAAGAAAAGTAGGGGAGGGTGGGGATTTTGTGAGTGGGAGATTTTCATCTCTATCCTATCTGTTGGCTATCAAACAGTAGAGCCAGATTCTTTAAGGAGAACCTGGCTCTAACTTTATTTGCTTCTACTTGCGGCTTTTGCCCTTATACCTTCTGTCCGCAGAATGCATTGAATGCTCCCTTCAAGTTCTCTGCAATCTGATCGGCACTGTAGCCTTCGATGTGGTGGCGCGGAATAGCGTGAACAACGTCACCATTCTCAAAGAGAACAAACATTGGTGATGATGGTGGCATTCCGTGAACGTAGCTTCGTGCTTTTTCGGTTGCCTCGCGATCCTGTCCAGCAAAGACGGTGACGACTTGATCGGGGAGTGTGTCGTGTGCCATTGCCTGACGAAGTGCCGGGCGGGCACTGCCTGCCGAACATCCGCAGACCGAGTTGATGAAGAGAAGAGTTGTCCCCTCGTTCGCCATTGCCTGCTCTACATCTTCTGAGTTAGTCAATTCTTTTACGCCGAGAGCGGTTACTTCATCCCGCATTGGCTGAACCAGGGTTGGGTCGTACATCGGTGAAAGCTGAAGATTGTGCATAGAATTTCTCGTTGTGCTTATATGATGGATAGTTGATTGAATGTCAGAGACTCCCCCCCTCGCGATAACCTCTTTCTCCAATTTCGGGCTTTCTGACGGTTTGAGAACTCTCGACGTGTATCAAAGCGGGTATAGTGACAATCACGAACATATAACATTAGAAGACTTGACATCTATTGTTTGAAAGAGTAGCTTCCCCCCTTGTACTTTTTTGAATAATCATGTTGACTATGTCAGATTTGCGTGCCAGTGAGGAGTTGGTCCAGAAGAATGGCCGAGAAGATGAACCGAGTGAATTGGGGGAAGCTGAGCCGGATGAGTTTCTGGTGCGCACAGATTTTCGCGACTCCCAATACTACGTTAACCGTGAGCTAAGCTGGATTAGCTTCAACGAACGAGTTCTTGAAGAGGGGGAAGATCCGACGAATCCTTTGTTAGAACGGCTGAAGTTCTTAGCCATTTTTTCCTCAAATCTCGACGAATTTTTCATGATTCGCGTAGCTGGCCTTCGCGAGCAGGTCTCGGTTGGGGTTGTGGAACTTGCCGAAGATGGCCTTACCCCACTGGAACAGCTTAACGCAATTCACCGCAAACTTGAACCTCTGCTGCAACGGCAAGATGCCTGCCTGCTGAACGAAGTCCTCCCCGGACTGGAACAAAATGGGGTCACGATTCGCGAACTTGAGTCGCTTCCTGCAGAAGAGGGAGAGCGGTTGGAAGACTATTTTATGCAGGAGGTGTTGCCAGTGCTGACTCCCCTCGGAGTTGATCCCGGACGCCCCTTTCCTCACTTGCTCAACCGGAATTTGAATATCGGTTTCGTTCTGCGAAATTTTTATTCCGATCCAGAGAATGGGGGCTTTCACTTTGCCGTGGTACAAATGCCGGCAGTTCTCGGGCGCTTCATCCCAGTTCTTTTAGATGAGCCTGGTTTCCACTTTGTCTTGATTGAGGAACTTGTTGCCGCCCACGCCCACGCTCTTTTTCCCGGTCTGGAAGTTGTCTCCAGCAACACCTTTCGCGTAACGCGAGATGCCGACATCGAAATTGCAGAGGAGGAGGCGGACGATCTGCTGAAGGTGATGGAAGAACAAATCCGCCGTCGTAAGTGGGGGAAAGCTGTTCGGTTAGAAGTTGATGAGAAGATGTCCGAACAGATCCGGAACTTGCTGAGAGAATCGCTCGACTTAGAGGCTCCTGACGTATACGAAACAAGAGGTCCGGGGAACGTTGCCGACTTTATGACGCTC
>JBFWSB010000119.1:0-11424 GCA_050248595.1 Kapaibacterium sp. (SeqCode)
ATCATTTACACTCGTACTGTGAATGATAAATCTGTATGTAGCAATTCTTACCAAAGATAGAGACTCTTGCAGAAACTCTATCAATTATCGTACCATTGAGCAGTTGAAGTGCAACACAATCTCCAGAAGGTGCGAACAAGGGGCCACTCAATATGCGATTACTACACACAAACAACAGGACATTGTCTATGCGGTTACCAGTACGACTTCTTACTTCTGCCCTAACACTTGCATTCCTCTATCTTACTACTGTTGTCACACTCGTTGCACAACCCACAATTGAAGGAGAGTGGGAGGGAGAAGTCGTTCTTCCGGGACAGGCTCTTGAGTTTGCAATTACGTTGCAATCGGTTGAAGGCTGGATCGGATTCTACAGCATCCCAGCTCAAAAAGTCAACAACTTTCCGCTGACTGATGTTGTGGTAGAACTTCCCGATATCTCATTCAAACTTGGTGGAGGAATTCCGGGGAATCCACTCTTTACGTTGAGTCTATCGGCAGATGGGGATGAGATGGTTGGGAAGTTCACGCAGTCGAACCAGACGTTTGATGCGAAGTTTAGCCGAGCGAAGGCAGACGGTGATGGCTCAAAGAAAAGCCTTGAAGAGCGAATCGAGGAGATTCGCATGGGACTTGAGAAGTCTCGAAAGAACTTCAATATTCCCGGAATGGGTGTTGTGATCGTGAAGGGGGATAAAATCCTGATGGCAGAAGGATTTGGTGAACGGAATATTGAGAAAGGACTTCCGGCTACATCTTCTACGCTCTTTGCTATTGGTTCAACGACGAAAGCTTTCACCAGCGTTGTCATCGGTACACTGGTCGACGAAGGAAAGCTCGATTGGGATGGGCGTGTCATCGATTACCTCCCCGACTTTCGACTCTACGACGAATATGCAACCAACCACATCACACTTCGCGATCTGCTTAGCCACCAATCTGGCCTTCCACGGCATGACTTAATGTGGTATGGTTCTGATTTCAGCCGAGAGGAACTATTTCGAAGGCTCCGCTATTTAAAGCCGACTGCTGAACTTCGTGAGAAGTGGCAATACCAGAATCTGATGTTCATGACTGCCGGGTTAGTAGCCGAGCGGGTGACCGGGAAGAGCTGGGAAGAACTTGTGAAGGAGCGGATTTTTGATCCTCTCTCAATGAGAAGGGCAAACTTCAGTGTCGACGATATGCAAAAGAGTGATGACTACGCGATGCCCTACGCTGAGGTTGAGGGAAAAAGCAAAGTGATTGACTTCAAGAATATCAATTCGATTGGCCCAGCCGGATCAATCAACGCAAGTGTGGATGAGATGGCAGCCTGGCTCCAGTTGAATTTAAGTGGTGGTGACTACAAAGGGAATAGAGTAATCTCTCCTACCAGTCTCTCCGAGATTCACTCTCCTCAATCAATTATTCCCGGTGGGGGGAGCATTAAAGGTCTCCACTTCAACTTATACGGGATGGGGTGGATGATGAACGTATATCGAGGGCACCGGCTGATTCACCACGGTGGTGGAATCGATGGGTTTGTCTCACACGTTGCGTTTCTCCCAGATGATGATTTCGGAATTGTGATTCTGACAAACCAGCCAAGTGGATTGCCGCAGCTTGGCATCTTCGATATTGCCGACAGGTTGTTGGATTTAGAGCCATACAACCACTTAGCGACAGCAGCAGCACAACAGAAGGCTAAGGCTGATAACAGTTCAGAAGAACCACAATCCGAAGATGTTGCTCGTGTGAAGGGGACTTCACCATCGTGGGCACTTGAAGAGTATGCTGGTGAGTATGAAGATTTGGGGTATGGTATTATTCGTATTGTGGTAGAAGGGAAGAGACTGGTTGCCACCTTCCACGGCGAAAGCCTTCCCCTTAGCCACTACCACTACGATGTGTTTCGTGCTGACCCTGAGGAAGAGAAGGGGGCTGTTCAACTTCTGCTATCTTTTCAGCCCGACGCAGCCGGTGGGGTAGCTGCTTTAGAAGTTCCACTTGAATCGACACTCGATCCGATTAGATTCACCAAACTTCCTTCACCCCAACTCAGCAATCCAAACTATCTGAAGCAGTTTGCGGGAAGCTACAATCTCCAGACACAGAAAGCCGTTGTGAGCGTCCGTGACTCAAACCTAACAGTATCGTTGCCGGGGCAGCCCGAGTATCAACTTCAACCAAAAAAAGAAGTTGTAGGCAAGTTTACCGACTTCTACTTAGCTAATATGTCGGGCTTTTCTGTTCGGTTTGAAGTTGAGGGTGGAAAGGTCAAGCGGTTGATTTTCATACAACCGAACGGAACATTTGTGGCTGAACGGCAGAAATAGAGAGCATGAGTTGTTACGGAATGGCAAGGAGGATTCCTTCGAGGGCATCTTTCTACTTACTATTTTTGAAGCTTTCGTAAAAGTCGAGGGGAGCTTTTTCTCATTCGACCACTATCAACCAATTTTTGTACGTCAACATGAAGCGTTTTATCACGCCACTCGTCGTCGGAGCCGTTCTTCTCATTGCTGGATGCGATAATCCTGGAGGAAAGGTCGCACTGAAAAGTTTAGATGACAGTGCCAGTTATGCCATTGGCATGAATGCTGCTCAGGGAATGCTGAAGCCACAGTTGGATCAGGCATCGCAGCAGGGAGTAAATATCGATCGAGCAATCTTCGCAGCCGCTATTCGCGATGTTCTCTCGGACACATCTGGCAAGGGGATGCTTCTGGACAGCGTTGCTCAGGGAGTTTTAGTCCGTTGGCAGGAAAACATGACTGCGCAGAAGAAGCAAGAGAACCAAAAATTCCTCGATGAGAACAAGTCCAAGGCAGGCGTAAAAGTAACCCCAAGTGGGTTGCAGTATATTGTCGTGCAAGAGGGGAGTGGTGAGTCGCCAACAGATATGGACTCGGTTGTTGTCAACTACAAGGGAATGCTTGTTGACTCGACAGTTTTCGATCAGTCACCAGAGGGTGAGCCGAGAACATTTATGGTTGGCGGGGTTATCGAGGGGTGGAAGGAAGCGCTGAAGATGATGAAGCCGGGAGCAAAGTGGAAACTCTTTATCCCATCGAGCATTGCCTATGGCGATCAGGGAACAGCTGGTATTCCTCCGGGTGCGGTTCTCATCTTCGATGTGGAACTCGTATCAGTCAAGAAGCAATAACAAGAGTGTCAACTAACCGGCAACAGCAACCAGAACTTTGGTGCTGTTGCCGGAATAGTTCTTCGGATTAAGATTTCAACCTATTTGTTTGTGTGAATAGAAAAACTATGCAAAGGTGTTCAACGATGATAGTTCGATTGTTTGCGTTGGGAATTCTTCTTTCCCTCACTTCTTCTGTTGGCTTTGCTCAAGCCAACCTTGAGAACTTAAATGATAGTGCCAGCTACGCAGTTGGTGTCAACTTCGCGCTGGCTCAACTGAAGCCGAACCTCGATCAAGCGAAGGCTCAGGGTGTCGAGTTCAATGTCGAGGTTCTGATTCAGGCAATGCGAGATGTTATTGCCGAAGATGGTCTGCTAATCAGCGAAACGGCTGGGCAGCAGATATTAGTTCGCTGGCAGCAGGCACATATGTTGGAGATGCTTCAAAAGAATAACAAAGAAGCAGCTAAGTTCTTTGTTGAAAATGCATCGAAACCGGGTGTTAAGGTAGCGGCAAACGGATTGCAGTACATGGTAATTACGGAGGGGAGTGGGACGCCACCAGCTGCCACCGATTCAGTAGTAGTGAAGTACCGTGGTGCTCTCCTCGATGGTACAGTCTTCGACCAAACCCAAGAGGGAGAAACCAGAACCTTCTACGTCTCAGGACTTATTGAAGGATGGACTCAAGCACTGCAAATGATGAAGCCAGGCGCAAAGTGGAAAGTCTTCCTCCCTTCTAACTTGGCATATGGGCAACAGGGGACACCGGGAATACCTCCTGGAGCCGCGTTGGTGTTTGACATGGAACTTGTTGCGGTCAAGAAGCCGTAAGTAAGGGAACATGCAGAGGCAGGGGGGGCAGTTAAGGCACTCTCCTTCAAGTACATTCTCTTTACTAAGGGGGACAAATGATTAGGCGAAACAGTATTCTTCAGCTCGTTCTGGTTCTTCCACTTCTCTTCTCAGGTTTAGCAACTGTAGCTCAAAGCCAGAATAGTTTGAAGGATTTGACCGATAGCGTCAGCTACGCTATTGGCATGAACTTCACAGTGACCGAGTTGATCCCATCCTTCGAGACGTTCGGTGAACAGGGGGTGGTAGTGAATCGGGAATTTGTGGGGCGTACCATCGGCAATCAGCTACTTGAAAAGACTACCGAGTACACCGCGGCTGACAGTGTTAGTTATTCCCTTGGTTTGAATATGGTGAATAGAACACTGATGCCAGCACTGCTAAATCTTCAAGCACTCGGTATCTCGGTAAACCGTGAGGTGATAGCGCGGGCGATCAACGATGTTCTGGCTGGACAGAAGACTGTGATTCCTGACTCCGCCGCCCAACGAGCCTTAGTAGTGCTTCAGCAAGTGATTGTGGAGAGGACAGGAGATTTCGAGGCACAGTTTGCTGAAGAGAGCAAAAAGGAGGAGGCGAAATTCTTAGCAGATAACGCTTCGAAGCCCGGAGTTAAAACAACACCGAGTGGTCTCCAATATCAAGTCCTTGCCGTGGGGAGTGGTGCTTCACCAACAATCAAGGATTCGGTAAGTGTTCGATGTGTAGGCAAGCTTCTCGACGGAACAATCTTCGATCAGACTGAGGAAGGGAAGAGTGTGAAGTGTGCGGTGGCTGGAGTTGTTCCGGGGTGGAGCGAAGCGTTGATGATGATGAAGCCGGGGAGTAAGTGGTTGCTCTACATTCCGTCAAACCTCGGATATGGTAGTCGTGGCGGACTTGGTGGAAAAATTGGTCCTAATCAGCTGATGATTTATGAAATTGAGCTTGTTCGTGTGAATTAGGATTTAGGATATTGATACTTCTGCCGGCAATCTCTGCTGTGAGAAGACGTCATTCGGCTCGTTTATTCAAGGAAAAACTATGTCTATTAAATCAGTTGCTTTATTCTTCCTCCTCATTGGCTGTAGTGCTGGGGCGGCCTATGCTCAAGGTAGTGGACCGGGAACCAATGGTAGTAGCTACTACTTGAAAACGATTCAAGACTCTGTTGGATATTTGGCTGGATGGAGTTTCAGTGAACAGGTGAAGAGGGAAGGTCCAGTAAAACCTGTCTTGAACTATCGAATTCTTATTGCTGGCGCGGAAGATGCACTGAAGTATCTCGAACCGAAGCTCACTCTTGGCCAAGTAGATCAAATTGTTGAATCAGTTAGGCAGAGGCTTGAGGATATCTACGAGAAGAACGACTCAACAGTCGATATTCCGAAGGTGATTTATGGCACACCGACTACCAATCTTCCCGACAGAATGAAGGCTCGAAATGATAGTGTAAGTTATGCGATTGGCTATAACTTCGGGTACAGCATCCGATCCACCAATCGTTCGTTGAACCCAGTTGCTGTCTCTGTCGGCTTGGCCGATTGCCTCAATGGAAACACCTCACAGCTAACCGACGACGATGTTCTCGCCCTGCAAATCCGAATGCAGCAAGAGCGCATTGCAGAGAAGGAGAGTAAAGAACAATCGTTTCTTCAACAGAGGGCAATGCTCGATGAGAATGCGAATCGTCCACAGGTGAAAAAATTGCCGAGCGGGATTCAATACGAGGTTCTTGCTGAGGGGAAAGGGAAGGTTGCTGATGAGAAAGCAAACGTCAGCATTCATATCGTGGCTTACAAGTGGGATGAAGAGTCACCTTACTACAATTCCCGTACCACCGATCAACCATTGATCTACAAACTAAGTGAAACTCCCGACGAATGGGTCACGATCTTGACTCAGATGCCAGTGGGGGCTATTTGGAAGCTCTGGATTCCACCCGATGCTGTATCCGATCCTGATATGGCTGCCAAAGCAATTCCCGAGACGTTGATAATGGAAGTAGAGATGGTCTCGATCAACGGCAAGGAGTAATTCCCTAAAATTCATGGAAGCGATTCGCGTGAACCTACACTTCATGCGAATCGCTTTCTTCGTAATCGGCTGAATCTTCAGCACATATCGTTGGTTCGTCAAAAACGTTTTCCACTGTATCATTTACATATCAACATTACACAAACATCCTATGAAGAGATTATTTTTCAACGGAGTGCTTGCCTTCACGTTTGTCCTACTTGGTGTAGCGGCTATTGGATGCCAAGATCAGAATCAAGCAGGTGGCTTAGGTAGCGGCCCAGGCAAATTAGAGATTGTTGGGGGGGATACAATCAATTGGGGAGATGTAGGCGGTGGCAAACTTGACTATAAGCTGAAGCTCGTGAATGCTGGTGGTGACTCGCTCCGAATTTTTGAAGTGAAGCCAAGTTGTGGTTGTACTGCCACGGAGATCGATAAGGAACTGCTGATGCCGGGTGATACTGCAACCGTTGGAGTGACGATGGATGTGCACGGAAGAAAGGGAGAGTATATAAAGTACGTTAACATCATGACGAGTGACTCTACAACGGGCGGCACACGCCGAGTGACCTTGCGAGCAAATGTTATTCAGGAGATTGAGGTCGATCCGGGATACTTCTCGATTATCAACGTGAAGCCGGGTGAGAAAGGGAGTGCAACAATCACGCTCCGCAATGTGAGCGATCACGCTGTAACCATACAGCCGCCGAAAGCTGCTGGCTCTACCCTTATTGATGTGACCTTTAGTATGAAGCAGCCTGTGACGTTGCAACCGGGAGATTCTACTCAGGTAACGGCTACTGCTATCACACTGGAGAAAGCTCCTGCTGGAGTTGAATACCTCTTCACAACTGATAGCAAGATGACTCCTGAAATTACCGCACGCCTGAATGTGATCACAATGGCCGACGAGACAATTGATGCCTCAACAGGGACAGGAGCACCTCCAGTTGGAATGCAAGGAAAGTAGAGTTGTTGTTGGGGGAGAACGAATTGGAGGAGTAAGTACTTACGCAAAAGAATAACCACTTGTCCAGCATAACATTTATCGCAGACTATGAACATTGAAACACTCCACATAGGTATGCAGGTTCGTCACCCGGCATACGGAACCGGAAAAGTCGTGGCGATAACGCAGCACACCTGCGACATCGCCTTCGACGACGGAAACAAGCGAACAGTCTCTCCAACCGGGAGCGGACTTGCTCCCGCCGAGGCAGAGATTGACGTGAAGGGATTGACCATTCCACTAAAGCAGTTCGTTACCGATGTCACACGGCAGGTTGTAGACAAACTTGGGATTGAAGATCCGAAAGCGACAGTGAAAGGACTTGGAGCGCGTTGGAATGGTGGCCAGCTGATAATGAAGCCGAGAGATGAGTCGTTGCAGAGTAAAGAGATACCGATAGAGACCTTCTTCCACAAGATCGTGATGATGCGAAATCAGCTTCGCGTGTTGGAGCAGAAGATCAACAGCAACAACGAACTGAGCGATGCAGAGAAGGTAGAGCTTCAGCAGTACATCACGCGCTGCTATGGTTCGATGACTACGTTTAACGTACTCTTTGCCGATAAGGGAGATCAGTTTTCAGGGAGTGGGGGATAGAGAGCTTAATCGGCTTTGGAATTTTGATAGCAAGCGTGTAAGGTAGATAGAATGGCGATTTCCGATAATCGATAGCGAACGGAAATCGCCATTTTGTATCTCTCAGGTTTGGTCTTTTTCTGGTGAGGGGATTTTTTCACCACCAAGTGCACCAAGAAGCACTAAGGGAGCCTCATCACTCTTCTTCATCCCCAAAGTCACTAAGCGTATTGAGATAGTCGCGAAGCTCAAGTGCTCGCTGTTTAACGATCTCCATTTCCCGGTCGGCAGCAAAGATGTGGTACATCGTGCCGTCGAGGTTTTCGTAGT
Source organism: Kapaibacterium sp. (SeqCode) (assembly GCA_050248595.1). Taxonomy (GTDB): domain Bacteria; phylum Bacteroidota; class Ignavibacteria; order OLB7; family OLB7; genus JAGWAZ01. Next base: position 7,898 of record JBFWSB010000119.1, read on the forward strand.
GGACACTTCCGTTTAGCTCGAACTCTGCATCACGGTAGGCAAGCCATGCCCGCTGTGCTCTTCTCAGACTCTCCTGTCCTGCCGAGTCGAGTGATCCCATAAGCTCTTTGTAGACGTCGTTCAGCTCGCGATCCCATGCCTCTTCTGCTACTTGAAGGCAACCCATCATCCCGAATGTGGATTGATTGGAATCAATATCCAAGCAGGCTGTGAGAGCAAGGTCGATTGGATGCACCAGGTCGATCTCGGTCTCTTGATCCTGAGAGTAGAGTGCAGGTACAAATACTATCAGGGCAAACAGGCTGGTAAACAGAACAGCAAATTTGTGCATTGTTCATTCCCTAATTTGTTGTGCGTAATGTTGAGACATCCACAATTGTAGTTTCGCAAAACTCCTCGGCTCCTACATCTCCTGATATACCTCGCTCCCTTTCTCCACAAACTCCTTCGCCTTCTCTTTCATTCCGCTCTCAAGTGCTTCGGTCTCTCCTAAACCATGCTTTGCCGCATATTCGCGAACGTCTTGGGTTATTTTCATCGAGCAGAAGTGTGGGCCACACATCGAGCAGAAGTGGGCTACCTTCGATGATTCTTTCGGCAACGTTTCATCGTGATATTCGCGGGCACGATCAGGATCGAGGCTCAGATTGAATTGATCGTTCCAGCGGAACTCAAAGCGTGCCTTCGAGAGTGCGTCATCCCGTACTTGTGAGGCAGGATGACCTTTTGCAAGGTCTGCCGCGTGGGCAGCAATTTTGTATGTGATGATTCCCTCGCGAACATCATGCTTGTTCGGCAACCCCAAGTGTTCTTTTGGCGTTACGTAGCAGAGCATAGCCGTTCCGAACCAACCGATCATTGCCGCCCCGATGGCACTGGTGATGTGGTCATATCCGGGAGCAATATCTGTGGTGAGTGGTCCGAGCGTATAGAATGGTGCTTCTCGACAGACTTCAAGCTGCTTCTCCATATTCTCTTTTATCAAGTGCATTGGCACGTGTCCCGGGCCCTCGATCATTACCTGACAGTCCATCTCCCACGCAACCTCGGTCAGTTCACCCAACGTCTCAAGTTCAGCGAACTGTGCGGCATCGTTTGCGTCGGCAATTGAACCGGGACGCAACCCATCACCGAGCGAGAAGCTGACATCGTAGGCTCGCATGATCTCGCATATCTCGGCGAAGTGTGTGTAGAGGAAGCTCTCTTCGTGGTGAGCTAAACACCACTTTGCCATGATTGATCCACCACGCGAGACAATGCCGGTTAGGCGATTCGCGGTTAAGGGAACGTATGGGAGACGAACCCCCGCGTGGATAGTGAAGTAATCTACACCCTGCTCAGCCTGCTCGATCAACGTATCGCGGAAAATTTCCCACGTCAGTTCCTCAGCTTTTCCGTCCACCTTTTCCAGTGCTTGATAGATTGGAACTGTTCCAATCGGAACGGGTGAGTTTCGTAAAATCCACTCTCGAGTCTCGTGGATATTCTTTCCAGTGGAGAGATCCATCACCGTATCGGCTCCCCAACGGATTCCCCAGGTCATCTTCTCAACTTCTTCTTCAATTGAACTGGTAACGGCTGAGTTGCCGAGGTTGCAGTTGATCTTCACCAAAAAGTTCCGACCAATCACCATCGGCTCTAATTCTGGGTGGTTGATGTTTGCTGGAATAATAGCGCGACCACGCGCAACTTCATCTCGAACAAATTCAGGTGTAATGATTTCGGGAATGATCGCTCCGAGTCCTTCCCCACGATTTCCCGGCTTCGATGGAATTCTCCCCTCGCGCTGCAACTCCTCGATTCGCATGTTTTCCCGGATGGCGACGAACTCCATTTCGGGAGTAATAAGTCCCTGCTTTGCGTAGTGCATCTGCGTTACGTTTTTGCCGGGGAGTGCTCGTCGGGGTTTGCGAATATGTTGGAATCGAAGCGACTCGGTTTTCGGATCGTTCATCCGTTCTTGGCCGTAAGCACTACTCAGTTCATTAAGGATTTCGGTATCTCCACGTTCCTCGATCCACTGAGTTCTAAGTGCTGGCAATCCTTCGCGAGTATCTACACTGATTGTCGGATCAGTCCAAGCCCCACTCGTATCGTAGACGAGAACAGGTGGGTTCTCTTCGGCTCCGAATGAGGCAGGTGTGGAGTTGAGAGTAATCTCTCGCATCGGAACTCGAATGTCTGGACGGCTGCCCACTACGTAGACTTTCTGTGAACATGGGAACTGCTTCACACTCACTCGTTCCGAAGGTAGTTGAGCCTTACCGTTCTGGTCGTGACCGTTCGTTTTCATACGTTCTTCTCTCTCTCTATGAGCTATTGTTAATGGTTCTGCTTATCGTACTTCAAAATCGTTCCAATCTCTGGTAGGGGGAGAGATTGTGAAGTGTATTGGATGTTAAGATGCTATTGCGTCAACAATTCAGCTGTGCTGAAGAGTTGAGTGTTGCGCTGAAGAAGAAGTAGAGAGAGGAGGAAGGGGATACCTGTTCTCTGCTTCCCTCCGCCGGTGCTAACCGGATCAGGTTCAAAGGGTTCTTCTCAGTTCCGAAACGTGCGGAACGCCCCCAGCAGTCAGTTGTATTCAGTTCAAACGAATCTATTGAACAATCGAGATTGCTCGCGCGAAGATCACTTCAGAAAGGGCAACATACGTTTTTCCAGAGACATCAACAGTTCCCATCCTGTACTTCGCTACGTTCAACACGACAGTGCCGGAGATATTGCCGAGGTCAGCAGTCGAGAAACTATAGCTGCCACTATTCGGAACGTCCTTGCTGATAAAGGTTGTCGTCTGGTTTGATGCTGTCGAGCTGATGCTAATCAGCATTCGTTCGTCAGATGATGCCGATCCGCCGGTCCACTGAATGTCTAAGCCATCGGCTCGATTGATCTGTGAAGCTAACAAAGGCTTCAAGAGAAGAAAGTCGTTAGCTCCAGGAACTGATACTGTCACTGCAGGTACGTCACTGCTCCCCACAACGGTAAACTCGTGGTCCGACCCGTCGAACACTACACCCGGAATATCTATCGTAGGAGTTGAGCTTCCAGAAGAGGAATAGATCACAGATCCGTTGACGAGTTGCTGCGTGAGGGGATATCCATTCAGGCTAACTTCTCCAGCATCTAAGCCTGTTGTGCCAAACTGGGCAAATGCCTGCTCAATCGAGATACCGAAGTTCTGCTTGATAAGATAGGTTCCGAGAACGCCACCAATGTTATCGATGTCAGAGATATCAGGGAGAGGCTGGCCGCTTGAGTTTGCATAGCGTTCTTGTGGTGTTGGCTCGTTTGGTGCATCCTTGCACGAAGAGATGAGGAGGAGGGAGATGGCCATTCCGCAGAGTATTATCTGTTTCATAAGACATTGGGTATTCAAATAGTTTTCGCCGAACGCTCCCGATAAACATAGGGTTTTCTGTCGGTACAATCAAAACCAAACGCCTTTGATTCCAGTGTTTGAATAGCTTGATGGTGGGGCGAGTCCTATACTAAGACAAATCCTTGATTTTTTCGCATAATCTAAT
>JBFWSB010000120.1:0-11389 GCA_050248595.1 Kapaibacterium sp. (SeqCode)
TCTACGTTGGATGCGTGACAAGTAAAACATCTGGAGAGGAAGAGCGTGCGCCAACGAGTGAAGAGTCGCAAGATATAACTGTTCGCTGGGCTTGGATACATGGGGATGAAGGGCGTTCAACACCCCCCTTCCTTCGCGTTGCTACTCCCGGAGGAACAAATAGTAGTGATGGATTTGGCTATCAGGCGCTGACGTTGGAGCTTGATCTGGTTGCTGACCTCCCCCCAAACCTCTCGCTGATTCTGGTGCACTGCGATCATGACTGGAATCCAACGCGGAGTGTCTTCATTCAAGATCGTTCCCGGCTGCGTACAAATGACTTCATTGTCGATCCGGCTCCCTTCACGGCTCGCAACTACGACTACAAAGCAAGTGTTACCTTCCCAGCAAGTTCCAATTCAATCAATATTCTCCACTCTGGAAATTACTTAGCCCGAGTTGTCGACTACTATAACGAAGATCACGTAATTGCCGAGCTACGGTTCTTTGCTGTGGAGAGTGTGGCCGGTGTCAGCCTTCAGATGCAGTCAGATTTCTTTGAAAGTGCTTGGACAGATAAGGCGCAGGATGGACTGGTTGCCCGTGTGGAGATTATTCCTGGCTTAAGTCTCTTTAGCTCGAATTTTCAGGGGATTGATTTGATAGAACAGGGGAAGTGGGATCAACCGATGGTCGCCAATGAGCAATCTGCTCGGAAGATTGCGAAGGAGGGTGAATATAGGTCGAGGTGGTCCCCATGGTACGGAGGGAAGGTTCTGGCCGAATTCTACAATATCCCTTCCGGCAACGAACACCGGATTCTTGATCTCACTGATATGGTTAGCTTCCCGGCAATCGATGGTCCAGTCTCTACACGTGTGAGCGATGAGCCACGCTTTGCAACGTTCGGCGAACATGACAACGACGGACTCCCCCGCTTCGACTACGTTCAGAGTACCGACGATGACTATGTCTACTTTGAATTCAATCTCGATATTCAGGGGGAAAAGGTCTACGACGACATGGCGGTTGTCGGGACTTTTAATAACTGGAGGCCGACGTGGGATTGGCGACTTGTCTACGATCCCACTACCAGACGATACCTTGCCCGAGGGTGGATGAAGAGGGCTGTTCAGGAGTACGAGTATGTCAGCGGCAAGTGGAATGTTGACGAAGGAATCCTTGAAATGCCGGAAGCCACTCTGATCGAGGGAAACAGCGTCTACGCTACGCAGACTTGGTTTGCCCTCGCCTACTACCGCGATCAAACCTCACTGGCCTACGATAGGATTGTCGGCGTCGGAGCAGATGCGTCGGGAGGAAGGTAGAGGGGAGAGGAATTCAAAATTCAAAGGGGAAAATTCAAAAAAGAGGTAGCCGTTGGTCTTTAGCCAACGCCGGGATTAGTAGAGGTTGTCGAGCTCCTTTTTTTTGAATTTTGAATTTTTACTTTTGCCTTCTCCTCCCCCTTGCTTTCGATTCTTTGCGTCTTCACATCTTCCTCCACCGTAATTTCGTGCTGGATCGTTGATTAGCACGACCTCTTGAATTCATAATTCATGTTGGAACAATCACAGAGAAATCCCGGCATAGTGGAGCGTCTGCTGACGTTTGGCCGGATGATTAAATTCAGTCACAGCATCTTCGCTCTTCCCTTTGCCGTTGTCTCGGCAATTGTTGTTGTCACGATGCTTGAAGTAACTCTGACGTGGGTAGATGTTCTCCTTCTCCTCGTCTGCATGGTCAGTGCGCGAACTGCCGCTATGGGGTTCAACCGGATTGCTGATCGCGAGATTGATGCCCTAAATCCACGCACAAACAGACGAGAGTTGCCGAGCGGGAAGATTTCAACAGGGGAGGCGTGGATATTTACCGGTGGAGCTACGGTTGTATTTATTGCTGCCTCCTTTGGTGTGAACCAACTCTGTGGTCTCCTCTCGTTTCCTCTCCTCACCCTTCTCTACGGTTATTCCTTAACGAAGAGGTATACCTGGGCTTCCCACTTTGTTCTGGGCGCATGTCTCGGCGCAGCCCCTATCGGTGTCTGGTTTGCTTTAACTGGCAGCTTCCACTGGGCGCCGATCTTGCTCGGACTTGGGGTCACCCTCTGGACAGCAGGGTTCGATATTTACTATTCGCTTCAAGATGAAGAGTTCGACCGCGAGAAAGGATTGCGGTCGGTTCCAGCACGATTTGGGAAGCGGAACTCTCTCTGGATTGTCCGCTTCGTTCACCTGCTGGCTGTTGCTGCCTACGCCGGATTTGGCATTGCTGCTAACCTTAGTCTTCCCTTCTGGTTCGGTCTAACCGCAGTGACGTGGATTCTTCTCTACGAAGCTTGGCTGTTGAGGAATGGAGATCTTTCGAAGATCGATATAGCCTTCTTCAATCTCAACGGCTACGTCAGCATCCTCTTCGCAATAGCTGTGGTGGTTGACGTTATGCTCTGAATCACAATAGCTGAACAGTTTTGAGAGAGTGAGTGGTAGGACGAAGAAGTATAAAGCCGTATAAAGCAGAATCAGATAAACGTTGAGGATTAGCCTCGAGAATATCTCCCCCAAACATCTTCAGTGATAACTATGAAATCCCTTCTTTTCCATACAGATGCAACGGACCTCCAAATCAAAGCGGCTCAACGTGCGTTGATGACTGCCGGTGCTGCAAACATCACTCGCATGTCTTCCGGTGGGAGAACGTTGATGCTTGTAGATGACTCAGCAGGATTGATTGACATACAGGAGTTTGCAAAGATGCCGGGGGTAGAAGTTGCGATGGAGGCAAGCTCGAAGAATGGACACGTTACCACGGCTGAAAACTCTCCGATCTACGATTCCGGAATTGAAGGACTAACCATTATTGCAGGACCGTGCGGCATTGAAACTGAAGAACAAGTTTCCGCAATCTTTGCTCGGATGGCCTCCGAAGGAATTCGCTACGTTCGGGCAGGTGCATACAAGCCCCGAACATCCCCGCACGACTACCAAGGGCCGGGGGGTGGGGGACTTGAGATGGCCTCGGAAATTGCTCGCGACTACGGCCTGCAACTTGTCAGCGAAGTGGTTGATCCACGCGATGTGGAGTTTGCCGTTCAACATGTGGCGATGATCCAGATTGGGACGAGATCGATGCAGAACTTTGCGTTGTTGAAGGAGGCTGGGCGTAGTGGAATGCCGATTCTCCTGAAGCGTGGCATGTCGGCTACTGTGGAAGAGTGGATTGGCGCGGCGGAACATGCGCTGACTGCTGGTGCTGAGACGGTGATCTTCTGCGAGAGAGGAATTCGAACGTTTGAGACGAGTACGCGGAACACGCTCGACCTGTTGGGGGCAATGGCATTGAAGGAGCGGACGCGACTTCGCGTTATCGCCGATCCTTCCCACGCAGCCGGACGACGGAGTCTTGTTGCCCCCGGTGCTCTCGCCGCAATTGCTGCCGGACTCGACGGAGTGATCGTTGAAGTGCATCACGACCCTGCTTCTGCCCGCAGCGATGCAGCCCAAGCCTTGCCCCTCGATGACTTTTCAGTCTTGATGGAAAAAATCCGAAACATCCGAGAAGCCTTGAGGATATAGAAGTGATGTAAGCAGATCGAGCAGCGAACCTCACCAATCCAAAATCCGCAATCAAAAATCCAAAATGATAACTCTGCGCCTTGCATATAGTCCCGATGCCGACGACGCATTTATGTTTCGGGCGGCAATTGAAGGGTTGATCGATACCGAAGGGCTAACGTTCCAGCCGGTGACGGATGACACGCAGAGTTTGAACGACCTTGCCCTCTCTGGACGGGTTGACGTAACGGCAATTTCGGTTGCGGCTTGGCCACTGATTGCCGAGCACTACCTGTTGCTCCCCCACGGCGGATCGGTAGGGCGGGGCTACGGTCCTGTGATCGTTGCCACCGAGGAACGGGGGGTGAGTGAGTTGAATGGGATGCGATTGGCAACGCCGGGAAACCGAACTACAGCACACCTCGTGACAAAGCTGATTGCTCCAGAAGCAGAGATGACACCAGTTCCAATTACTCCCTACGAAGCGATCTTCGAAGCAATTGAGAGTGGTGATGTGGATGCCGGAGTGATTATTCACGAGGGACGGTTGACATATGCTGCGCATGGATTGAAGAAGATTGTCGATTTAGGGGAGTGGTGGATGGAACGGACAGGTTTGCCCCTGCCACTTGGTGCAAATGTTATCCGGCGAGATCTCGGAGGCGATCTGATTGAACGTGCAAGCCGTGTGCTACAACGCTCAATCGGCTATGCGCTGGAACATCGAGATGAGATGATAGAATTCTTAATCGACCACGTTCACCGTCCTGAAGAAGTTGCCACCCCTGAGTTGCTCGATACCTATCTCGGCATGTATGCAAATCAGGAGACATATGCCTACTCGGAGGATACGCGGGAGGGAATGCAGTTGCTTCTCGACCACGGATACGAGGCTGGCCTTATCGAACAACATGTTGTTGTGGAGTTTGCATGAGCGGTACACTCTGGTTGTTCTCTTCCGATCTCGAACGGAATGCCGCCTTCCCTGACGGGCTGCCAGATGGGGTGACGACGGCAATCACTGGAGTTGGACTTGTTGATGCTGGAATTGGAACGTGCAAGGCTATTCTCGAACAGAGGCCGGAACGTTTGATCTTTTTTGGTACGTGCGGTGCGTATCCGGCAAGTGGTCTGAAGATTGGTGAGATTATTTCGGCAACTACTCTCTCTCTCGGTTCAGGGGATACATCGCGAGGAGAGATGCGGATTCCGGGGCTGCTGCCAGCAGAGGTTGAGGTTGGTGCAGGAGAGCTACGAGAGTTGAAGAATGCTCGTGTTGTTTGTACGTTGGGGGTAACCGAGAATGATGCCCTCGCACTTCTACTCGGTCGAGAAGGGGATGTTGAAAACCTTGAACTTTTCTCAGTTGCTCGGGCAGCGGGGGATATTCCAGTGACTGGACTTCTGGGTGTGACGAACATCGTTGGTGCAAACGGAGGGAGAGAGTGGAGGGAGAACTATCGTTCGGTAATGCGAAGCCTGGTTATGTATCTTGGGAGATAGTTTCACGCAAAGCCGCAAAGAACGCAAAGGAGGAGGCCGTCCCTTGGAATTAGCGTTGTAGTATTCACCTTTATCACCTAATTGTTATGACAGAAAATGATGTTGCCCGTGTGGTAGTTGACTCGTGCTATGTAATTCACTCAACACTTGGCCCGGGTTTATTAGAATCAGTATATGAGAAAATTCTTCTCTACAAGCTACGTGAACTCTGAATAGAGACTGCATACACTATGAATAACCCAACACAACCAAATCTCCACGAAGTGGAACGGCTTGCGATGATGTTTCCCGATCTGCCGATTGAGGCGATCATTAAGCAGGACATCCTCCGCGTTGGCCTCTCCTTCAGTGAGGACTCACTTCGCGTGGCAAGTGGATATAAGCCGAAAGATTACTTCATTTTCTCCTTCGACTATGTGCGACTTGAGGATATGGAGGAACACGAAGCCTACCGTGCTCCAGAAGAGATAAAGATGACAGGAGGCCCCTACAACCTCCGTTCTACAATCACATCTGTTCGTGTCTCGCCGACTTCTCCCTACCGGGTGCAACTGCACGAGGGAAAGCTCGCTCTCTTCTGCGGCGAGGTATACCTGGCCGACCTTGAGTTCCCGCCGATACCGGAGTACTATCAGTATGAGCTGTCGAGTGGAAAGAAAATATCTGAGATAGCCCCAGCTATCGAGTGGGGCTATCTTGTCTACTTAACTGTCTACAGACTTTGTCAGTATTGGGGACGGGATGAGGAGTGCCGGTTCTGCGATTTGAACGAGAACTTCCGTCAACAGCGGGAACAGGGGAGACCTTACACTCCAGTGAAATCGCTCGACGATATTGTTGAGGCGATGGGATTAATTAACCAGCACGACAAGGTCACCAAAGCCTATACCGTTACTGGTGGTTCTATCACGAAGACACTTGAGGGGATGAAGGAGGCTGAATGGTATGCTCGCTATGCCGAGGCAATCGAAAGTAAGTTTAGTGGCCGTTGGATTGCTAAGGCTGTTGTTCAAGCCTTCCCGAAAGAAGAGACAAAGTTGTTGAAGCGTGGAGGCTATCAGATCTACCATCCAAACTATGAGATATGGGACGAGAAACTCTTTGATTGGATATGTCCCGGCAAGGCGCGCTACGTTGGCCGAGCCGAGTGGATGAAACGCATTGTCGACGCAGCCGATGTCTTCGGTCCAGAGCATGTGATCCCGAACTTCGTTGGTGGGGTTGAGATGGCTCGTCCACACGGATATGTAGAGGTTGACGACGCGATAGCATCTACAGCAGAGGGTCTGGACTTCTTCATGAGCAAGGGAATCATTCCTCGCTTCACCACTTGGTGTCCAGAACCGACGAGCGACCTTGGGCGACAGGAAGGACCACCGTTAGAGTACTTCGTCAAACTCCTCTACACGTGGCGGACAATTTTCGAGAAGTATAATCTTCCAGCTCCTCCGGGATATGGTCGACCCGGCGTTGGCAATGCGGAATTCTCGGTAAGTGCCTTCATGGATGTGATTCGCGTAGAGAAACTACCACAAACTTCTCTCGCGTAATCTCTCACGATGAACTCTGAACGAGACCTTCTAAAGATATTTCCTCGTCGCGAACCGTTAACCGGCAGATATAGTCTGCCCGGCGACAAATCGATCACGCACCGCGCACTTTTCTTCGCAGCGATGCGGAGAGGGGAGACGGTAATTCGTGGATACTCTCCTGCCCACGACTGTCTCAACACACTCAACCTGATTCGACAGCTTGGGTGCAGTATTCGAGAGGATGGGGGGGCTTGGATTATCGACGGATCGACTCGGAGACCACCCCCACCACTTTGCACAATCGACTGCGGGAATTCGGGAACAACAGCACGGCTTGGGGCTGGATTCCTGACAGGTGAGTCTGGAGTGTTTCAGTTGATAGGTGATGCCTCACTTACCGAGCGACCGATGGGTCGAGTGGCCGAACCTCTCCGTACTCTTGGGGCGCAAATTATCACAACGGATGGGAAACTGCCGTTAACCGTTATTGCAGATGGATCGATAGAGGGATTTACCAAAGAGACAGTACGGCGTGGAAGTAGTGAAGATGGAATCATCGACACCTCTTCAGCACAAGTACACGGTGCGTTGGTGATTGCTGCGCTCCGTTCGGTTGGGGGAGCAACCCTGCGGCGGACAAAAGAGATGCGGGATCACACACTCAGGATGGTGAAGAAATTTGGGTGGAGAGTTGATGAAGTTGAAGGAGTTGATCTGGTTCATCCTATCGCGCAAGTAGCTCCATCTGCTTCTCTCAATGGAACTAAGAGTGAAGAATCTCAAACTCTGCACCTCACAATTCCGGGGGACATCTCCTCGGCAGCCTTCCTCGTTACTGCGGCTCTTCTGGTTCCGGGATCAGACGTTCAGATCGAGAACGTTGGGTTAAATCCAACCCGAATTGGATTCTTGAATGTGGTTCAAGAGATGGGAGGAGATGTTCAGTGGGAAGTAAATGAAAGTGATTGGGAGCCGGTCGGGAGCCTTCGCGTTCGCTACTCTCCTGAGTTGAAAGGAGTCGAGGTTCGGGATGGGAATTCGATCTCACCCGCTTCGCTGATTGACGAACTTCCCCTCCTCGCCCTCCTCGGTGCGGCAGCCTCTGGAGTTACCACACTTCGCAATGCTGAAGAGCTTCGGGTGAAAGAGTCTGATCGTATTTCAACAACCGTAGAAATGATGCGATCACTTGGAGTTCAGATAGAAGAGTTCAGCGATGGCTTTCAAGTTGCCGGTTCACAACAGATTTGCGGAGGTGGGGAGCTTCACCACAACGGTGACCATCGCCTTGCAATGATGGCTGGCGTCGCGGGGCTTATTGCTACCGAGCCAGTTTTGATAGCAGGCGCAGACGTTGTCAACATCTCGTGGCCAGGTTTTTGGGGAGAGATCACAGCCCACAGGGCATAGTCCTTAAGCTGGTTAATGACCAACCTATCCTCCACTCATACACCCCCACACTCATATACTCATACACTTAACTCCACGAACTCATATCCTCATTCACCCGAAAGCATTAAATCGGGAACCGATCTTGCCGTATCGTTTCTGGAACCGATAGTGCAAAGTCGATCCCGAAGGCTTGCGTTGGTGAGAGGACTCCGTGCGGGATTCCTGTGCTGAGTCGTTCGATAGCGTTCAGTACGGCGATTGCTGTGTAGTGATATGGTTCTGGTACTTTCATCCAACATTCAACCTGTCTTCCAGTTCTATCAGTTACTCTTCCCCAGACAGATACTTCCCCTTCCACTTGAGGAGATTTTTCTCTTAGTGCGAGGTCAATTCCAGCGTTTACCAGACGGCGAAGTGGTTTCAGTGAGAGAAGTTTTTGGGCTACTCCTGCTAAAGAGCCTATCCAGCCGGTTCCTGGAGGGAGGGCAAGGTAGTTGGAAATTGAAGGAATTCCTGTTGTGTGCCATGCGCTCTCAAGGTCTGCGAAAGGTACAGTTATCGTCCGTCGCTCACCTCGGTGAAAGCGAATGTTGGGGCCAACTTCACCGAGAGATCGTTTCGTAATCAGACCATCTTCTCTCACATAGCCTCCTCCGGCAATCACACCCATTGCAGCCTTTGCCGTTCCTGCACTCAACTGCGCGAGTGAATCGATAGCCAGTTCCAGATGAATTGCTTCCGGCATCTTCTGTTTGAGATATGCTGCCATTGAGTCGGTGGGAATTACATCAAAACCACAACCCGGAATGAGAGTGATCTGCTTCTCACGTGCCTCAGCATCTCGCAGATAGACTCTCTGGAAGTGACCTAACTCTCCAGAAATATCAACGTAGTTCGTTCCCGTTCGCAAGCAGGCATTCACCATAGCCTCACCAATCTCAGCATAAGGTCCGGCTGCCTGCACCACAAGGTCGACTTCCTCAAGTGCTTTTTCAATAGATTGTTGGTCAGAAAGAGAAAAGCTCTTCGCTGATAACATGTGTTCGTTTGATAGAGCCAGCAGACGCTCACGATCTCTTCCGGCAAGTATTGGTCGGTAACCACGCCGACTTGCCTCACTCGTTATCAGCTTTCCTGTAAATCCGTAAGCTCCGTAGAGCATCCAGCGAAGTTGCCGCATATCGTATCTTTTTCCACTCATGTATTGTTCTACTGGTTGAAGGTAAGGTGATTTCAGCACTCAGCATCGATAGCGGAACATTTGAAGGTGAGACCACGTCTCTTCAATATCTTGACTACAATCATATTCACGTAATCGTTCAATCGTTTATCGCATGAAATTTTTCTACGCAACTGCTCTTTTCTTCTGTGGATTCGTGCTTGCCCAGGCTCAGAGTCTGGATGGAACACTTCTGATTAACGGAACCTCTCGAAGCTACTCTATCTACGTCCCCTCGAGCTACGATGCTGCCAAAGCAAATCCGTTGATGTTAGGACTACACCCGTTCAATCCACTCCGATGGAACGCTAAATCTTGGCGAGATACTCTTATTGCGTTCGCTGAAACCAATGGTTTGATTCTTGTATGTCCAGATGGTGGGACAGATGGCGATGTCTTAAGCGAGCAGGCCGACACTCTTCTAACTACTGCGTTACTCGACTCCGCCGAATCGTGGTACAATGTTGATCGTGGACGGGAATATGTGATTGGATTTTCTGTTGGGGGACGAACCACTTACCTGTATGGAGTGACCAACAGTTGGCGTTTCGGTGGCTACATCCCAATTGGTGCGGCGATTAACGGACGTGCCGATATTCAAGGAGTTATGGATAAAGCAGAAGGGAAAGCCTTCTACGTTATCAACGGAACTAACGACGCACCACAAGTTCGATACTATCCAGCACTCGAGTTGTTGGCAGAGAATAACGCAATTCTTTTCGCCCACCCTTTAAGTGGCGTTGGCCACACAATTGACTTCCCAAATCGGAATGAGATTCTATCGGGAGCATATCAGTGGATTGACTCAGTCAATCTTGCTTCCACCTCTTCGGTTGATGGTGAAGTTGGAGAAAATCGACTGGAGTTTCTGCCGAACCCGTTCCGTCCTGACCAAGCGACGCGATTGCACTGGAAGGGGAGGGACCAGTTGAGGGTGGTTCGTATCGTAGACCTTGCCGGAAGAGTTGCTGCAACACTAAAGTTCGAGATGGTTGACGATTCCACGGCACTTCTTCCACCCGTAGAACTTGCGCGGGGTGTATATTTGTTAGAAGCTGAAGGAGCAAGCAGCCGTAGAGTGCTCCGGCTGCTGGTTCAGTAGAAGATATTGAGAGAAATATAGAGATGCGCTTCGTCTACATCACTGTTGCTATCATCTTCACAAGTTTTGCAGCGGTTCAGTATAACGATCCCGATGGGGGAGTCTGGATCGCTGCATATCTTTTTGCTGCACTGGTAACACTTCCTCCGATCTTTGGAAAACATACTCCGCTTCCTGCTATCGGTCTTGCCCTTTACTTAGTTTGGGGGATAGCTCTCCTCGGTGCGGTTAACGTGAATTGGATTGAGATCGAGGAGGCTCGCGAATCGTTCGGACTTCTCCTTGCGGCCTTCTGGATGGGAGTGCTCCTCTACATTTGGGTTCGGCGACGATCTCCCGACTCTCAACCCAAAGAAACAGATGTTAGCCTATAGAGAAGTTCTTATGGCGAGTTTATCCTTTCTATTCTTCTACGAACTTTTAGTCGGTAATACTCTCTGTATCTTTTTTGACCGTGAATGAATATCTATTCTGTGAACATTTGGGATTGATGAAAAAGAAAACTGACCATCGCTTCATGCTTCGCGCTGTTGGCCTTACTGCAGGGGTTCTTCTCCTGTTTCTTGCCACATATGCTGCCGATAGACCTCAGCAGGGAGAGGTGTTTGAGGCTGAGGTTTTAGCCGTTTCTGAGATGTACGTGCAGGGGCACATGGCAGGGGAGGATGATGCTCCGAGCGATACCTTGCAAAGGAGGGGGCTAAGTGAAGAGGAAGTACGGGCTACCTGCTTTAGCTGCCACGAGGTCAACGAAGGTGGCTACGTTGGGAAAGACCCTAATCACATACTAAACCAGATTCCTCTACGAGATAGGAATGTTTGGGAAGTAGAGTTGAACCTTCCAGTGACCTGTGGATTGTGCCACACAGTTGTTGAGCCAACAAGTATTCCGCAGCGAAGGTGGAGCGACGTGATTGAGCACATGCAAACAATCTTCAAAAAGAGGGAGTGGCCTGTTACCTACGAGGATGAGCAGTGGCTCGACATCCTTCACTTCTATGCAACTGGGAGCAAAACACTTCCCGATATTCCAGATGATCCTCCCCCTTCAGGACTCCGCTTTACAGTCAGTGGATTGGGACGGATACCTCCGGCGAGAATCTATCCG
>JBFWSB010000121.1:0-11310 GCA_050248595.1 Kapaibacterium sp. (SeqCode)
TCCGACATTGACAGATGATGTCGCCTACGCAATCCTGAAAATAATTGAGAAGAATCTTAGCGGAATAGTCAATATCGCAGGGGAAAACCGAGTTTCACGGTGGGAATGGGCAAATAGTATCTGCGATGTCTATAGAATTGATCGGCGAGAAATGTTAGTTCCAGTGGAATCGATAGAGCTACAAAGAGAAGCTTTGCGGCCACTCCAATCGGGATTTGTGACGACTAAGATGGCTTCTATGCTTGAGTTTAAAGCAATTGATGTAGAGCACGGACTCTATCTGTTGAGGATACAAAAGGAAAGGGGAACGACGTGAATCTAAATCAAAAGAAAAGAGAGATTCCACAAGGTAGTATGAGGGTCACAGTGCTGGGGAGTGGAACCTCTTCAGGAGTTCCAACAATCGGTTGTGAGTGTGCAACATGTCAGTCAGATGATAAAAGGGATAAGCGTTTACGACCATCAGTGATGGTGGAAATCGATGGAAAACGAATAATTATTGATACTTCGAGTGACTTTAGACAACAGTGCATTGAAAATGGGATTGCAAGCATTGATGCAGTTATCTATACTCACCATCACTTCGATCATATTGCAGGCTTTGATGATCTTCGAGCATTTAACTTTACATCAAAAAAATCGATCCCGGTTTACCTAACACAGGAAACATACATTCACCTGAGCAGGATTTTTGAATACGCTTTTGATCAGACAAAACGAAAAGAAAGCAGTGCGCCACAAGTTAAAGTAAGTTTTATCGATAAAGCGGTATTCTCAGCAAGTGGAATCACTTGTACACCAATCCCGCTTAAGCATGGATCAATGGATGTTACTGGGTATCGAATCAAAGACTTTGCATACTGTACTGACTGTAGTGAGATTACCGAAGAAGGATTTGATCTGTTGAAAGGTGTTCGCTTTCTTATCCTGGATGGCCTTCGATATCGACCACATCCAACCCACTTGACCATTGCTCAGGCAATTCAGGTGGCAGAAAAGATCGGTGCAGAACATACCTGGTTGACACATATTGCACACGATGTGAAGCATGATGAAGGGAACCAATACTTGCCAAAACAAATGAGTCTTGGGTTTGATGGATTAACAATAGAGATTGATAGCAGTGGAGAAATGATTTCAATTTGATTTCGTCTGTGGAAAACCTTATACTTGCATGTTTGCTAAAACAATAGATATACGGAATAGAGATGAAACGGCTGATACTCATATCGTTGATGAGCTTGATGGTAATAGGAATTGGCACTGCGTATGCAGTGAGCAATGTGTTTCGCTCAATCAAAGCTGAATCGAAAGGGGAAGAGATTCAAATTGAATGGAAAACAACAGGCGACAATAGTTTCCATACTTTCGAGATTGAGCGAAGAAGCAACGAAGTTCCGTCATATAGGCGAATTGGGAGCATTGTTGCAAAGGAAAGTGCTGATGGGTATACGTTCGTTGATAACGGAGCATTCTTTAGAACAAGTGGCGACAAAGAATTTACCTACAGGGTAAAGGCTGTTGGTGCAGGAGGATTAGAGCAATACTCACCACCAGTCACGGTTTCGCATAAAGTCGTTTCGAGTGTAAAGCGTTCGTGGGGAATGATCAAAGAGTTGTTCCGCTAAGAGGAGAGATAACAGAAAGTCTTATATAATAATGAGAGCCTGCACCATTAGTGATGCAGGCTTTTCTTATTGATAGAGTAAACGTAGCCATATAACAGGGATAGGTATGCGAAAAAAAACAACGTGTTATTTAGGAGCGGTATTGATTGCCGTGAGCGCACTATGGGGTGGGTGCAGTGAAAGTGAGAATGAAAGAAAAGATGAAATAGGCACTGACTCAATTCCGCAGATTGAAGACTCGACAATATCAGATAGTGCGCTGACCGAAAGAGCAGACTCAGTGATGACTGAAGTAGATAGTACTATTGAGGACACAACAAAAGTGAGTGGTACCGAAGCGAGTGTACCCGTTTCATTTGAGTGGAAGTTTGATGTTCGAGAAACAAGTAATGGCTTTGAAGGAAAAGTTATAGCTACCATAAATGGGAAAGAGTTTGTGGTAGTCCCAGCTGTAAAAGGTGAGTACCACGAAATGGAAAAGATAGATTACGACGAAGCCGGGATTCCTTCAACAGCACTTAGCGCAATCATTTCATTGTCAGAAGAAGGAGGAGAGATACTCTATGCGCAGCAGAAGGAGAATCAGGTTTTGATCTTCAAAAAGCTTTTGACGGATATGAGTGGTGGCGAACCAAAGTTTCAACAGATCAAGAAGATCGACCTAAAGTAACGAAAGCAACAAACCAGTTAAGATTGAACAATTCGTGTAAATCGATACTCTCTGCGTATCTCAAGTTAACAGCCTTAGAGGAATGGTTACTGTGAATGGGGAGCGTAATTGTTGCTGACCAGTTCCTAGAGCGGGGGAACAAGACAAACAGACCAATCACGCTCTATAGGGGAAGCCACCACAGCAACCATCCCTTAAGGCTAATGGGTAGAACGAGAGGAGATTGCTACTCAAATCTATTGTTATTTCGATAAATCGAACTATCTTTACCGGAATAACGGATGCAATATAACCGCTTTATCGGTAACGGCAAAATATTTATCGAAAAAACTATGGAGACATTAGGCGAAAGAATTAAAGCTGAACGAATCAATCGAAAGGAATCTCAGCAAGTTTTCGCTGAAAATGTTGGGATATCGCAAAGTTTTCTATCTG
Organism: Kapaibacterium sp. (SeqCode); assembly: GCA_050248595.1. GTDB lineage: Bacteria > Bacteroidota > Ignavibacteria > OLB7 > OLB7 > JAGWAZ01. The sequence continues at coordinate 2,734 of JBFWSB010000121.1, forward strand.
ACATAGAGAGGGGAGTCCAAATTCCGGGAGGAGAAGTTCTCTTAGCAATTAGCCGATATACCGGAATATCGATAGACTATATTGTTAAAGGCAAAGAAGTAGGAGGAGGAAACCAGAGTGCGGTTAACAGCGAGATTGAGAACAGAAGTCTAAAAATACCTCTCTTTCTCTGCCCAGCCGCCGCAGGGAGTCCAGTGCCTGGTGATGATTACATAGAAGAGATGATCGCTATCACGACGCTTCTGCTTCCCAATAAAGATCGAGGGGAGGGAACGTTGCTCTTTTCTTGTCGAGTGACAGGAGATAGTATGATTGGAGCGGGAATAGATCGAGGGGACTATCTGGTTTGTAGTCGTGATAAGCAAGTTCGGCCAGGGAGTATTGTGGTCTGCTCGTTAAATGGTGAACTGACGGTGAAGCGTTACGAGCAGTCAGGTGGAGAAGTGCAGCTTTTTCCAGAAAACCCAAAGTATGAACCAATTCGGATAACTTCAGAAGACAGTTTCAGAATACATGGCGTACTGATTCGCGTTGTGAAGAGCTTTTCGTAGGGTAAGGTTGTCCAATAAAGAAAGACTGTTAGCAGAGCGAAAAGAAAATGATTGATCGTGTAGGAAGAAGAGTGATGTTCGATCAAGTTGCGGATGAATATGATGCGGTTCGTCCAGGCTATCCAACCAAATTATTTGAGATACTCGCTCGGGCAGCAGTCTTACAAAAGGGCATGGAGACATTGGAGATCGGGTGTGGAACAGGCCAAGCAACAAAGTGGTTAATTCAATATGGATTGAACGTGACCTGCATTGATCCGAGTGAGAATATGCTCCGAATAGCCCGGCAAAAATTTGCCGAAATAGAAGGAGTACACTTTGCTCAAAGCACCTTTGAAAACCATACTCTTAGGGATGAAAGTCTGGACTTAATTATTGCAGCAACTTCGTGGCATTGGGTTGATCCTATTGTAGGGTATACGAAGGTTGTGAGGGGACTAAAACCAAAGGGAAAGCTAAGTATCATTGCCAACCTTCACCCAATTCCTGTCGCACCATTCTACGCAAGAATTCAAACTGTTTACGAGGAATTAGTTCCTGAGTGGGGAAATCTTCAAACAAATAAGTCGACAGAAGATGTCATGCGCCAGTGTAAGGAGGAAATGGAAGCGATTGGAGCTTTTACGAATATCGAAAAGTTTGAATATCAGTGGAAAGAGATATACAGCAGAGAACAATACCAGAGGCTTATTGGTACGTATTCCGACCACCGAACTCTTGGACAGAAGCGTCTTACTGGCTTGCAAGAAGCAATTGGGAAGGTAATCGAGAGTGAATTTGATGGTCGTGTCGAGCGAGACTATCTATCAGTTGCCTATGTTGGAACGAAAGGGTGAAAGGTTTTGATAGCGTAGTTGGGAAAGACTTGGCGAAGATGAGTTATACGTTTGCTATAGCATCTGCAAGTGTTGTAGCCCGAATCTTGAAGTGTGAGGTATTCCAGACAGGCTTGCCCTCACGGAGCCAGATGACTTGAGGAGACTTATGAGGAATACCTGTTTCAGTGGCTATCAAGGTAGAAAGTGGGCGTTGTTGGATCACGTCGACTTGGTAGACGGGAATCTCTGTGTGCTTTTGAGCAAACTGTAGTACTTCAGATTGAGCAAACAAGGAAACTCCACACGAAGGACTGTGCTTATATAGCACAGCCGTCGGCTCGGCAAGTAGTTGGTGGAAGCTCTCCTCTTGGAGGTTTTGTATCGGCAAAATATTGATCTGATTCTCTTGCATTAACGTTATCCACAATAAGTTTCTGCTCGAAAGAGAAGGAAGATAAGCCTCACTATACCTACAGCAAGAGAGCAATCGGAAACGAAAGGAAAATTCTCCATATTGACTCGATGACACATTGCTTCCTACTGAGTCAATTGCATCAAGCCATGTAAAGTTGGGTTGATAACTCTTACGTTAAAAGGTTCAGGTCTCAATCTATCCGATCCCATTACCAGCATTTTTGCGAAGTTATTGTCGGTACAGAGTGAGTTAAGAGAGAAAATAGAGCGAACAAAAAAAGGAGTATCTGTGGTTGCGATAGAACACTTCCGCATAGCTCGCGGGCTTGTCAAAAAGCTTGTGGATGGACTGAGTGAAGAACAGTTGTTTGCTGTTCCACAGGGTTATGCAAACAACATTGCTTGGAACGCTGCCCACGTTGTGGTGACACAACAACTTATCCTGTATAAGCTGAGTGGACTTGAGCTTCACGTGTCAGAAGAAGTTGTAGAGAGCTTCCGAAAGGGAACGGGTCTGGAAAAGATCACTCCCAAACTATTCTGGGAGGGAATGGATTTCTTAGTGGAAGCTCCAGAACAGCTCTCGAAAGACTACGAGAAAGGAGTCTTCGAATCGTTTGAGAGGTACGAAACTTCAACCGGTATTGTCTTGCACAACATCGACGAAGCGATTCTCTTCAACAACTATCATGAGGGGATCCACTTAGGGTATATGATGGCGATGAGGAAGAGCGTCTGATAAATCAAATGAAATGAGACGCTAATGAGCAACATACGGTATACAACCGATCTCGCCGATGTGAGTTGGGAAGAAATGAAGCGTGTGTTGGTAGAAGATAGATTCGACAATCTGCGTACGCCGAAACAGCTCCGTGAGTCATTCGAGAACAGTTTCAAAGCAGTTGTTGCCTATGCCAACTCGTCAATTATTGGTACTGCTCGCGTACTCTCGGATGGTGTCTGTAACGCATACATTGTAGATGTCTGGACATACTCGCCTTACAGGAGAAGAGGGGTTGCGAAGAGAATGGTGGAGATGCTTACAGAGAGTCTCGACGGTCAGCACGTTGCTCTCTTTACTGAGGATGCGAAAATGTTTTATGAGGCAATTGGCTTCAGTGACTTTGAGGGAGGAATGGCAAAGATTATAGGGTCGTGGCTGAAGTTGGGGACGACGTAATCAGTAGGATGAGAATAGGGGAGGTGCATCTGTTTAAAACAACCTTTCCTGTCCCTCGGGCACTGGTGCTGTTGCTCCTTCCAGCAGAAGCAACTTCTTCTTCCGTTCCAAACCTCCAGCATATCCAGTCAGAGAACCATCAGCACCTATAACGCGGTGGCACGGAATGATAATCGCTATCCTGTTCTGTCCGTTTGCGTGGGCAACCGCTCGAACAGACTTTGGGTCGCCAAGTTTCTGAGCAAGCCATCCATAACTTCGTGTCTCGCCAAATGGAATATCAATAAGTGCATTCCAGACTGATTGTTGGAAGGGCGTACCGGGTGTGTGGAGTGGAAGAGAAAACCGTTGACGTTTGCCTGCAAAGTACTCGGCAAGTTCGAGCGTAGTCCGCTCGATAATACTATTCGTTCCCTCTTCAACCCTGCTCCCTATAAAGGATTGCAGCGAAGCAATCTGCCTCTCAATATCAGATCGATCTGCAAACTCGAGAAGAGTTAATGCTTCCTCAGTCGCACAGACTTGCATCAGACCGAAAGGAGAATCGATATAGTTGGTAGTAATCATTATGCGATTCTGCTCTTCAATCATTTGCTTCCGTATAGGTAGGCATAAGCCATTCTTCGCCTTCCCTCACCACGCTCAACTAACGGTTCTAAGTGAGCAAGGAATTCTTTCTCTTCCACTGGTGACAGGGTTCGCGCAATCGCTTCTTGCAGCGAGTATGCGTTTGGATTTGGAGGAGTAGAATAGAAGTAATTCAAGGGACTGGGTGGCGTTGGGTGGATAACAACATGATAGTCGAGAAAAACGTGACGGAAGCCTGTCTCTTCAGCTATGCGAATCAAGTCGCGCTCATCAAAGTCAATCATTGGGTTCCGTTCTTCATTGGTGATATTGGCCTCCTCTCTCTGCATTCCCTTCCGCACTTTTTGGTAGAGATCGATTATCGGTGACATATCATACCCCATCCACGAGTGCTCTCTATCAGAATTCCCCAAACTGTTGATCGGCTCGAAGAGCGAAAAGCGTCCACCCGGTTTGAGAACTCGAAAGAATTCGCTAAGAGCCTTACTTTTATCCGAGACGTAAATGAGGACGGAGCGGGTAGTGACAACGTCGACAGAGTCGTTTGCAATTGTGTGGAGATGATCGGCAGAAAGAAGCTCAAATCGGCAGCGATCGAGAAGTCCAGACTCGGTAACAATCTCGCGACAGAAGTCGAGGAGATCGGATGAGATATCGCTGAATATTACGTCGTAGGAAGAAGATTCCAGAGCACCAAGCCCGATCAGTCCATCACCACACCCTACGTCGAGCAACGTGCCTTTGTCAGTAATGCCTCCACGCTCAAGCACCTTGTCTCGAATCGGACTAAGCCGGACCAAGGTCTCTTTTCGTCGCTCAGGGTCCTCACCATCGCGGCGGCTGAGAAGCCACCGATACCATAAATCTTTGTGCCCGCTATCGTCTGGCATGATCGTTAAGGTTAGACCTATAAGAGAAGAGAGTTCCTCTACACTTAACTCTACAAACTCTTCTCTCTCTCACTCTAAGAACTATAACTTCCATCCCGCAAATGTTCTCTCCCTTGCCTCTCAGCGATCTCAATCTGCCGCGCTCGTTCGGCAAAACGTCTTCGGTCTTCCTCGGTAAACTCATCAATGCAGCGATGGCAACTGACGCCGTACTGATAATCTGGCGAATTCTTGTCTTCGTCGGAGAGGGGGCGTCTGCACGCATAGCAAAGCTCGTAGGAACCGGGAGCCAAGTTGTGGTCAACGGCCACGCGGTGGTCGAAGACATAGCACTCACCTTCCCACGCACTCTTCTCTTCGGGAACCTCTTCAAGGTACTTTAAGATTCCTCCCTTCAAGTGGTAAACTTCTTTGAAGCCTTGTTTTAGCATGTACGATGTTGCCTTCTCGCAGCGGATGCCGCCGGTACAGAACATGGCTACCTTCTTATGCTTGGCACTATCCAGATTTTGTTGAACCCACGTAGGGAATTCGCGGAAGGATTTTGTGTGTGGATCAACTGCTCCCCGGAATGTCCCGATCTCGACTTCGTAGTCGTTCCGCGTGTCGATCAACAGCACATCCGGGTCTTCAATCAGTCTGTTCCACTCTTCTGGATCAACGTAGGTTCCAACAACTTCATTTGGATTAATGCCCTCAACGCCGAGCGTCACGATCTCCTTCTTCAACCGAACTTTCATCCGATAGAACGTTTTGTCCTCAGGAGAGATGTGCGATTTCTTATGTTCAAGATCTGCCAGTCGAGGATCGCTTCGAAGCCACTCCAACAATCCAGCTATTCCTTCGGGGGAGCCAACAACAGTTCCGTTAATACCTTCTTGAGCCAAGAGAATCGTTCCCCGAATACCATGCTGTTGGCAGGCATCGAGAAGAGGTTGGCGCATCTCTTTGTAGTTAGAGAGCGTGACGAATTTGTAGAATGCGATGACGATCAAATCAATTCAAAAGGAAAAGTTCAAAAGAAGAATGTTCAAAAAGATCCAACGTAGATCAGGAGAAGTTTTCGGGATTCAACGGAATCAAATCATTGTGAATCCACTTCCGTCCATCGCGAACTTTCTCGCCGTCGATAATAACGTCTGACCCAATGCAGACTAAGTCCCAGTGCACAGCACTATTGTTCCCATTCGGAGCCATATCGTAGCACTGGCCGGGCGTCAAGTGAATTGATCCCCATATCTTCTCATCGAAGAGAATATCGAACATCGGTTCGGAGATATGTGGGTTCGTGCCGATAGCAAACTCACCGAAGCGGCGTGCTCCCTCGTCGGTTTCAAGGATTGCTTGCAGTGCCTCTCTGTTATCCGAATCGAAGTCTACGATCACACCATCCTTTACCTCGAAACGAATCCACCCAAAAGGCTTGCCGTTATATACCGAAGGTGCGTATGTGATGTGCCCGTTTACTGAGTCGAGGATTGGTGCGGAAAAGATCTCTCCATCTGGGATGTTCACATCTCCGGCGCAGGGAACCCAAGTCTGCCCTTCAATCGAGAGCTTGATGTCTGTTCCCTCTCCTACCAAGTGAACCTCTTTGCTCTTCGCCAGAAGCTCGTGCAGTGGTTTCATCCGTTCGTTCAACTCTGCGTAGTCGAGCAAACATGCTTTGTAGTAGAAGTCGGCAAATTTATTAGTCGACATCCGGGCATTCATAGCGAAGGCGGGTGAGGGATAGCGCATCACACACCAGCGGGTGTTGTTTACTCGTTCGCGCATGTGAACCGGATGTAGATATTCTTCATTGTATGCTTTGTCAGCCTCTCTCCCAACGTCACTCAGTTCGTAGATATTCTCCGCAGCCCGTAAACCGATGTAGACATCCATCTCCTTCATTGTCGGCAAACCGGCAATCTCTCGACGACGTTCCCAATACTCAGTTGATCCACGCTCTCTCTCGATGCGCAATACTTCCGTGTCGTATATCGCGATGAAGGGGTGTGCACCTGCGTCAAACGTAGCGCGAGCCATCTCTTGTGCTAAGTGTGCGCCGTTGGTTCCGAAGACTTCAATCAGAACATTATTCCCCTTCTCTGTTCTGGTAGAGTAGTTGATGATTTTGTCGGCAAGGTCTTTGTTGCGTGCGTCGAACATGTTGAGTTGTACGTTGTTATTGATAAAGTAAAGTATAGAGTCTGTGATAACGGCTAACGTCCGGGGAGAAAGTATAGCGAAAAGTCATAGGTTTTCAAGTCAACTTCGTCAACTGGACTGCCTACTGCAAGTGGAAGTGTAATGCGTGCTTTCACAAGAGTAGGGCCAGCGATGAAACTGAATTCCCCCATTGCAATTGGCTCGCCATACGAATACCCAAGTGGGAGATTGAACGTTGGTCGATACCCAAGACCAAGACCGAAGCCCATATCAGTATCGGGATCCATCGTTGCATCGGTTCCATATTTCAACGATAGGAGTGTTGGAAAGGTGAGGCGTAAAAAGCCGCTGCTTGCGTCGAGGTGGTCGATCTCTTCAGGGAAGTCGGGATCGTAGGGAGCCGATCCAATAGCCAACTGTATGTCAGGGTTGATGCCGACACCGAACTGATCTCCGAACGTCAGCAGCGGAATGTGAATCCCAATACTAAAGCTCCCGGCATAGGCAACAGTCTTCACCACGCGGTTCGGAACTCGTTCTCCGTTGAAGAGAGAGAACTCTTCGGAGATTGTTCTCTCTGCCCCGAACCCGATCTCGTATCGTGCAAGGTAATCTCCCAACGACTGACCCCACAGGCTAACGCTGCAAAGTGAGTTGGAGAGCAGGAGACAGAGCGTGATAATTATCTGTAGAGAATAAATCTTCATTCTTCAATCCTCCACACTATTACCTCGCCATTGGTTCCAGTACTCGCCAGAATCGAAGAGTCAAACGGGGAGAACGTTACGGCCATTATGTATCCAGCCGAAGTTGAATCGAGCGCGATCAACTTCCCATTTGTGGCATCCCACACTTGCACGTTCCCCTCGTTATCTCCAGTAGCAATGCGCCTTCCATCACGAGAGACATCCATCGATATGATATCGATACGAGTAGTGGAAGGGTCGGATGGATCTTGGTCGAGATTGAAGTCAGTAATTCTTCCAATCGGTTCTTTCCCTTCCAACGAAAAGAGAGTTAAGCCGTACGACCCAGCGGCAATTACCTGCGTTTGGCCTTGAAGGAAGTGAGCTGCTTCAAAGAATCCTCTTGTATCAACAAACCGCTCAACCACATTCATCTCACTCACCGACCAGTACATTGGAGGTGAGGAAAGAATGGTGTCTTCAGTAGAACTAAACTCAAGGCTCGTGATTGGATAGAATTGATTCTTTTGACCAATCGTTGTCTGCTTCACCTTCGTACCCGAAATATCCCAGAGAGCAACTCCATTCGAAGTGGCCAGAGCAAGCTTCGTTTTGTCGGTATTGAATGCAAGTGCAGAAATATGGCCGGCGTCGGTTAAGAGTGCTGAGTGAAGTTCTTTGCCCGTCTCCATATCCAATACCGAGGCTGCATATCTGTTTGATCCGTAGTAGTATGCAATGCCTACATACTTGCCGTCGTTGCTGGAGGTGATTGCCCCAATTGAGCGAGCCACCATGAGTGTCCGAATCTCTTTTCCGGTCAACACATTGTAGAGGATTGCCTCATCATCGTAATAGTCATTATCATTGATGAGGGCGAGACCTTCGCTGGTAAACGTGGCTCGTTGCCTCAGATATGGTTCGGAATCATAGTCTTCAAGTGAAATCTCAAAATGTTGAAGTCTGGTAAGTCTTCCCTCAACAGTTAAAATGCTTTCAGACTCAGCACAACTCAACAGCGTGAGTGAAAGGAAGAATAAGAATGTGGGAGCGGATCGGCAGTACATGTCTCAGTATAAAACTTTGGTTTGAGTGACTCTGGTTGATGAATGTTAAGAACTGGATGTCGGAGTACTTCAATGCAAGGAACCAATATACTATATTCAAATGATCGTTTTTCCTCACAAAACAAGAATCATCTATGAACGTGCGAACGATATTGCGATCTCCCATCCCCCTATCTCTATGCTCTCTTCTGCTATCACTCACTCTCTCCTCGTCGGCCACTGCCCAAGCGGC
>JBFWSB010000122.1:0-11305 GCA_050248595.1 Kapaibacterium sp. (SeqCode)
CGTGTGCTCTTCCGATCTCTGACTTGCTTCATTCTTTTCCAACTGCTTTCGATCCGATTGTAGAGCTTTAATACGAGCTTTGATCGGAGCAATGTCAGCATTAAAGGTTTCGCGCAACTCTTTGATTTGCTCCTTCTGCTGTGATGTCAGGTTCAGTTGGCTTTCAACTGACTCATCATCCTGACTCCAAGCAACGCCCGAACCGAGAACCATCATCAAGAGAGCTACTGTCAGTCCCTTCCATCGTTTACTTTGCCAATACATTTGTGGATTCTCCCGTGTCAAATGATATAATGCATGTTTCAAAATATACACAACTTTGCGTCGAAGCCGCACGAGATTTTTTTCTTCTCAAGTTTCCTCTTGTCGAGGTTGCTTCGGTCATGCTCTTGGCATGATGGGGGGCTATGACCAGATGCCCCGAAGAGGGTTTAACAGATATTCGCCCACTTCCCTTGTTTATTAGATTCTACGAAACTCTCTGCACTTTTTGTTTGCGAGAGATTGGCTTCTTTCGGGTATTCGAGTCTTTTTTTGAGTGTGATCTGGCAACCCCATTTCCCCCTTCAGGTTTCTTGGAGGCTGCTTGCCGAAAAACGTGAGGAACCGCTTCGGAGAGAAACTCAACTGGGATAATCTCCAAACCATCAGTCACTTTCGCAGGTATCTCAGAGAGATCAACTTCATTTTCCTTTGGGATAATCACTGTTTTCATCTGTGCACGTTGCGCTGCCAGCAACTTTTCAGTTAGTCCACCGATTGGCAGAATACGTCCTCGAAGTGTGATTTCGCCAGTCATTGCAACATCAGAGCGTACCGGACGGCCAGAGGCTGCGGAGATCAAAGCTACTGCCATTGTAATTCCTGCTGAAGGGCCATCTTTAGGAATTGCTCCTTCGGGTACGTGAATATGTACTTCACGCTCTTTGCTAAAGTGTTCCGGGACACCTAAGGCCTCAGTATTTGCTCGAATATAGGTTAAGGCTGCTGCCGAGGATTCCTTCATCACATCTCCGAGTTGACCGGTTAAGGTCAATCGCTCATTGCCGGGAACTATAGATACTTCTATCATAAGCGTATCTCCTCCTGTCGGAGTCCAGGCCAGTCCAGTAGCCGCACCAATAAAATCTTCCTTTTCTGAGGCTCGATTACGAAAGCGAGGAACCTTCAAGTATTGTTCTACCAGTTCTGGAGTAATGCTAATCAACCGTGTGTTCGGCTTGTTCCGGTTTGTCTCCCTTTTCTTTCCGGTGACTCCATCAGTCCCTTTTTGCGAAACGAGATGCCGGGCAACTTTACGGCAGACGGCTGCAATCTCTCGCTCAAGGTTACGCACTCCTGCCTCGGAAGTATACTCGCGGATGATCTTTAGCAATCCCTCGTCAGTAAACTCAACAGATTGGTTCCCCAGCCCATGTTCCTGTAACTGAACTGGCACGATGTGGCGCTTTGCGATTTCCAATTTGTCGTGCTCGAGATAGCCGTTAAGTCGGATAATCTCCATACGATCCTGCAATGGGAGCGGTATGTTGTGCAAGACGTTTGCCGTTGCAATGAAGAGAACGTGCGAAAGATCGTAGTCAACCTCTAAGTAGTGATCGTTGAAGGCAATGTTCTGCTCAGGATCAAGCACCTCCAGCATAGCCGACGAGGGATCCCCCCGGAAGTCCATGCTCATCTTGTCGATCTCATCTAATAGCATTACTGGATTTACCGTGCCAGCACGTTTCATCGACTGGATAACTCTTCCCGGCATCGAGCCAATGTATGTGCGGCGATGGCCTCGAATCTCAGCTTCATCTCGAACACCACCTAAAGAAACTCGAATGAATTTCCGACCGAGTGCTCGCGCAATAGATTTCCCTAACGATGTCTTTCCAACTCCGGGAGGACCTACAAAGCAGAGAATCTGTCCCCGCATTTCTCGGACGAGATTCAACACGGCGATGTGTTCAAGAATTCGATCTTTTGGCTTCTCCAGCCCGTAGTGATCTTCATCGAGAATCTCCTTTACGTGGTCGATATCCAGTTTATCACGCGTTCTTTTTGACCACGGAACGGCAGTAACCCACTCAAGGTAGTTTCGGTTAACGGCAAACTCGGGTGACATCATTGGCGTCTTTCGCAACTTATCAAGTTCTTCGTAGGCTTTTGCCTCTACTTCCTTCGGCATCTTTGCCTTCTCGATAGAGTCTCGAAGTTTTGCCAACTCAGGGGATACCTCTCCAACTTCTTCTTCCAGCTCGTTCTGTAGTGCCCGAATCTGTTCCTGTATAATGAACTGGCGTTGCGATTTCTGGATTGTATCTTGGACTTTCGAGTCGATCTCTTGCTCCAACTTCAGAATCTCAATCTCTTCGTTCAGAAGCTTGACCAGTTCCATATACTGTTCTTTTGCTTCCGTTGCTTCGAGAATCCGCTGCTTTGATTCGGTGCTATTCCCCAGATTCCCGGCCACAAAGTAGAGGCGACGAATTGGGTCGTCGATGCTGTCGAACGTGGCGAGCATTTCCGGGGGCATTTCCTGATGAAGCCGAATATATTCTTGGAAGAGATAAGCTACCTGACGTTGGAGAGCTTTCATCTTATTGTCGGCAGGAATTGTCGGCTTAACAACCGCAACGGCCGCCTCCATATACTCTCCGTTAAAAGCAATCTCTCGGATTACGGCTTGCGATTCTCCCTCTACCAGAATGCGCATCAGACCATTCGGGAGACGGAGCATCTGTGCAATCTTTGCAATCGTCCCCGAACGGTAGACATCATCTTCAAACGGCTCGTCTACCTCTGGATTCTGTTGTGTGACAAGAAGGATTTCTTTATCCTGATTCAGTGCCTCTGTGGCTGCCTTCAGTGATGACTCACGACCAACCAATACCGGGAAGATCATGTTCGGAAAAATGACGACATCACGAAGGGGTAAAACAGGAAGTGTGATTATGTTTTCAGCTTTGGAACGTCTTGAACTCATGTAATACAGCTCTCTACAAATATGATACAGGGGCTTTGCCTGTAGTGACAGTAGCATCAGCACACAATATAGGAATATGCGCCGGAGTCACCCATCCAGAATGTCTGTTTGCTGAATGCAAAAGCGACTTCTCTACCTACTTCCATAAAAGTCTCACAATCGAAGTAACCATTCCCATACTCCTGTGTATGTTTGTGTAGCACGTTCCTGAGATATGAAAGAAGAACCAACCATACGGCAAGAAGATCGCTCCGATAACGAGCTATTTCTCTCCGCTCAGCAAGGGGATGTTCAGGCCTTCAACGAGATTTTCAGACGGTACGAAAAGAAGGTCTACGTCTACTGCATGAGAGTCCTCTACGATGAGGAAATGGCGCATGATGCCTTCCAAGAGGCCTTTATGCGACTTTATGAGCATCGTCACACGTATGATGGACGAAACTTTATGGTCTGGTTCTTTACGATTATTCGGAATGTTTGTCTGAATATGCGGCGAAACAAAAAACAGACCGTGCCGTTTGAGACCTCGATTGCAGATACATCCCCAGCCCGGATCAAAGATGTTGCACTCTACGAAGAGGTCGCCGCAGCATTGAAGCGGCTCCCGGACGACTATCGAGAAGCAATCGTGCTTTATGAATATGATGGCTATGCGTATAAGGAGATTGCGGAGATTACCAGTGCTTCAATTGCTACGGTGAAAATTCGCATCTACCGAGCAAGAAAGATGTTGCGGTCACTTCTTTTCCCTGTGGTACACGATCACGATAATGACAAAAGTCGATAACTATCTTGAAAAATATCTCGACGGATCAATTTCCGATCGAGAACTTCAGCAGTTCCGCGATCTTCTGGATGCCGAACCGCGACTTCATAGCGAGCTTTCCAAAACTCTTGAGTTGCGTTCAATTATCCACGACGATTTGCTGGCACTGAGGCCTCCAGAAGATCTCTCCGAGTTTGTCAGAGAGAATCTTGCTGGACAGTTTGCTGCATTAGCTACTGAAGAGGAAGAGGAACGGCCTCCTCTATTCTTTACAGGTCGGCTTGCAGGTTCATCTCTGGTTGCTATGGTTGCACTTGTGCTAATTGCACTTGCTCCTACTTGGATTGCTCCTTCGGGCGGAGATCGTCTTGCGGGATTTGTTGATGGAGGAATTCCCGGACAATCTCTCGCCGATGCTACCTCTCAACAAGTAGATGCTCCTTCACTTCAGATGTCTGTGAATCCAATGTTGACAGAATCAAAGTTAACAGGATCCGAAAAGGCTAACATTTCCAGTGCTCAGTCAAGCAGAACAACGGCATCTGTTGCTACTGTTACTACGGTTCCTTCTCTTCAAGGCGACGTTGCTGCCAACTCAAACGATCCGTCGATCCTAAGTGCAGAGAGAAGCGAGGTGGAATCAGTCTATCCTTTAGATGCAGAGATAGCAGAACCAGCAGTTGCCCTGAATGGTGAGAGAAACTCTGTCGATGACTTGATTGCCGAAAGTGAATTGGCTTCGAACTCGTTGGCATTCCAATCACGACAACTTGGTTTGATGGGGCAGGATCCCACTCAAGCGTTCAGAGAGATGCGGACGCACTCCAATCTATTGGAGAACGCAGATATTGTTGACCACGCTGCTGAGTCCTTTAATCAGTTAGCTAATGGCGATATAGAGGCTTCCAGATCACGCTCGGATCGTTCCCTCCCAAGCCTGGATAGGAGTGAAAACCGACGCCGAATTATGTTCGGCGGCACGTTAGCTTCCGGTCTGACAACCAGAGAGTCAACATTCTCCGTTCAAGGATCTGCCTACATGGCGATGACGTTAGGAGAGGGAAGTAGAATTGGTTTAGAGGGGGGAAGTGCAATGTTTAGCTATCGGAAGGTAGTGACAGTACAGACCAGAACAGCACCAACCGAAGTTTTTGGTCGGCGGACAGTTGATCGGGGAAAACTTCAAGTATCGGAGGTGGGCCTTTCAGGGGAAACGTTCCGTGCAGGAGGCATAGGAGGGTCATCAGGGGAAGAACCTAATACTGGAAGAGCAACTGATGTTCCAAACGAAACCGGTTCAACTAATCGTGGAGATGGTTTAACATCAAGAGATTGGAAGTCGACACAGCTTCTCGGTGGAGGAAACTCTATTGTTCAGCCTGTTGGTGGTAATAGTGGCCTCCACTACGATTATCGATCATATGAAGCGGAGACTTCTATGATCTACGGTCTCGTTTTCTACGATCATACAGTTACATCACTCAATAAGAAGCTGAACATCAACGGTCGTATCGGTGTCGGAGGGGCTGATGGGGGAATTGTTGTAAATGCAAGGGCATACGCAGCAATTTCAACCCATGAGAATGTCGCTTGGACGCTTGGTGTGGGAGGCTCGATGCTCCACGATTTCGCGAACGATGTCGACTTCAATGCCAACTATGGTGTCAATGCTGGTGTAGAACTTGGGTTCTGAGAGCAAAAGGTGATAAACAAATAACAGAGGCGGGTACGATGAGCTTTTGCTGAGACGTCGTTCCCGCTTCTCTTTTCCATACTATTCGCAAATTCCGTAGTACCATTCACATTCATCGTAATTCCTACAGAGTCACTATGATGGCATACTTGGCAACAGCCCAGAAGAAACGTCGTGGTCTGTTGATCTCCTCGCTCTTCTCTATAATTTTTCTGCTCACTATCGTGCAGAGTGGTAAGGCACAAGGTGATGCGTTCCTTCAGCCATCTGGGGAAGGAGAAGCATGGTTCTCGGTCAGTTGGACAAGTACCCGCAATTACTATAACACAGAAGGAACTACTCGGATTTTCGACAGTGTGCGCACCACATTCACAAACTTTACTCTCGGTCTTTCTGCCGATTATGGTCTGTTGGATGATCTCGAATTGAATCTTGAGCTGCCAATCGGATACTACACACTTACCAGTGGTTCTCGATTTCCTGACCGGTCAATCTTTGCCCCGGCTTGGCTTGGCGTAGGAGTAACGTACGGGCGAAACTTCGGTGGGGTGAGGGGAGCCGTTAGTTCGCTTGTCCGTATCCCTCCCGGTTTCCACGACGGTATTTACGATGATCCGAACCACCCCACGTTCCTGAGCGATGGATATTTCCAACTTCTGAACTCGTTGCACATCGCCTACAGTGGAGATGAGTTCTGGGTGAAAGGATCGGTTGGATATAACATGCGAGGGGAAGAACCTGTCGATGAGATAGTCTACTCCGCCGAGGCAGGGGTGGCACGAGTGAAGGGGACCGGAGTTTTCATTGGCTTCGCAGGAGTGATCGCTACGGAAGACCCTTCACAACCTTTGCGTCCTTTCTACGCCGGTGCTTCCGCCGATGAGAGTCTGCGCCAAGATGGAGGTATCGGGCGTTTTGCCACGATTGATCGCGAGACAAACTTCAGGTTGCGACCAGGTGGCTTTGTGAAGCTCAACGATCACTTGAGCCTGAGTGCCCAATATCAGGTGATGCTGTTCGGCATCAACACGCTCAATCTCAACACATTCAATATCGCTGGAGGGTGGCGTTTTTAACCCAATTGATTCTCGGGAAGAATGTAACTTCCCACAACCCCAAGGCGTAACGGACGGGGTTTGTGATTGTGCAAAGCAAAGTATAGTATGGGGAAGTATTCTTCACAGAGAATCATGTTTGGGGTATCGGTGCGATCAATTCTGTCTCTACGTTCTCTTCTTCTTTTTCTCACTGGATTCGTTTGCCTGATCCAGAGTTCTCTCTTCGCTCAAAATCGAATCTATCCTACTGTTCTCTACTCTGGGATGAACCCAATCACTGTTTTTGCTACCGACGGCATTTCGAAAGTTGAAATTCGAACGCGGCGTGGGTGGGAACCGCTCAGCAGTAGTTACGAGACTTCTTACTACCGCGTAATGACAACGCCGGTCTTCGGTTACTGCGCAAAGCAGGCAAGCTTTTCACTTTGGGTTGAACGTATCGATAGAAATTTTGAAGTGGAAATTCGGGTAACTGATTGCGATGGCTCTACGAGAGAGTATGACCTTGGTCTGGAAAATACTTGGACACTCTTCCACGAAGACTTCGGTACAGTGACGCTCGACGACCGACCTTGCCATACATTCATGGTTCAATCGCAGGGGGGAGATTTTGTTATTGATGGAATTACCAGTTCATCACGGCAATTCACTATTCGGTATCCCTTTAAAAAGCCGCCGTTGCGGATACAAGGCTCCAAAACGTACCGCTATTCTGTCTGTTTCAAACCGGAGCGTCTCGGTCAGCTTAAGATTCCAATTAACGTACTCATTCGTCGTGGACAACCGGTGGGAAAGTATACAACCTATGTTGTTGCCGACACCGCTTACGTGAATGTGATTGACCCATCACGACCGAATACTCCACCCCGCCACGACCCTCCCCCAGTGCAGCCTCCCCCAAAGCCACGTCCTCCAAAGATTCCACCCGGTGGTCCTGAGGTTCCTCCTGCTCCTCCGGTTCAGGCATCCCCTCTGGATCCAATACCACCGGAGCCACTCTTTAGTGATACGAACGGACCACGTATGGCCGGTTTGAGGGAGCCAATAGAACAAATCCCAGAGGAACCATTGCCGGAGTTTGTACACGACCCTACAACGTTCCGGACGATTCTAACCCCCACTGCCCGTTCAGTTGGGAAGGGGAAGGGATTTCTGGCAAGCTATGATGTGGCTGGAATTATTGCTGGATATGGCGTGACCGATGAGTTCACCTTAATCGGTGGAGGTGTCTACGTTCCCTCCTTTATCAACAACACCTTTGCTGGAACGCTGGGTGGGAAGTATGAATTTTACCACAACGATATCTTCAGGATGGCTGGTGGAGTTCAAGGTAATTTTTCGAGTACAGATGAATCCGATATTGTCTCGGTTGCACCCTACATTACGGCGAACTGGGGGACGGTAGACTATTCAGCCAGTCTAACTGCCGGATACTCTTGGCGTCGACACATGCCGAACAATACAATTGTTCCCCCCTTCGAGCGGAGAGCCGCACTTATTGGGATCGGTGGCGACTATCGGTTTGCTAAGCATTGGAAAGTTGCAGGAGAAGCCTTCCTTCTCGAGAACTCCACATTTCAGCCTGCCGCGATTACGTTCCGTTGGTTCAACAATCGCCTGGCCCTTGATGCAGGGGTTGCTGTTGACCTTACTCCCGATAACGGTCTACAACTGCTGCCGGTGATTAGTGGTATCTGGACCTGGTAAAGAGGATTTCTGGCAGGATGAAAAAATCGAGCTTCCTCTTCAAGAAGCTACACCCCTTCAACGCATAGAAAAGATTACTTCCAGTAGATACCCTCATAGATGCAAGAGTTCCCCTATCTTTCCGTTGAATCAGCTTATCATATACTATGCGTCTGACTTGGCATATACTTCGAATGCACATCGGCCCGTTCTTCTTTGGAACAACCGTTGTGGTTTTCATTTTCTTCTTGCAGTTCGTTTTCAAAACGCTGGATGAACTTGTCGGGAAAGATCTCTCCTACGGCGTAATCGCTGAACTCTACACCTACAATCTTGCCTGGATGTTAGTCCTCGCCGTTCCGATGGGTGTTCTCTTCTCCACATTGATGGCCTACGGAAAGCTGAGTGCCCAAAATGAGTTGACGATTATCAAGAGTGCGGGCGGAAGTGCCTTCCGAGCAATGTTCCCAGCTATTCTGGGGGGAACTGTTCTCTTCGCTATGCTCCAGTATTTCAACGATCAGATACTCCCCGAGACCAACCACAAAGCCTATGTGATGTTAACCGACATCAAACAGCTTCGCCCAACGGCAGCTATTGAGCCGGGACAGTTTAGTTCGTTGGAGGGATATAGTATTCTGGCTCGCCAGGTTGATCGGGAGAAGGATGTGTTGGAGAGCGTTACGATTTACCAGCGGCAAGGGCCGAACCTAAGTGTGTTGAATGCAGGGCGAGCGGAGATTGCTTACAACAAAGATCTCACGAAAATTTTGATGACCTTGTACGATGGGGAGGCGCAGCGGATCAACCGAAATAACCCCGGAGAGTTTCGGCGCTTCGCCTTTCGGGAGTATCAGTTGACGATAAACACAAGTGGGCAGAAGTTCGAACAGACTGATCCGACTACGTTTGGCAGAACTGACAGAACGATGAACATTGCACAGATGCAGGCAATTGTTGATACGTCGAATGTGCACCGGGAGAGAGCCGAAGAGGAGTTGGAGGAAGTGATAGAGGAACAGAAGAGACTGATTGATTCTGGACAAGTTGCGGTGGCCTCTACTGGAATGACCCGAAGCCAAGCTGCGCAGGCGGCGTTGGGACATCTTGCGGGGATTCGAGGGGAGTTGCAGCGGATCAGCGGATCGATTCAAAGAGCGCGCAAAGAAACGAACAAGTATCTCGTAGAGATTCACAAGAAGTATTCAATTCCGGCTGCCTGCCTGATCTTCGTCTTCGTTGGCGCCCCCCTCGGCATCGTTGTTCGTCGCGGAAACTTTGGCGTCTCTGCCGTAATCGCCCTCGGCTTCTTCGTGATCTACTGGGCTTCACTTGTTGTCGGCGAAAAACTGGCCGACCGCGATATTCTCACTCCTGCCCTCGGCATGTGGCTCGGCGATATTATCGTTGGTGCGATGGGACTCTATCTCACTATCCTCGTCTCCCGCGAAACAGTGATGCTCCGTTTGGACTTCCCAAGGATTAAACGTCTCCTTAGATTCTTCTCGAGAAAGAGAAACGTTCCTATCTCACCAGAGATTAGTTGACGAGTCCCCTCATTGGAGGGGCTGTATATTCGTTTCAGCAGAAACTGAATAGCTTGATGTGGGAGTGATCTCACCCGCACTTGATAACATGTAGGTGGATTGATTACGATGGATCGAAGAGCCTTTCTGACATTGACTCAGGAGCAAACAACCTTCAACAGGAATGGTGGAGGTGGTCTCTCTGTTCCTGACTTTACTGAGACCCCAAGTCTTCAACCATACGAAGGCTCGTGGGGGCAGCCAGATATTTATCACCTGCTTCGTCGGACACTTGTTGCCCCTTCGCGAACCGATATAGAGCAAGGTATAACGATGACCCTGGAACAACTTGTCGATCAGTTGCTCGACGACTCTGCACCTCTTCCAGGTCCTCCCCGCTTCGTCAGTGAATGCTTGAATGCGTCGGCTCTCTCTTGGGATTCAGGGCGTACTGAAATCATCGATACGTTCTTCGATGAACTCCGCCGTTGGTGGCTACTTCTGATGACGAACAGCAGGCTCTCTGCGCGGGAACGATTAACCCTTTTCTGGCACAACCACTTCTCCGTCAATGCTCGAGTTGTTCAGGACTCACGCTACATGTATCTCCAGAATCAGCTCTTCCGTCGTCACGCCCTCGGCAACTTCAAGACCTTAGTAGCCGATGTGACGAAGGATAAGGCGATGCTCCTCTTCCTCGACGGCAGGAACAACAAAGCAAACTATCGGAATGAAAACTACGCACGTGAACTTCAAGAGCTGTTCACAATCGGCATTGCCGACAATGATGGAAACCCGAACTACACACAAGAAGATGTAGTGGAGGCAGCAAAGGCGTTAACTGGCTGGGATTGGGTAGGACTTGGAATGCAGGGAGATGTTGTGAGCAATCTGTTGACTGGGCACGATCTCTCCAACAAAGAGCTTTACGGTGAGACAATCAATGGCCAGAGCGAAGGGGGGCCAGAACTATCACGGCTTCTCGATATTATCTTTTCCAAGGAAGAGACTGCCCGCTACGTGATCCGTAAGCTCTACCGCTTTTTTGTTTACACCGATACAACCTTAACGCCGGTTCGTCCGATACCGGCAATTGTTGAAGAGAACATTATTGCCCCACTTGCAACAGAGTTTCGGAATTCAAACTGGGAGATTACTTCTGTTTTGAAACGGTTGTTGATGAGTCGCCATTTCTACGATCCCGCAATTCGGGGTGCGATGATTAAGAGTCCTGTCGATCTTTTCGTTAGCCTGATGCGGAGTACACTTGTTGATCCGTTAACGGGGGATCCGGGTGAGTTTGCCGGGCAGTATGTACAGGATCGAGCAACAGAACTTGGGCAAGACCTCTTCCACCCACCCGGCGTGCAAGGTTGGCAGTTCTATCGTTCTTGGATTAGTTCTTCTACTCTTCCCAAACGCCATTTCTATACCGATGAACTTCTCTACGGCGTACAAGTGCGGATTGTTGATCGACTCAACTTAATCTTACCGGGCCGATTAACCGTGATGGTACTTGGAAAGTAGACCTGCTCCCATTCGCAAAACAGTTTGCGTCGTTCGAAGAGCCTGAAGAGTTCGTTCGGGATGTTGCCGAGCATCTTC
>JBFWSB010000123.1:0-11294 GCA_050248595.1 Kapaibacterium sp. (SeqCode)
TTGTAGAAGAAATGGATACTCCATATCCAGGTAGCGATGAGTAGAAAGGCAGAAGTCAATGCGAGAGGAATCGTAGATTTGGAGTATGAAAGCAAGCCTACAACATTAACTCGCATCTACAACTGGTACTAATCGCTCAGCAACTGGGAGTCCTCACGCTCTGGGTCTTCAACGATGTTCTCGACGCCTGGTACAACGACGAACTCACTCAAGCCGGGTGCCTCTGATACATAGGAGGATCAAGCAGCAGGACAACAGAAGTGCACCTCCTTTGGATCGAGATGAGCATCTGTAGAAGATTCGCAAGCAGGAACGAAAGCGATAGAAGCATGAGAGTGAGTATCATCAGCGGAGCCATGGCGAAACAACAATGGATGAGTTGTCTCCGGGGAAAAGGGACTCTTGCCTCTGCAATGATTCATACAACACGCTACTATAAGTAATCAAGAGATTCTATGAAAATAATGCATCATATCGGATCCGACTGGAGCAGAGAAGATGTGGAGATGCTGCGAAGCAAAGGCGTTAATGTGGATGTTGGAATACATGCTATTCAATTGGAAGAAGATGATTTGTATTCTGAGCTTGCATCTTTCTTTAAAGAAAGAGAAGTAGTTAATATAGAGTATGCAGAATTTACTGCTCAAGAACTGAACGAAGCCAGCCTTTTATTCTACACTGGTACTTGGGAGAACGGCTATCCTCAGCCGAAAAGAAATAAGGCATACCTTAATGCAACATTCGACTTGAGTCGATATTGTAGTGTGTGCGGAATTGGAAAAGTTCAAAATGCCCCATTTAGAATTAAGAGTGAACCTAAATGGGGAAAAAGAAAAATGTTCGAGCTATTCTGGGAGCCTGATGCATTGTTTGTAGAGTCTACGTTCTATGAGACATATCTCTCCCCATTAGGACTACTATCAAAAGAAGTTCTGATTCATAAATCCGAGAAAGTTGCGAATTCGGTTGTACAGGTTCTTTTACCTGATATCGACTTGCACTTAGATCTATCAGAAATTTCATATGAAAATTGTACGAATTGTCATAGAGCTAAATATTCGCCAGTAGTACGAAAGCCTTATCGGAAGAGGAAGGAATTAGACGTAGCAGCACCATCGATTTTTCGTGGAAATAATTATTTCGGTTCTGGTGGTTTAGCGTTTAAGCAGATATTTATATCACAAGAGGTGCGAAAACAGTGGATTCAATTGAAAGCTACAAGACAACACCAATTTGTTCCGGTTATTTAGATGTACTTGATTAGCGACCTTACCCAGTTCGCGAGAAGTGATAGATTACCTGAACGAAGATGAAAGACCAACCGATGGTAGAGAATCTTGACCACCAGTTGCGAGAGCAGAACAGGCCGTTGTAGGAGAAGTTGCATTGTGTGCTGAAGTCGGGAATGCAGCAGCAGCGACGATTGTTCGGAGATGGTGAGCCTCTTCGGCACACTCAGCAGGCAGTAGCAGGACTCTTCACAAATGTTTGAGAGCTTTGTCGGACTTCTCAACGGCGAGCCATTGTCTGAGATTGCCTGAGAGACTACTCTCGAGGGGTAGAACTGCCTTCGTAAGACGAGCACTTTAGTGTTGAATCTAAGGAGTGTAACTATGGTAAAGTTCGAAGATTTAAGACAGCAAATTGATATTACTGATATCAAAAAGGTACAAAGAGAAACTGGTGTTTTATTGCCTGATCCTTATACAAGACATTTACTATCCTATAATGGTGGACATCCGATACCGGATATTTTTCCGTTTGTAGATAAAGGGAAGAAAACGAATTCACGTATACAAATATTTTTTGCAATTGGAACTGGTGAATATGATGACTTATATGAAGCTATACAAGTACTGAAGATCGATGAAAAGCGTATGCCTTCTCATATCATTCCTATTGCTGAAGACCCATTTGGAAATATGGTGACAATTTCGGCTGCTGATTGGGATTATGGAAAGATATATTTCTGGGATCATGAACGCGAAGTGGATTATAGAAGAAGCAATGATTTAGATTATTCTAACCTATATCTTATAAGCAATAGTTTACAATCACTTTTGGAAGAATTGACAGATGAAATAATTGAATAATACTTGGCATAGAGACTGATCCAGAGGAGTGTTGTTGCAAGAATGGGTGTCAGGGTAAAGTAAGATTGAGTCGATACCGCCGCCAGCCAAGTTACCGGAGCCAATGACGCTCTTGGTCGGATCAGCGCAGCATCTTTATCCGGATTCTCTGAATACTGTGTACCAGTTGCCAGAGGAAGCGGATCCTGAAAACAATCGGAGCCGAATCAACCTGGCATGACTACCATCAAACGTGGGTGAGGCGAGAGTACATGAACATCTCTTCGGACGGATGCTCGAATCTTATGTGAGCCGTTGAGGTTAACGGAGCGAACGTCCCGGACATACAGATGCTGACCAACAGACTGGTGAACCACCTTATCAAAAGGTTTGCTTCCAAGCAACAGCACAACTTCGTCCAATTACTCCTCAACTATTTTCAGATAAGCACTATGTGATTCTCCTAGCCCCAAGCTGCAAAGAAATGTATCTTGTCGATCGATTTCGTGTGTGGGCAGATGTCCGTTCCCCTGCAAACGGTTCAGTAGCTCCCAATAGAGATACTCTGGTTTGTTGTTGCAGAGGGGAGGATCAATACCTGCACATTCTTCCATTCACAGTCCACGGAGCAGATCATGGTTTTTCATGCAGACCTTCGCTCTCACCGCTTCTTTCTATTCACAGTGTTCCTCACGCTCTTCCTCATTTCTTGCGGCGATGAAAAGTCAGAGCCAGATGTTGGGGAGGTGTCGGACTCAACTGGGGTTGTCGATCCACCCGCAGTTGGTACGTACCCTTCAACGCAGCAGACAATCCAAGGGTGGATTGACAAGGTTGATATGAAGGCTATACGAGGGCACGGGTGGGATGTCTGGGCATCGATTACCTCACCTTCAGGGGAGGGAGACCTTCCAGTCTGGGAGACGTGGTATTCAGGACATGATCTCTTCGACGATGTGAAGCCGGGGAAAAAATTGACCCGGAAACGATTCCATCCTTTCACCAATCCTGCACAATTCCACCACCAATCAGTTATTAAGCGGAGTGGTAGTATTCCGCAGAATGCTTCTGAACAGGTGACATCGTTCAACCGGTATACGTCGAGCGTTGCGGAGTTCATTTGGGATAACGGACTGAACCGAGCGTCGGTTCTCGACAGCATTAACGAAGCATTCGACAAAGCGGGAACGCCGGTGATTGACCGGCAAGTGTTGACATCAGCCGATTCAACTGACCCGAAGGCGATTGTGTTGAAGCCTGTCTTTCAGTTCATCAGTGGAACTGAACCGACAGCGGTTCCTTACTGGGATGGCATTTCGCCCGAGACCACAACAAATCTGGCAAACCCTGAGCCGTACACCTGGCGTCAAGCAGTTGTTGTTGATCCCACTGGAAAACTAAAGCCGGGTGATTCTGTGGAGATGGCATTTAACGGCGAGCCGAAACAGATGCTGTTAGTTGTTTCGCTCGACGATTTCTACCATATCGTTCTAACTGCTGAAGAAGCTCAGGAGTTCAGCAACTTTGCGGAGACATCTGGGGATGATATTGGGCTTGGAAACAAGGGAGATTCTGCGAGCGTTGCGGCAATGGTGAAGGAGGGGAACATTGCTCTCCTGATGGCGATGCACGTGACGACAAAAGAGATTCCAAACTGGACCTGGCAGACATTCTATTGGGCTGCAGATCCGAACGATCCACAGTTCGGAAGTGATCGTCCAGCTTCGGTTACCGGAACTTGGGCACACTACAACATGAAGACAGCATATTTCATGGTAACTCCTGCTGATGATCCAAAGGGAGACCCATTTGTTGCATTCAATCCATACTTGGAGACGAACCTTTCTGGGACGGTAACGACGTCGAATGGAGAGAAGATTAAGTGGACTGGCGTCAACAGCAACTGTATGACATGCCACCGTTTGGCGACTTGGAAGCAGAATCCGGGTCAGTCGTTCCCGAAGACTGCCGACTATCAGCCCGATGGGTTTATCGACCCGGCAGACAGTGCTCTCTTCGGAGGATATACCAAACTCGATTTTCTCTGGTCGCTCACTCGATCTCAATGATCGGGTGTGAGAAATTCTGCACATAGAGAACTATCAATTGGGACAAAAAGAGAAGAGAGGGGAACCAGACGGTTCCCCTCTCTCTCTGTGATCCACTAACTGCGCCATTGCGGGTCATGAATGACCGTTCAGCGGATCCTCGCACCCCTCCCGATAGTGCTCAGATTGATCAGTCAGTAATCACCGTATGGGTGGTTCTGCTGTACTCACCATCTTGAATCGAGATGTGGTAGACTCCCGACGGCCAGTCTGCTGTCTTGATCGTGATTTCATTCTTCCCCTCAGAGACGCTTAGATTCTTGGAGAGAATCTTTTCTCCGAGGCTGTTCGTGGCAGTTAGCGTTACTGACCTGCTAACCGTTGCATTCAGAGTGAGAGTCAACAACTCACCATTACTTGCAGGGTTCGGAAGGATAGCAATCTCTGTAAGTGAGCCACTGAACTCTTCGCCCGGTAGCGGGTTCAACTTCGGTGTCTGGCAGGCGCAGACTTCGTCTCCCCAATTGCGGTCAATATCTTCAGTAGTTCTCTCGCTGTAGACATCGATTCTGCCAATTACTTCGCCGATGCAGGAGTATGGCTCTGCATCTACATATCTCACTCGATAACTGTGCTCGCATCCCGACGATCCTCGCGTATCAGTTCTAATCAAATACATGTCTTGCGGATCGTTTGCACCGGCGAGATCACTCTGCGTGAGACCACAGACCACAAAGCCATCTAAGTGCCCAATGTTGTCTCGGTAGACAGGATAGGTTGACCAACCTTCGTCTACCTGATCGCCACCATAGGTCTGCGTGACATTTCCGCTCGGCGTTAGGTTCGGGTTCAGACTGAGGAGGTAGGCGTCGTCGTTCCCTTGATAGTCGGTGACACCTGTCATGATGAGATCGTACTGCGAGTTCTGCCCCAGCGCAGCAGGTAGTTCCCGTATAGTGCGGGCGCGGTCGACGATGCTTCCCCCGCCATCTCCAATCATTCGTTGTGTCATTGGGGTGCATGGGTCGCCATCCTCAAGTTTCACCACAAAGTTGTCGATCCCAACGTTCCCTGCGGCATCGGCTGTTGTTCCATATCCAGCCACTACCACATTTGGGAATCCAAGGTTGCTTCCAGTCTCGGCTGGATTCTGCAACTCTATTACTGAGAAGAACTCGTCATCGTAGGCGTCAATGCCATACTCGGCAACATTCTGCGCCGAGGTCGCTCCGGTTGTGATGCTTCCATCGTCGCCACTTACGCGGACGATGTAGCCTTGAATGCGGTCAGGGTCGCGGCCACCAACGGCAACAATATCACCAGTTGATGTCCCTTGGATGCCTGATGATGCAGCTTCTGTAAGACTGTTGAACCACTCGAGAACGGCATCATCGGTATCGTATGTTGCATCCCACACAAGTGCTCCACCTGCGCGGCGTGCTCTGAAGAGGTATCCATCCAACGTACCACTAATGTCAGTCCGTCCAGCTACCACGATGTCTCCGGGACGGATGTCGAGGTCGGCATTTCCTGTCTGCGCTTCAATCAAATCTCGCCCAACTTCCGATCCATCTGAATTGCCGTACGTTGCCGTCCACTGCGGCACTCCCATGCAGTCGATCTCCATCAGGAATGCGTCGAGATCACCTGCATCTGATGTTGTGTAGCCGGTAAGAATGAACCCATCCTCCCCCGCAACTTCGATGATGCTATATCCAACGTCATCTAAATTGCTTCCCGAAATATCATATGTCTTCTCCCAATATGCCCGACCACAGTTATCGAATCGAACAACGTAGACATCGGAAGTTCCACAGTCATCACTTACCGAAAAAGAAGTTCCAACTGCGATATAGCCACCTGCGCAGTCTCCATTCTGTCCACAGCCACCAGTTACTGGTATCACACGGAACTGGCCATCTTCATCGCAACGATCTCCTCCGTAGACCCACTCGAAGCGTTGGGCGTTAGAGTATTCGGTTCCGAAAGTCCAGAACAGACCTATCAAGGCTGCGAATGCGTACCACATGTACGTTCTGGTAATGTTTGTTGAGTCTCTCATCCTAAATCTCCTAAAGGATTGTGTGAAAAATCTGCAAGGCTGTTATGGGGGGCTTCTCCTCTATGGAACCTGCTCAAGCCTGACAGACGATGTGGTGGTTCCACTACCACACGACTGCTCAACAAGAACTACTGCCGGAAAAACCCAATCGATAGCCTGCACGTTGGTTGTGCTTTTATTTGGTTCCCTCTTTGTCAATTCTTCTTGGTTATCTATACCTTCTCTTAGTTATCTACACCGTTCACAACTCTCCTTTTCGTGGTGTGGGAGATATTGAAAGCTGTGAGTTATTCGTATCGCCACACCCTTCTTCGCAGGAGCTTGGGGTTCCCGAGCAGTTCGAGTTGATTCCGGACAGCTCGGTAACGGTAGATATCCCCTCGACACACTTCACTTCGTATACTCGTTTGCACCAGATACTATCGCAGGCGTCGAATGTGGTTCCTGCTCCGGTTCCACTTCGCTCGGCGCAGGATGTTGTTAAAACTTCAACAGTATCAATTGAGGAAATCGTGTCAGCGCAGGGGGGATATCCGAGGATGATTCCCTCTTCTACGGCGGCTGAGGAGATCAGGTCGAGGAGGTCACTCAGTGGGGTCAGGTCAATCCCCCCACAGTCTCCCGTAAAGGTGATGTTCTCTACGTCAATAACGTAGTCCTGACTTCCATCCGACATTAGCCAGACGCAGACTTCGTTGTGTGACTGACAGTTTGTGTTGTCTGAGAAAAAGGAGTTTCCTGTAGAGATCGTGAGGGTGAGAACAAAGCTATTGAGGAATTGTGCGCTTGGATCAGTTGGATGTGAGCTACAGGATGGCGTCTGTCCCTGAGTTTCGGGTACGAGCAGCGTACAGGCGAAGATGTAGAGTATGAGGAGTCTCATCGTACTTCGTAGAAAAAGCTATCCAGTTTTGATCTCTCAATAAGGGGGAATGGATGCTTCTCACCATACTAACAAGTACCGATTTAGCCACATCCACACCTATCAACAAGATACTCTACTCCCTCTTCTAACTAAATCGGGGGAAACCCTGAATTCCAGAGGGTGTTTGTCATGAATCTCCTCATGGATGTCATGAATAGGTAGGAAGGTTCACTACTAAAAAAACTACTCAAGGAAGAAGAGGCGAGGGGTTACATATCGGGCGAAGACCTCCTTCAAATTTTGTACCCCAACCTTCCGGTAGATTGCTTGAATGTGGGATTCCACAGTCTTTACAGAGATAAAGAGGGTAGCAGCAATCTCATCGTAACTGTAGGCTAACACAAGGAGCATCAGAATCTCCTGCTCCCGTTGCGAGAGGTGTGCATCGTTGTTGATTCTTGAGACTAAGTCTCGGAAGAGAATATCTTCTGGGTGGGCCATTCGGTGGCGGGCAATGTGGTCGGAGAGGATAAAGAGGAGAAAGGGGCGAAGCTCTTCCATCAACGTGATTGTCTCTGCCGAGAGAGGTGGACGTTCCCGTTTGCTGAAGAGAATAATCGTGCCGATGTATGAGCCAGTGGTCTGATAGTAGTAGTCAAATCCAACTGGTTCCCGATATAACTCTGCCGGAAAACCATTGCGGATCCCCTCTTCGTAAATCTGCTCCCACTTCTCCTCCTTATCGGAGTCGTGCAGAATAGAAATCTCCTTCTTCTCAGCCTTGTGAGGGAAAAGTGATTGTCGGTGAACCTGCCCCGGACGATTACTGGCTGGGTTGACAAGGTCGATTGTTGTTCGAATGTTGATTACTACTTGATCGACATCGTCGAAGAACTCACGCAGCAGCGTTTTGAATGTTCTACACCATTCGATTGTATCGGTGGTAATTGGCAGTTGGTTTAGGAACGAGCGGACTCTGGTTGGGATGCTACCAGACCACTCCTTTGTTTCCGGACTACTCGGTAGAGCTGCCGCAACTGAGGTTGGAGGCGTTTTGTTCCACTCAGCGAGCAATTTATCGAGACCATGCTCTCGATAGGACCGCAACCAACGGTAGATCGTCCGCTCCGACAGACTAAAGTGGCGCGATACCTCCTTGATGCTGTGGGATGGATGTTCTTTGAGGTGAATGAGAAGTTCAAGAATTTGATCTCCAGATTTCCCTCTATTTCTAATGCGCGCAACGCGGAGTTGCTCAGAGCTTTCCGTAATCTCCAGACGTTTTCGACCAGCCATGAAAACCTGTCAATTATGTGAAGAACAATGCGAAATTGATCTGCCCGGCAACCCAACACGTTGGAAGGTTATGTTGCGTCGCCTCGTCGGCTACAAGTTCTAAATTTTCGTTCCGAATCTACGAACCTTCCTTTCTACCTCAACAGTTGTGGGAATGTTTTCTGTTCGATCCTTACTCGTAAATTCCTCAATGATTGTTTCTACCGAGAATGCTCGCATCGCCACAGTTGCGCAGTCTGAGTTTGCACGACTCATTCTGAACGGAGTGGAAGTACCGCTGCCGAAACGTGCCCGGATTCTTCCCGGCTTCGTCGACACGCACTGTCATTTGATAGGTCCAGGAATGATGGCCGAGCGGATTGACCTGCGGGGGAGTCACTCAGCCGAAGAGTGCTTAAGGTTAACTGGAGAAGAAGTTAGGAAGAGAACGTCAGGAGAGTGGGTGATCGGGTTTGGGTGGAATCAGGAAGGGTGGAATGATCTTCAGAATTTCAATCGCTTCGCTCTCGACAGAGTTGCACCACAGAACCCCGTTGCCCTCTACCGAATCGATACCCACGCAGTTTGGGTGAACAGTGCTGGACTAAAAGCTGCCGGACTTGAGGGGGGAGGGAAGATCGAAGGGGGAGAGATTCTGATGAACGAGCGTGGTGAACCGACCGGCATCTTGATCGATTCAGGTGTGAAGTTGATAGAGGGGAGTATGCCTGAGTGGACGCCAGAACAGATTGCACGATGGTATCGCTACGGCGTTGAAGAATGTCTCCGCTACGGTATCACAGAAGTCCACGATATGACGGTTCACCCAGATTGGTTGGAGCCGATGATTCGTGTAGCCGAATCGGGTGATATGAAAATCCGCTGTCAGGCTTTTCTCGACGGAGTCGAAGAGAGGTGGAAGGCTGTGGAGAAGCCGACAACCCTTGCACCCAACCTCCACACAGTCGGCGTGAAGTTTTTCTCCGACGGCGCACTCGGCTCGCGCGGCGCACTCCTGCTTGAACCATACAGCGACGCACCGGAGACTTTAGGTGTAGAAGTAATGTCTGCTGAAGAGATTGTCGAGAGATCGCGCCCACCGTTGTCCGCAGGCTACGGAATTGCAACGCACGCCATCGGCGACGGAGGAAACCGGTTAGTGCTCGATGCCTACGAGAAACTACGCCCCGACTACCCCGATGCTCTGCTCCGCATCGAGCACGCCCAAATTGTCCACCCGGACGATCTCCCCCGATTTGAGAGACTTGGAATAGTGCCCACAGTGCAACCAACCCACTGCACCAGCGATGCGAAAATGGCCGAGGCTCGGCTCGGCGAAGAGCGATGCAACTATGCCTACGGCTGGAAGAATCTGCGTGACCTCGGTCTCCCACTCTTAGGTGGTTCCGATTTTCCAATTGAGTCACCCGACTCTCTGTTAGGATTGCGAGCCTTCACCACACGCCAGACGGAGAGTGGAGCTTGGTATCCTGAGCAGACAATCTCACGGGAAGATGCGTTGCGCGCCTACACCGAGTGGGCTACGCTCGGCATTCCCACAACCCCAAACAGAGGCCGCCTACAACCGGGCTGCGATGCTGATCTGGTTGTACTGGATGGTGATCCGTTTGAAGAGGAAACGAGGGTGGTGATGACGATTGTTGGGGGAGAGGTCGGATGGGGAATTCAAGGGTGAGTTCCCCACGACCGCAATCACAAATTTCTCAGTTGTGTTGGCGAGTCTTAGTCAGTATGCTCAGGGAGGCTGTCGCTCCGCCTTGTACTTAATACGACGTGATCGTGTCTATGAGACCGTCGATCACAAGTGTGGCAGAACCAAATACTGGGGGAATCTTCCCTGTGTGAACTGCAATGACAAATTGCGCTGTTCGGTTGGAGAACTTCGAACGAGTAAGTTCTATAGCAGTGACGCTTGGTCTGCCTGTCTCATCAATTGTTGTCAGCAATGCATTTGGCGGATCAGCTTCGAGGGACGAAACGGTTTCCGGGTCTTCCCACATTTTCAGGAAATCAGCCATGGGCAAGGTTCCCGCCTGTCGCCCAGGTCGTTCGGCAGTGTAGACCACCTGCTCCTCAAGTCCATTCAGAACTAATCCGCCTGAATCTGAGTATGTTCCCGACTGCCCAATTAGAGTCCAGAGATAGTCGATGCTGTCTTGAGTTGCAGACTTCATTGCGTCAGTATCAGGATTACTCGAACCTTTTTCTGCTTCCTCACAACCAAGCTGGACGAGAAGGAGTATTGAGAGTAAGCATAGAAAAAAAGATGTGCGGTTCATAATGATTCTCTCAAATGGTGCTGGTTCTCTTGAGCAAGAACATACAAAACATTGCTCAAAAGGGAGTTATAGATAAAGCGGTTTGGAGGGGGGTATCGCAAATGATGTTGCTCTCAAGACTGCACTCTGCTTAGGAAAGATCGAATCGTTCGGTGCAATAAAAGAGAAGCCACATTGGTGTGGAATGCTGGACTTCCTGCCGTATCACAATAATCGATTTCTTTATACTCTTTTTTAAAAGCCAGCCTTTCACCAGATTACTCATCATGTAGGTTTACTGACTAATGATTATACAGAACGTCAATCATCTTTGCTCATCTGGAGCAGACTTCTCTCAGGTCAGGAAAGTCTCTGAAAACTGTGTGGAGGTTGAGAACAACAAAAGCCCGGATTTCTATCCGGGCTTTTGCATACCGTTAAAGGCACTTGTTCTGCGGAGAGAGAGGGATTCGAACCCTCGGTACCCATAAGAGCACAACGGTTTTCGAGACCGTCCCGTTCAACCACTCCGGCATCTCTCCGGGGGCGAATATAACACGATTCGGATCATTCAGCCTACCGAAGAGTCTATCGAAAAGGTAAAAGCTGTTTGCGAAGGGGGGAGAATTGTTGAGGTGGGTCTTTTCGATTCACCCTTTTTTGTAGCTTGTAGGCCACTGTTTCAATGAAATC
>JBFWSB010000124.1:0-11224 GCA_050248595.1 Kapaibacterium sp. (SeqCode)
AAAGATATCATCATGTATATCAACTCACCGGGTGGTTCAGTTAGTGCTGGACTCGCCATCTACGACACAATGCAGTAAGTCCGCCCAGACATCCAGACTGTCTGCGTTGGCATGGCAGCTTCGATGGCTCAGGTTCTCCTCTGCGCAGGAGCCGAAGGGAAGCGAATGGCTCTGCCGAACAGTCGCATCATGATGCACCAGCCTTCCGGCGGTTCGCAAGGCCAGGTTTCCGATATGGAGATTTACCTGAAGGAGATGCTTCGGATGCAAGATCAGCTTTACAAGATCATTGCCGCACACTGCGGTCAGGACCTTGAAAAGATTCGCCAAGATGCCGACCGGGATAACTGGATGTCACCACAGGATGCGAAGGAATATGGTCTGATCGACCGTGTGCTCACAAGCCGGAAGGAAATTGGTAAGTCGATCCCAGAGATACCTTCAACAACGGCTGGCGACAAAGTTCTCATCGAGCCAAAAGATGAGCAAGAACCAGCACCGAAGGATGACAAGAAGTAGTCTCTGAGGACTATACATCTATGCTTCGTCTTTGCGCCTCTGCGTGATTTTCTTCACGCAGAGGCGCAAAGCGTTTCTTCACCAACGGATACTACCCTGAAAAGGATCGAATTTCCTTTCTATCACCTCATCTCCTTATCTTCACCGATTCACGCAACTCTGAACTGGCTAAAAAACAACTACATGTCGAACGAAAAGGGAATGACAGGAACTGATTTAGTACGATGCTCATTTTGCAAGAGAAGCAGCGATGAAGTCACCTCGATTATCGCCGGACCAGAGGTCTTCATCTGCGATATTTGTGTGCAGAATTCTGTTGACCTTCTGCGGCAGAACGCCAATCTCTTTATGGCTCCTGAACTCCAGGACAATTTGACCCCCTCCCGCATCAAAGCTGTCCTCGACGAATATGTTATCGGCCAAGAATACGCGAAGAAAGTTCTCTCGGTCGCCGTCTACAACCACTACAAACGGATTGAATCGGCAGGAACCCTCTCCGGTTTCGACGACGTTGAGGTAGAGAAGGCCAACATCATGATGCTCGGATCAACTGGAGTTGGTAAGACGTTGCTTGCGAAGACGCTCGCCAAACTCTTGGACGTTCCGTTTGCAATGACTGATGCTACCACGCTGACCGAAGCCGGATATGTTGGCGATGATGTCGACTCGATCTTGGTCACACTCCTCCACAACGCGAACTACGATATTGAGCGGGCAGAACGGGGAATCATCTACATTGATGAGATTGATAAGATTACACGCCGCTCTGATTCCCCTTCGATTACCCGCGATGTAGCCGGTGAGGGTGTGCAGCAAGGACTCCTAAAAATTATTGAAGGAACAATCGCAAACGTTCCGCCGAAAGGTGGACGGAAGCATCCAGAAGCTCCGCTGGTTCGGGTGAACACGAAGAACATTCTCTTCATCTGTGGCGGAGCATTCGATGGCCTTGAGCGCATTATTGCCAAACGAATCCGAACGGGAACAATGGGCTTTGGTGTTGAAGTGGAGAACCGCATTGAAGAGAAGACCGAACTCTTTAAGGAAGTTCAGCAAGAAGATTTGCTTTCCTATGGACTGATCCCCGAGTTAATCGGTCGCCTCCCTGTAGTTGCACCGCTGGAGCCACTCTCTGACGCTGCACTGCGCCAGATTCTGACTGAACCGAAGAACGCAATTGTTCGCCAGTACAAGAAACTCTTCGCAATGGAGGGAGTGGACTTGGAGTTCAGCAACGAGGCAATCGAGGCAATTATTGGTCTCGCCAAAGTTCGTAAAACCGGTGCGCGCGCGCTTCGAGGTGTTGTTGAAGAGGCGATGCTCGAAATCATGTACGATCTCCCCGACCGCCAAGGCCTAAACCGCGTGGTGATGACACGCGAGGCAATCCTCCGCGAAGGGAAGCCGGAGTATCACTATGCTGAGGAGATGTTGATGTCTGGGACGGAGTGAGTAGCAAAGCACAGACATGCAGACCAACTACTTCAATTAACCACCAAGACGATGAGATTTACAACAACGATTATCGCTGGATTCTTCCTAATTGTTTGCACGTCAACAGCACAGGAACTTCGTGTAAGACAAGTTCCAGACGTAGTCGTACAAGCTTTCCAGAGTGCATATCCTGATGTTTCTTCTCCTGAATGGGAACAAGAACAAGAGGGTGAGTACTTCGAAGCTGAGTTCGAGATACATGGTATAGAGCATTCTATCCGCATCTCTGCTGAAGGATCGATTGTTGCCACAGAAGTTGAGATGTCAATCTCAGATATTCCCTCCTCCATCATCACCTTCATCGCGAGAAGTTATGCAGGGTATGAGATTGAAGAGGGAACAAAGGTGACAACACACGACGGCACATTTTTCGAAGTCGAAATTGCGGGAAAGGGAAAAGAGTATGAACTGTTGTTCGATACTGAGGGGAACCCTGTGAAGCGTGAAAAGGAAGAAGGTGATGGTGATGACGATTGAGTGAAGTCTGTTTTCACTCCATATTCCTACTGATAATCTCTGCCTCCTCACACTCATTCTCTTCCCTATTGGAGGAGAATGAGTGCGAAGCTGTGCTCAACAGAGAGATTAAGGGAGACGTATATCTACTTACCCAAGATTGTCACTCAGAATGAAGCGAAGCCGAATGATGACCGCCGCAGGCAGCACCGCAGGTAATCTCACAAGGAGTCGGGAGAAACGAGTGTTGCACTACTGTGCCGGTGAGATGCTTCGGCAGACCTCTGCATGACAAACCCTTTTCACGATGCCCTTTGTCTGCACTACGATATACGTCTTCCCCTTCTTTATTTAGTATTAGAATTTTGTTCTCTTCAGAATTCGAGCTACTCGACTTCTTTCTGCAACTCACTTTGGTGTTTCACGATTTTATCCCACGCCTCCCTCGTAAGAATCACGAGATTTTGCTCCTCAAAATTCCACCAAGAGATATAATCTTCTGCAACAACCGTATGCTGTTCCCAGGGCAAATAGTCGGCGTAAAGGAGAAGTGTACAGACATCTGTGACGGTCATCCACGGTTCAGTTGATTCTTTGTGAGAGTGCATTGAGGTCGGGTTCTCGGTGGTATCGTCTGGATTGTACGGAATGGGAATCAAGTTTTTGTGGAGTTGAGTTGCCGTCACTACCTTGTTTTTTTGATCGAGTGTTATCAGGTAATCATTGCCGAAGATTACCACACCGGACTGCTGTGGGCCAGTGAGTATATACACCTCTCTCCTTTCTCCTCGAATCAATGGGATCAGATTGAGAGATGTATTGTTGTAGAACTTGAACATCGTATCTACGGAGACCCGTTCAACAGCCGCTTCGCGAACTGCGTATAGATTTTTCTCTTCACCAGTAAGTGGTCGGGCAGTTGTAGAAACCTGAGCACTTTCAGGTGCAATGTCACTATCAAAATCTATCGTGATTAAAGCCTCAGGTTTTTCAGAAGCTGAGAAGAAAATACACCGAACCTTCTCCCCCATTACATAGGAGAGATACCCGCCAGCTTTCTCTAATTGCTCTTTGTGTTTTTCCACAACAATGTCTGTCCCAACCCACGAAGCCCTCTCAAGCTGATAGAGCAATCGGCCTTCGGCTTCAATTGAATCGGCAATGGCAAAAACATCTGTGGTCTGCCCACAGATA
Source organism: Kapaibacterium sp. (SeqCode) (assembly GCA_050248595.1). GTDB lineage: Bacteria > Bacteroidota > Ignavibacteria > OLB7 > OLB7 > JAGWAZ01. The sequence goes on from JBFWSB010000124.1 coordinate 3,664, forward strand.
ATCCTCGGTAGAAAAATCGCGAGGGTGAGTAGAAGTGATAATCGCATCATAAGTGAGTATTGTCTGTTTAGTATAGTGTGTCGATGATTTTTAGCTTCCCAACGTGTTCAGAAGAGATTGAAGAACTACCCTTCCACCTCTTCCCGTTTTTCCGCCGATATCACCCCAAGCTCACGTCCAACCTTCGTAAATGCTTCTATGGCTCGATCGAGGTGCTCGCGGTTGTGGGCAGCTGAGATCTGCACGCGAATCCGAGCTTGTCCTTTCGGTACTACTGGATAGAAGAAGCCGATCACGTAGATACCTTCGTCGAGCAGACGCGAGGCAAACTGTTGGGCTAAAGGAGCTTCGTAGAGCATGATCGGCGTAATCGGATGGTCTCCCGGAATAATATCGAAGCCAGTTGCCGACATCTTCTCTCGGAAGTACTTCGTGTTCTCCTCTAACGTATCTCGCAACTCAGTTGTCTCCGAAAGCATGTCGATCACCCCGATGCTTGCGGCAACAACCATTGGTGGAAGTGTGTTGGAGAAAAGGTATGGACGGGAACGTTGGCGCAGCATCTCGATGATTTCCTTTCGTCCAGTTGTGTAGCCACCAATTGCACCGCCGAGAGCTTTGCCGAGCGTACCGGTAATAATATCAACTCGCCCCATAGCATTGCAGTACTCAACCGAGCCGCGCCCCTTTGCCCCCATGAATCCGGCTGCGTGACACTCATCTACCATTACCATGGCGTTGTACTTGTCGGCCAAATCACAAATTTTGTCGATTGGGGCAATGATTCCATCCATTGAGAAAACACCGTCGGTGACAATCACTTTCCTGCGTGCTCCCTCGGCATCTGCCTTCTTCAACTCCTCTTCCAAGGCTGCCATGTCGGCATTCGGATAGCGGTAGCGTTTTGCCTTGCAGAGCCTGACACCGTCGATGATAGAAGCGTGGTTGAGCGAGTCGGAGATAATTGCATCCTCTTCACCCAACAGCGGTTCAAAGACACCACCGTTTGCGTCGAAACATGCAGCATACAAGATTGTATCCTCAGTCCCATGGAACTCAGCAAGTTTCCGCTCAAGCTCTTTGTGGATATCCTGTGTTCCGCAGATAAACCGCACACTGCTCATTCCATAGCCGTGCGAATCAAGTCCTCGCCGGGCAGCCTCAATTACTTTCGGGTGTGAGCTTAAGCCGAGATAATTGTTTGCGCAGAAGTTGAGAACAGGTTCGGACCTCCCCTCCACTTGAATCTCTACGCCTTGTGGCGTTGTAATCACACGCTCCTCTTTGTAGAGTCCGGCATCACGAATCTCGGCAATCTCTTTCTGCAATTCCTGACGTACAGTATCAAACATGATATCTCTGCTTCGTTTCTGTTATTGATTGAATGGTATCAGGCCGAATTTACGAAATGCTTTCACTCTCCCCTACCACTTGTGCGAGCCGAAGATCAATTGTAGTTTCACTCCCCCTTCACTACAACCAAGACTAAACCAGAGCGAATGAGTATCCTTCACGAGAAATTTTCTTTCACTGCAACCGACGGAGAGGTGATCTATGGAGATGTTCGTCTCCCCGCTGAAGGCTTCTCCCTCCCAGTTCTCATTATCGCTCACGGCTTCAAAGGGTTCAAAGATTGGGGATTCTTTCCTCACGTTGCCGATCAGTTTGCCTCCAAAGGCTGGTATGTAGTTCAGTTTAACTTCACCCACAATGGAGTTGAGGGACATTCGGAAGAGTTCACCCAACTGGAGAAGTTCGCTGAGAATACATTCAGCAGAGAGGTTCGTGAGTTGCGTGAAGTGATTGATACGGCATACTCTCGAAGCCTACCGAATGGTGAGCGCTCTGATCCTTCAAAGCTCGCAACGCTCGGCCACTCACGTGGTGGTGGCATTGTTCTCCTTGAAGGTGTCAACGATCAGCGAGTAGAAGCTATCGCAACGTGGGCTGCCGTGAGCACCTTCAACCGATATACTGAATCACAGCGGAGCAGGTGGATTGAAGAAGGGTATCTCGAAGTGCCAAATACACGGACGGGACAGATAATGCGTCTGAACGTCTCGCTTCTTCGTGACTACGAAAATCATGCCGACGACTTCGACATTCTTAAGGCGGCGGCATCTCTACATCGGCCACTTTTGGTCCTTCACGGCGAGGTAGATCTTTCGGTGACAATTGAGAATGGTGAGAAACTTTCGGCTGCGGCTGATGCAAATCTCACAAAGTTCGTCCGAATACCTAAAACAGGACATACGTTCGGTGCAGCACATCCATTTGAGGAGCCAACTGATGCGTTACAACGTGCCGTGGACGAAACCGAAACATTCCTCAAAGAGGTATTCAATGAAAAACGTACATAAAGTAATGGTAGGCCTCGCAGGAGCTTTTCTCCTGCTCCCCTTTCTCTTTTCCTGCTCTTCATCGAAGGGTGGAGCAAACACCATGATGAAGAGTGCTGAAGAATTTATCCCCCTCGCAGTAGGAAACCAGTGGATATATACCTACGGTTTCGACGATGATCCTTCGAAACAACAGATTACCGTAGTTGGATCAATCACTCGCGATGGAATCGAGTGGTTTCAAGTGGAATACACATTTCAGGGGAGCCGGACAGCTGATACGCTTTTGCTTAGAAATGACGGACACCGCCATATTGCGTACCTTCGTTCGCTGAAAGAAGAATCGGTGTTGATTGACTTCAGTAAAACTGAACTCGACAGTGCGAGGCTTGAAATGGCCGTTGCTAAGGAACAGAATAAAGTTGTAGAGATTGAAGGCAGAACGTACACCGGCTGTGCAGTAGTTAGCTCAGGTTTTATGGATGCCGGTGTTGAGACCTATGCTCCCGGTGTTGGCCTCGTTGAATCGTGGTGGTTTAGAGGACGCAAGAAACTTGTGGGGGGGATAATCAATGGAAAGAAAATTGAAGCGGAATCTTCCCTACCGAGGTAGAGAATCGAGATCGAACTTGTAGATTTGGCAAGAAGCTCCCCAAAGCGGACGCGGAATAGTAGCACCAATTAGCTGAATACGTGAAGAAGTTGAAATCGCACATTATACGGAAGAGAGAGATGAGAGGTCTTGCCATTATCACTGGCCTCAGTCTTCTATTCCTTCCCTCGCTCCTTACATCCCAGAACTTTTTTCCTGACTATGTGGAGCGAGGAATCGACTCGGCACTCTCATCGATTCTGATGACTCGGTACGATCTCGGAATGCAGCACGACGCTGCCGGCGACGACGTTCACCGCTTCAGTGAAATCAAACGGATGTTTGCAGAACCTCTCCGCAGCTTTATCGTCCCCGACTCCATAGCACTCGTCGGGGCAAGAAGTCTCGATGAACCCTTGTTCTTCTTCCGCCACCTTCGTTCCCTACTCGACTTGAACACAACCTTTCCCTCCCCTTCTCGAATCGTTGTCAAGGATAAAGAAATTGGTGTCTTCGGTCGCTTCGACATCAACACGCTAAACTATACCGAGCAACTTGTGCTCAGGCGATACGTTGCTCTTGCAATCGCTACCGATGTGATGGTTGCTCGAAACCGTTCCAACATTGATCCAGAAATACTCGCCCGCGTTGTCTCATATAGCGATTCCTTAGTGCTTCACTCCGAAGAGTCTGCTGTGACTGACCTGATTACGATGCGCTACCAAGAGCGCTATGGACTTGAACGGGCAAAGCAGTTTTTCAACAAGGATATTGCCACGTTTGACTATACACAACTTCTCTCTCCCGGCGTTGCCATGTACGCCCAAGCACTCGACTATACTGAGAAGATGCTACCTGAAGTCCCCGGCTACTACAAGGATATTCGCACAAGCGTTTGGGATTCCCCACTCGGTCTGATAGCCATTGGTGGCCCTGGTGACGATGTCTACACAGGTGATTTCTTCTGCATTGTGGATGTTGGTGGGAACGATATTTATCGGTCGGCTAAGAAGACTAAGGATGTAGCGATAAAGCGAGGAACATCGCTGATTATCGACTTCAGTGGTGATGATACTTATATCGGCGAAGATTATGCCTTCGGTGGTTCCTTCTTCGGAGCTTCTACCCTAATTGATATGGAAGGGAACGACACCTACAGTGCCCGTAATTTTTCGCTCGGCACTGGTTATTTCGGCGTTGGGATTTTGCACGATCAATCAGGGAGCGATAAGTATTCAGGTGGTACAGCAGTTCAGGGAGCAGGACTTTTCGGCATTGGTCTGCTTGCCGACGGTGGAGGGAACGATCTCTACTACGCACACTTAGCATCACAAGGTTTTGGATATACGCGAGGTATCGGGCTGATTCTGGAATATGGTGGGAACGACCAATATGTCTCCACTTCACCTTACCAAGATTTTCTCCGATACGACGACCACTACGAATCGTTCTGCCAAGGTGCGTCACTTGGCTATCGACCGGTTGCCTCCGGTGGCTACGGCATTATTTCCGACTACGGCGGGAACGACTACTACTTCTCCGATATTTTCGGTCAGGGTACGGCCTACTGGTATGGTCTCGGTTCAATTGTCGACTCGAAGGGGAATGACAACTATACATCGTTCCAGTACGCACAGGGATCAGGCGTTCACCTCGCATTCGGAACCTTGATCGATAAAGATGGGAACGATAACTATGTCTCGCACGGTGTCTCGCAAGGGTGTGGACACGACATTGCTTTTGGCGGACTTTACGACGTAAAGGGTGAGGACAACTATGTTGTTGAATCACTCTCTCTCGGTGGAGGGAACGCAAATGCAGTCTCTCTCTTTATTGATGCCGGTGGAGCAGATGGCTACATTGCCCGACATGAGAATACTCTCGGCTACAGCGACCTTCGGCGCGACTACGGCATGATCGGCATCTTTCTCGACCTCGACGGAGATGATTTCTACGGAACCTCTCGTGGTGGAGATGATTCTCTCTGGATCGGTAGTTCCTACGGTGTGGGTCTTGATGCTCTTCTAAAACCAGAGGAGATAAAGGAAGAGGAAAAAAAGAAAGAAGAAAAGTCACCCGAGGAGATCGCAACAGAGCTGGAGACCGATATGGAGAAGCTCTTTATCCAAGCATCGGCAGCTCCGCAGAAGTATCAATACCTTGTTGAACCGGCTCGCAAACGTTTGGAGGAGGGTGCAGACACAACCATTCCCTTCCTTCTCTCTAAGCTCAACAGCGAACATCCACGCGAAGCACTTGCGCTGCGCGTAATGCTCCCACGCATCGGATCGCGCTTAACTCCTCTACTGATCGACACGATCCTCAACGGAGCACGAGACCGGGTCGGCATGGCAATTTTTATTCTCGGTGAGTTGAAAGATTCATCGGCAGCTAAGGTAATTGGCACAAAGTTAAGTGACCCAAGCTGGCGCACCCGATCGACAGCAGCGGAAGCATTGCTGAAGATGAATGCCCACGATGCGAAAGAAGCTATTAAGAGAGCACTTCGCGATCCAATCGATATTGTTCGAGGTAGATCGGCGCGAGCCTTTGCACGAATTGCTGACTCCGCCGAGATGAATCTTCTCACTCCCCTCTTCGATGACAAGAGCCAGATTGTTCGCTATCAGATTGGATTGGGATTGAAAGATAGAGGACTAAACGACTCAGTTGCACTCGGCTACCTCATCACAACCCTCCTCTCCTCACGAAACGGCTACGCTTACTCCCTCCTCTACCCAATTGCTCACTTAATTGAGTCACCCAAAGAACGGGAACGACTAATGCGTAGCATGTTATCTGATCCAAAACCAATGATTCGTGCCGACGCTGTCAGGCTGGCAATTGGCTGGAGTGACCAAAAGCTTCTGCGCGCTGCAACAGAACTCCGGGGCAAGGAAAAAGAATCGCAAGTTCTGTACGAGATATATCGTGCTGAACGAATGTTGAGTGACAGTTAAGCGACAGTTGAACTCATCGAAGTTCAGGATTGCACAGGATGCCATATCCTGCAAATTCTGACTTATCATTGATCACTCGGTATTTGGCTACATCATACTTCTTCTCAACCAATGTTTTCAGCGTAGGGATTGCAGACCAACGCAGTAGAATTCGAGCGATTGAAGGATTCAAATCTCTATGCAACACCAAGGGCAAACCAGAAAACGAACGGTCGTTATCATTCCCGCATTCAACGAAGAGAACTCGATAGGGCTGGTGCTGAACGATATTCCTGCCAACCTTGTCGACGAAGTTGTTGTAGTTGATAATGCCTCAACAGATGGGACAGCAGATCGAGTACGTGCAGCCGGGGTAACTCTTCTACAGGAGAGCCGCAAAGGATATGGCTCAGCCTGTCTAAAAGGACTGGAGTATGCTCTCTCCAAAGGGTATGACATTGTCCTATTCCTCGACGCCGATTATTCGGACCACCCCGATGAGGCCGAGCGGATACTACAGCCTATTCTGGAAGATGGCTTCGACATGGTGATTGGCTCGCGAGCAATAGGGGCAAGGGAGACCGGAGCAATGCTACCACAGGCTCGATTTGGGAATTGGCTTGCAACTCGGCTGATCCGCCTCTTCTGGGGGTATCGCTATACTGACCTCGGCCCTTTCAGGGGAATTACTGCCGACGCTCTGGGAAAGATCGAGATGGAAGACACAAACTACGGGTGGACTGTTGAGATGCAGATTAAGGCGGCGCGACTAAAACTGAAAACCACTGAAGTTCCAGTAAGCTACCGCAAACGAATAGGGACTTCTAAGATCAGCGGAACCCTTTCAGGCACAATCAAAGCCGGATGGAAAATCCTCTACACCATCGCCAAGTATAGCTTAACCAAATAGTCCAACAAGACCCCTTGGTGATTTCTTGGTGTTCTTGGTGGTAAAAAATCCATCCCCCAGAACCACTTATCTCACTATCAAACTGACCAGACAACGATATGAGTTCAGTACAAGGAATCTTAAAACCACCAACCCTCAAACCTGGAGAGATAATTGGTGTGATTGCCCCAAGCTCGCCCCAGCGTGACGACCAACGATTGCGCAATGGCATCAACTTTCTTCAACAACTTGGCTTTGAAGTTCGAGAGGGAAAGAACCTCTGGAATCGCTACGGATACTTGGCTGGAACAGACGAAGAGCGGATCGAAGATTTGAACCAGATGATTCGTGATCCGCAGGTTAGAATGATCGTTGCTGGACGTGGAGGATATGGTGCAACTCGGATTTTGGATAAGATTGACTACGAGAGCTTGCAACACGACCCGAAGATCATCCTCGGCTTCAGCGATGTGACTGCTATCAACCTTGCACTTCTCGCATCGATTAACCTGATATCGTTTTCTGGCGCAATGCCTGGCGTAGATTTCTGGGAAGATGAGCCAGATCGATTTACTGTTGAAAGTTTCATCCAGGGACTTACCGCATCCAACAGCGATGGCCTGGTTCCCCAGCCCGAGGAAGCTCCACCAATTCAGGGACATTTTCCGGGGACTGCCACAGGTAGACTAATTCCGGCAAACCTGACACTGCTCGCCTCGCTCTGCGGAACCCCCTACCTTCCAGATATGCACGGAGCAATTCTCCTGATTGAAGAGATTGGGGAAGAAGCATATCGAGTTGA
>JBFWSB010000125.1:0-11164 GCA_050248595.1 Kapaibacterium sp. (SeqCode)
ATCCCGACTCACAGCTAACTGAGAGGCTGGTGAGACTCCATTGATAGCCAACACTTCAACGCCTCGGACAGCATCCCAAATCGTCACATCACCATTGTCTGCGAGGGTAACAACGCGGCGGTTATCTGCCAAGAAAAGAGCGTCGACAACTGGAGCATCGTGGGGGAAAATGGTTACATGTGAGTTCGCGAACTTTTGCGTTACGCGGGCAAGACAACTATCACTTGGGGTATGTGGAACGTGCCAAGAATACTTGAGGCCAGTGAGATTATCACCTATTAACTTCCAATTCACTCCACCGTCGATGCTGTATTCCAGCGTAACGGGTTCACTCTCAGGCACTCCCTTCCAGGTAATAACGGTATCGCTGCCGACAATAAATGACTCTCCACCGTTCGGGTGCGTAAGCAACAAATCTGCATCACCCGGACTTAGGTAGCCCCCAGAACAGAGTATGATTGGGTCTTCACACCCATCGGTTAACAACCGAATTTCTCCAGTAGTGAAGGTAGTGTCTGTAGGAGAGAACTCCACTGTCAAGGTCAACTCCTCATCTTCAAACAGAGTCCTCGGAAAGAACGTCGGGTCTTGCTCACTCTCTATAAGTTTGAAGAGGGGATTAGAAAATTCAAAACCTGAAATGGTCACTCTCCCCCCTACAGCCTTTACCTTCGCCCTCAATTGATAATTCCGTCCCGGCGGAATAGCTCCGAAGCGTAGATTAGATGGTGATAGACTGAGGAACTCACTGGTTGAAGCCTGCGCCGAATAACTCCCCGCATCAGCAGCCCGAATAGAAGGAATCCCGAATGAGACAAAACGATGCTTCAGTAATCCTCCAAAACAGTTTCCCTTGCTTAACCACTCTATATGGCATGGAGGCTCCCCTTCTACTCGGCGCAGAATGATCTCATAGATAGCCTTGATCTTCTCGGCATCTTCTAAGTAATCGAAGAAGAGACCACCACTCTCCTTTGCAAGTTCCTTGAGAGCTGCAGGTGCCGACATCCCGACGGCAATGCAGTAAACCTCAACATTGTTATTCTTAGCAAAGTCGATAACAGCTTTGTTGTCCGTAAAGGTTCCCATTCCATCAGTCAGGAAGATAAGAACGCGCTTGTGCGCACCTGCTCTCGCAACGGTCAATCCTCCTGCTGGCCACCCCATCATTGCGTCGTCGAAGTTCGTCCCATTCGAAGCCTTCAAGCCGTTGATTGCCGTCACAAGGCGATCGCGGTTGTAGGTGAAGTGCTGGTTAATGTAGCTAAGATTGTTGAAGCTTGTCACCGCACATACCGATGGATTCATCCGCATCTCCTGTACCCAGTATGTCGCGGCTTCCTTTACCACATCGAGTCGGGTTCGTCGATTGTCTGAGACCTTCCCCTCCATTGAACCAGAAATGTCGATTGAGAGCACCACTGATAAATTCGGAGGTGGAACTGAATCGGGACATGAAATGCTGAGGATTGGAGCTTGGACAAGATTTTCGGTGACAATCATATCGTCCGGTGTCAACCCTCGAAGAATCTCACCAGTTTCCCCAAAGGCGTAGAAATCAGCGGAGACAATTGGATAGTCAGAGGGATCGATATTGAAGACATGAAGTGAGGACTGGGCGTAGATATCTGTACCGCATAAGAGAAGGAGGAGGGAAAGTGTAAAAGCAGTAGAACGTGCAGCCATGCGTACCTCCATTCAGGGTTGTGGTGTATGAGGGGATGATTTACCTCACACTAATCGGACAGCGTTGTCACTACCAAGAACAGTTCGCAAGATACAGTTTGAAAAATGGGAAAACAAGTGTTCCTACTTGCATTCCCCAAATTGTTCTTCGATTGATTTAGCGTTGGTCTTTTGTAGGCTGAGGACGCCACATAGTGTCGGCTTACCACCAACAAGGTTACTCACTCATTTCGATCTCTACAGACTCTATCTCTCTCTGTTATAGAGTCGAATTGCATACATCGACTGCACTGTAGGGGCTACCGTCATGTGGCTGTGATGACAATCCCCGGAAACCAAAGCATTAGTATTTCTTTCGCCCCGAAGGGGTAGAATGGATGAGTGGTGATGTCAGCACAGCCAGCTCAGCCGCCCCTGCAGGGCGGAGTATCAAACGAGCCATCATTTCCGAGAGGTGGAGTCTGCGGATTTCGGCACGGCCACATAACAGAACTCCCTTCGGGAGCGGCTCGATTGTCGTTGGCTTGTACGGTAATGATTGTTGAGCTTCAAGCAGTGAAAACTACAATGGCAGCTCTACATCGAAGTGAGTCAACCGCTCCAACTGCCCCGCAGGGGCTACCGATGTGTGGCCGGGGACAACGTCCCCGGAAACCAAAGCATTAGTATTTCTTTCGCCCCGAAGGGGTAGAATGAATGAGTGATGATGTCAGCACATCCGGCTCAGCCGCCCCTGCAGGGGGGCAATCAGAACGCCTCAGTTGTTTGAGCCAATTTTACTTGTGTCAAAAAAACCATGACCAAACATGAGAGGGTTATTGCTTTTTTGGATGGGTTGAGAACTCGGATTTTCGACATGCTCATCACTCGTTCCCTCGGGATTCTTATTCGGAGTATCTGCCAAATTCTTCTCCTCAATTAGAGAACGAGTCTCTCTGTTCAACGTCGCACTCTCCTTCGCTCCTTCAACCACTTCTCTTCGACTTTCAACTGCAGGGTCAAGACCTTCACTCTGAACAGCTAATGAATCTATAGGTCTGTATGGGTAGCCATCCGTTTCAAGCGAGCTTTGTTCCTGAAGTCCACTCTGTGCAGGAGCAACTTGCTGTGGTGTCGGTTCGTTATTCTGTTCTATGAAGAGGAGCACTCCTGTCACGGCGACGATCAGTATAACTGCACTCCCGATAATTTTGGCAACAACTCCCCCTCCAGTAGAAACAGGGGAGGGAATCGAACGAGAGAGTGTCTCGACAGTAGTGCGCAATCTATCTCCACTCCCGCTACTTAGTAGGGAAGCACGACTCACCTGCATCGACTCTTCCACACGCAACAATTGCTGGTGTAAGCGGGCAAACTCAGGATCGGACGTCAGGAGCTGCTCCAGAAGTCTCTGGTCGTCGCTGCTGATCTCTCCACCATCCATCCAGCACTGTAGCAGCTTTTGGTATTCGGCTTTATCACTCATTGCAGTTCAATCTTCGGCATGATACTTCTATAAAATCTACTTCGGAAAAAGGCTTCGCAGAATGCGCTCAACAGATTCGGGCGCACCCCTACCTATGGTTGATCTTTCCCCTCTTCGCCAGACATCGCTTCCATAATCTCTGCCAACCGCTTCCGTGCTCGATAAGCCGTAGTATGGATGGCTCCCGGTTGTTTCCCAAGCATCTCAGCAATTTCGTCGAAACTGTATCCCGACCAAGCATTCAGTACCAACACTTCTCTGTATGCCTCGGGAAGTTTCTCGAGAGCAAGTGTCAGAAGCTCTTCTTGGTCTGTTGGTTCTGCAATCTCAACTGTTGGATGATCGGCTTCAGTGAGGTCGTCAATCTGCACATCCCCTTTACGTGAACGCATGAAGTTAAGCGAGAGATTACGAGCCATCCGATAGCAATATCCAACAGGATTATCTGGAGCTTCGGTCTTCTTCTTCCTGAGATAGATCACTCGCTCCCACAAATCCTGCATGATGTCGTGAGCTATGCTCCCATCACTAATTATCCTCGCAACATATAGCCAAAGCCGTTCGTTGTGGCGATCGAAGAGGGTCATCAATGCATCGTGATCTCCACGAAGATGCCGGGCAAAGAGATCAACATCGCTCACGGCGGGTCTCTGCTCCATTTGTTGTCGTTCCGCTGTTCTGCTCACACGTTCTATGAATCCCGCTCCACTGGCAGGGATTGTAATGTTGGATCCTTTCATTACTCCTCCGCTTCTATAACACCGGGAGAAGGTGAAATCTCACACGAAAAAAAAGTTCGTGTAACATGCCCACTCTTTTCAGCATCTTCACAGATCATTGATTTGTAGACCAGGCTCATCTTTGCATCTGAAGACATTGTGGAATTCCTCATCACTATTTTGAATTTTATGTTTGAATCTTATGAATGTGTGGATTTCATATAGTGGAAGCATACGATATGGTAGACTCTGCTTCTGCATGTTTCTCTTCCTCTCTGCTTCGTTTTTGCGAGGACAAGAGTGGACGAAGATTCAGATCACTGACCGGAATGATGGCTTCAGGGGAGAGACAATTCTTCCGACCGTTGTCGTTGACCCGAACGGAGTGATCCACATTCTCTACGCGCGCACAGCTCAGGTTGACACATCAGATTTTATCCCTTCGAGGGCAACTACTCTCCACTATACCAACAACGGTAGTGGATTCTTTACTTCACCAAGAACAATTTTCGATGGCGCTGGCTCCCCGTTCAACTCGTTTGCACTCGATAGCAATCTGAATCTGTTCGCACTTTACAGTGCCGACAGGTTCCCCAACTCGCAATGTATTCAGCTTTCGCAGGTAGAGTCGGGAGGGACTTGGAAAGATGAGTACGTTGATATGTGTAGTGGGAAGTTCTTAGCAACAGCAGTAGACCCAACAGGAAGACTTCACGTCACATATGTGTTGAATGGAACGATCTTCTACATTAGCCGGAGCAATTCAGGGACATGGGCTTCCCCTGTCAATATCTCTGGAAGTGTTGGAGATGATGATCTCCCCTCAATAGCTGTTTCCTCATCAGGAACTGTTCACATAGTTTTTTATCGACAAGATTCTGAAACGCGGCAGACACTTTACTACGTTAGCGGATCGGGAACCAACTTCACTCCCCCCCTATCTCTTCGACTCCTCTCCAGAAGTGTGAGCCAGCTTACCAAGCCCTACGCATGGCCACCGTATGTTCCATCGATAGCCGTTGATGGCGAAGGCATCTGCCACGTGGTTTTCACTTCGATTTTCGGCCAAAGCCCTGAGAGTTCACACATTCTTTACATGAATAACCAGGCTGGAAGCTGGAGCGACCCGGAGAGTATCACAAACATCGGCTTCTATAATCGGGCATCGGTTACAGTAGACCAGAATAAGAATATCCACGTTGCAGCTGAACGATTTGATGGGAACGACTGGGACATCATCTACCTTCAACAACGCAATGGGGCATGGATTGGAGAGCAAGACCTGACAGCAAACGAAGTGGACGACTTTGCCGGAGGAAGTGGTGGGAGATTTATTGCCAGCTACGACTCGACTCTCGCAATTGCCTACCAAACGTTTGAAAAGATTGACCCCGGTAGAACAAGTCCCCCCGACAAGAACGAGATTGCTCTGCTGACAACATTCCTCACACCCGCGCCTGTTCTCTCCGTTTCGCTCGACACTATCGATTTTGGTACTGTTCGCGTAGGAGCCTGTGGGGACTCTGGGTTGACCATAAAAAATGTTGGAGCAGGTCTGCTAAGTAGTAATCTCCCTCACTTAATTGAGGGGAACACTCAAGTCTTCACAATCAACGATGACGGGACGTTCGCGCTGCCACCAGATGTTGAAGACTCACTCCTCCTCAGCTTCTGCCCAAAGAGTACAGGAAACTTCGAAGCAATCCTACACATTAGAACGAACGCTGGTGAACGCCTTGTACTGCGTCGTGGGATCGGCGAAGGGAATAGAACCAGTTACCACCTCAGCCTCGACACACTCACTACCCACGTTGGAAATCGATTCCGCTTGAGAGCAAAAATCTCCCCTCCCCTAACTGAAGATGCTGCCGTTGATAGCTTCGCTATCGGAGTATCGTTTAACCCCCACTCACTCTTCTTTCACCAACTTGTTGAAGGGAGTGGAGTAAGCGTTATTCAACCCATGGATGGTTACCTAATCATGCACCGCCCCGTTGGTGAACTTTTGGTTGACTCAGTTCTGTTTCAACTTGAGTTTGAGGGGTTGGTAAGTGGCCAGCCAGTTAATGACATTCCCATTTCTGAGGTTTTCTTTCTCGGTCTCTTACGCCCGATGGATACTGCGAGAGGCCGGGTCTACCTTGAGGGATGCGACATTGAACGTGGGGTTGGCTTCGGACGGAGGATCGGAGTGAGGTCAATTAATCCGAATCCGGTCTCCGATGGTGCGCGCATTCGCTGGCACGCACCGCAGGGAGCAGAGCCACAGCTTCAAGTGATTGACCACCTTGGGCGGGTGGTGATTCGCCAGACTCTTCAAATCGGTACGGATGAAGAGAGCGAGATCACCCTCGACCTCCGCGAACTGCAACCGGGTCACTACAGACTACAGATGATCGATCGAGCCGAGTGGACAACAACGCCTCTAATCATTGTTCGATGATCCCTTCTTCCCATATCATCCTCCGCACGGTTTTCTTCGGAATGCTTCTGCTCACATCCCTTCCCACACTTGCGCAGGAACAAACGAAGAGCCAGTTATTGGTTGGCCCCTTTACTGAAGTAGGTGGAGGGTTGATTGTTGCGAGAACTTCTATCCCAGTCTATGCCCTCTCCCCCGGCTGTGGCACCTTTGAAAATGTTGGAAAGACCTTCAGTCTTGGAGTGGGTGGATATGGTGCCTTCCCCTCACTCTTCTCGCCAAAAGTCGGGGTCGCCTTTCGCCTCGGGTATGCCACAACAAGCCAGCAGTTTCGGGGAAATCCGGTTGACCCGCAACGAACGTACGACTCGGCAACCTCGACGCTTGTTACTATCGACCGAGCTTTCTTGCTCGATGCAGACTTCCAATCTGTTTCTCTCGACATCTTGTTTCGCTACGATTGGACGAAGAAAATTGCTTTTGAAATTGGGCCTTCGTTCGGCTATCTCTTCTCCTCAACCTTTCGCCAGACCGACAACGTTTTCGGACCTGGTGAGATTCGCTTTGATGATGGGCAAGGAACGCACGATATGGAAGGTGGGATAAGTCTTAGTGGACGAGATTATCGACTTGGTGGAACGTTAGGACTCTCTTACGCTACTCACCTGAATCGTTCACTGGTGATCGTTCCAACTCTTCGCTTGCAGGGGGACCTGCTCTCCCCTGCGAATGAACTTTCGTGGAGTTCGTTTCGTGCAACTGGAAGCCTTGCACTCCTCTTCGACTTAACCCCGACCTCACCACCCCCGCTACTACCTTCAGAAGAACCAACGCCACCACCCGCACCGCTGATACCAGACCCAGTTGCATCCATTGCGATCATCGGCATTGATACCGACGGGAATGAGAGTGATGTTTCTCAGATCAGCACACAGGAAGTTCTGCACCGACGACAGCTTCCACTGTTGGGATGGCTTTTTTATCCTGAAGGAAAGAGTGTGCTTCCTGATCGTTATCGAACTGATTTGAACGATAAGGATGAGAGTGAGGAGCATGAGTGGTCTATTATTGACGCGTATCACCACCTACCACAAATTCTGGTCAGGAGGTTGAAAGATCATCCCGAAAGCAAACTCACTTTAAGTGGATCGGCCTCAACTGAAGAAGCGAGCGGTATTGTTGAGAAGCGGATCGAATCGTTCCGCACACTTCTATCGGCAAACGGCATTCCTCCCGAGCGTACCGAAGTCCGTAACCCGAACTCTACTCGCTCGGATGAACAGAAACGTGAAGGGAGAGAGGAGAACAGAAGAATTGAAATTGGGTCAGAGGACTCACTCCTAACAGCACCACTAATTGTGGAGTCGATAGAACGAGACTTTTCTCCTCCATCGATTCGCGTTATTCCAGATTTTTCTTCTCCGGCAGGAATTCAAGATTGGGAGATGCGAGTAACGCAGAATGGGAACTTGATGGCAAGCTACTCCAGAGAAGATCAAGAGGGAGGAGTTTCCCCCGGCTTTCAGTGGCGAATCGAACAAAAGCGTGGCGATACATCTATCGCCCCAATTGTTGCAAGCATCAAGATCACCGATTCGCTCGGCAGAACGACCGTTGCTTACGATACGATTCCACTAATCTTAGAAAAAGAGATAGCCACCGTTGATGACGACCTTGAAATCCGCATCGACCACGTTCGCAGGTCTTCTTGGCTGCTCGGTTTCGGCTACGACTCCGATCAGTTGACCAATGGACAGCGTAAGGAACTTGAACGAATCATGGAGTTTGTGAGACCCGAAGGTTTGGTGACAATCACTGGTTTCACCGACAGAACGGGAACTGAAGAGCACAACCTTGAACTTTCTCAATGGCGAGCTGTGAGAGTTGCCGATTGGATTAGAGATTACCTCACGAGAAATGGAATCGACTCGGTGGAGGTAGAGGCTACAGGAGCAGGAATGGACACACTCTACTTCGACAACGCTCTGCCTGAAGGGAGAGTACTCTCTCGGAGTGTTCGGATTCAGATTGATCTCGATATTGACAAAGAAGAAATGCCATAAAAAAATCTTTCAACTCCGTTCCGGTGTGAGTTCAGGCTACCCTCGAGTGTTATCACTACAGACCGGTCATCCATCAACCTTGAACTCAATAATAACAAAACAATGAACAAGATTTTTCGCTATACGCTTCTCTCCCTCGCTCTCTCAATTATCCCCACGCTAATGTGGGGTCAGCAGCAGTGGAATCAGCCTCGCCTTCCCTCAACTGCAACGGGGCATATCTACTTGATTCCCTTCCCAGAACCACTGAAGAACCTGCAAGATGCTCGATTCCCCTCCAGATCACCTGAGAGTATCACACTGATGATCTACAGCGATGCTCCAACTACAGTTTGGATTTCCAACTTAGGGAATGGAAGTGGAACCACGGCCTACACTTTGCCGGGGAAAGAAATGAGTGAGATTGCACTCCCGATGAACGGATGGCACTTTGTCGAGAGGAACTCCAACCCTTCGAATAATGTGTTCCGAGTTTTGTCTCTTCGTCCTATTTACGTCACTTGCCATATGACCACTAACTTCGGCTCAGAGGGGTGGGTTCCCCTTCCTGTGGAAGCGTGGGGGAAAGAATATTATGCAGCAACTCTTCCATCCGAAATCGCTAAAGATGGAATTCCGATTGGCGAGAATAACTTTGGACAGCGTCCAGTTGGTGCACCATCGCAGATAATTATCACAGCCGCCTTTAACAATACTGAGGTAACAGTCACCCCAAATGCTGATGTAGTGAATGGCTCGGCTGGCACACCTTTCACTATCAGCTTAGATGCTGGTGAAGCCTACACAGTTGTCAGCACAACCGATACTACATCCACTTTTGGTGGCGACCTTGCGGGAACGAAGATCATCTCAAACAAACTTATCGGCGTCACAACTGGGAATACCCGCGCTGCTGTTATTGATCAACCGATTGGTCTGCTAAAGAACTCAGTAAAGAACATGATGGTGGAATCCCTCTCACCAGTTGAGCAGCATGGAACAGAGTTTGTCTTTCTACCTGCCTTGGACGAGGTACGAATGCTGAATTCAGGTCCATCGGACTCACATCGCGAGGCTGAGTTTGCCCGCATCTTTGGCACTTCCGCAGGACGAACAAATGGGCTTGTTGTCGATAGCACAGGGGGTGGGAACACATTCAGGCTACAGAATGGTGGGACTTACACGAAAGAGTTCAACGTAAGCGAAGCCCGAATGTTTAGAACCGACCAACCATCGCAGGGGATGCTCTATCCAGCAAGCTTCATGAAGTTCAATGGTACTACTGGAACAGGCCAGTTTATTGGTGCAAGCTATCACTCGTGGAGTTCATATATGTTGGAAATGACACCACGTGAACAGTGGACATCTCAAGCTGTTTGTAAAGCATCGACGTTCCCAAATGGTATGCGGCACTACCTGAACGTTGTAGCAGATGCAAATGACCAATACGACATCTACTATCGCTCTGCAAATGGCTCACGACAACTCTTCCCATTCAATCGTGGAATGATTGCTGGAACGAGTCTTGTCTGGGGACAGATCACTATCAATCCTGGACTCACCTACCGAATCGAAGGGGAGAACGGAGCGACTTTTGCTGGGAGTTTCTACGGTCAACTATCAGGATTTGAACTCTATCGTCCGGGAAGTCCCATGCTTGACGACAAAGGGAGTTCAACATCAAGCCTCCACCCTTCCGAGTATGAAGAAGATTTAGCGAAAGCCTACGGCTATCCCCTCACTCCGCTCCGGCGTTGGTTGGGCAGACCTTCTTTCTTCGACATCATCGATGAAGAGCCAGGGACCGACGAGAAAGGAAGAATCTTCAGAGTTAGCATCCGCCAAGAAACTCCAGAGGGTGTTGATAGCGAACTGCCGGGACTTCGCTCCATATCCCTTCACCCAGAAAGCGTAAACGCAGAGTTTGAACTTCTTGACCCAACCGATCCTCTCGACCTGATCGGCAAAACCGAAGCAGTCGTGAGAGTATATCCAGTTGACCCAAGCAAAAACGCCGAAGCACTTCTGCTGGTTACCGATAGAACTGGTGGTGAGGAGAGTGTAGAATTTGAGCACGTGGGGATAACTTCCTCAGTAGAAAATGTTTCGAGCATTCAGTATCGTTTCGATCAAATCGAACCGAACCCAATTCGGACGAACGGCAGGTTTACCTTCACTCTTGGTGAGGGTGGAAATACTCGAGTTGAAATCACAAATGCGCTCGGACAGAGTGTGGCTCTTCTCTTCAGTGGTGAAATGAAGACTGGATACCACTCTCTCGACTGGGATGCCACAGGGTTACCAGCAGGTACATACTTCTGCACTATTCAGAGTGGTTGGTGGAAAGAGACAGCTCGGGTTGTGGTCCAGTAAAGAGGAGTGCAATCAGACTCTGCCACGAGATTAAGACTTTCAGCCAATCATTCTCTCATTCACATCACACAAAAGAGGATCCAACATTGTTGGCTCCTCTTTTTTTTATACGCTTGTATCAACCCCTCTCAATTGAATCGCTTCTCTATGCTCAATGTTCTCAACACTGCAAGAAGTTGGTTTCCAAAACTTTACAAAGCAATTTCATGAGTGGGGCATTTCATATATTTCAGTCAGAATTTTTTGTTGATTGACTATTCAAAGAGATACGATCATGAGCAGTAACAACGGAGCACCACGACTTTACAGTAGTGGTGTTGGAAACGAGTTTGCATCGGAGGCTTTACCGGGTGCGCTCCCTGTTGGGAGGAACTCACCCCAGAAGGTGGCGTATGGACTCTACGCTGAGCAGGTCAGCGGAACTCCATGTACTGCGCCGAGGACAGAGAACCAGCGG
>JBFWSB010000126.1:0-11117 GCA_050248595.1 Kapaibacterium sp. (SeqCode)
GAGGCCGAAGATTGATAGGACTGATAAGGCCAGAATGTAAAAACCAAGAAGAATCAATTCCATAAAAAGCTAAAGCTCTTCTCTTTCGACAAACGGATTTCTGAAAATTCTTTCCAGAAGTTCCACGGGGAGACCTCCCCATACCCAAAAACAATGCTCGAAGAGCACGTTGTACCAGAACGGGATTACCAGTCGGCAACTGTTGCCAACAAAATTTCATTTGACAGATTATCTATTGCCTCGGCCACCGCAGCATCTTCCCCTGACTGTCCTTCAGATATATCATAGGAAGACTCCCCCTTAAAGAGACGCCCTTCGAAGATAGCTCGACTTCTAACGTTGTCGTAAAAAGTTGCGCGAGCTTCAATCACCACGCCACGAACAGTCTCTCGATCAACCGACGAAACCGCAAGCCGGATGTCGTTCCGAACGGTGGTGATCGTAACGTCTAAGCGAGAATTAGCCTCGCTGTCGTCTATCACGCGCAAACTATTGTCTGACCGAAATCGGTCGATCAACTCGTTTGTCAAGTCGAACCGGATCGTCGAACGACCAAAGCCACTATTGTCCTCAGCTTGAGGTATCAGAACAGTTTTCAGGTGTGCTGGAGCTGACCCACCACGAAATGAGTAGCATCCGGGGAGAAAGAGCATCAGTAGGAGGAGACCTGTTAGAGGAAGAACTCTTCGATCTCCCTTCTGGCTCCCCCCCACCCATATCTCGCCCCACCCGATGAGGTAACCATTCCAGTTCTTACACTCTATGTTAGTCTTCACCTGGCTCTTCCTCCACACCATCTTCATCGTCGATATATCCTTCTTCTTTGTACTGACTCAACTTTCGGTAGAGTGTCCGCTCGCTAATTCCGAGCGCATCGGCTGCCCGACGCCTGCTGTTGTTGAACTTCCGGAGCGCACCAATAATCATTGCGCGCTCTATCTCTTCTAAATTCAGTGTGTCGAGACGATCAATTAGGTTGTTCGATTCCCTCTCTGAAGGGGGGAGCGCAAACTGTTCGGGATTTGGAGCAATTCCTCCTTCTCTTCCACTATATCCACTCTGCACAACTTCTTTTAGTGCGACAACTTCGTTGCGGAGATCGATCAAAGCGCGGTAAATCAACTCCCGCTCAGCTTGCTCCGGCGTTTTGCCCGGTAGGTGGACAACCCCGTATGGATTCATTCGAGGTCGGATTCGTGACGTATCAAGGTGCTCGAAAACTGTGTCGGCAGTGATCTTCTCAGCCTGTTCAAGCGTGATAATCAACTCAGTAAAATTCTTCAACTCCCGAATATTTCCGGGCCAAGGATACTCGAGCAACACTTCCATTGCCTCCGGCGTAATCCCGCCAAACGGAATGCCGAGACGTGCCGACGCGTGATATGCAAAGTAGGCGAAGAGAAGTTGAATGTCTTCACGTCGCTCACGGAGAGGCGGAATAAATATCTTTGCAGAGTTCAGCCGGTAGTAGAGATCGTGGCGGAACTCCCCGCGAGGAACGGCCTCCTCCAGATCGCGGTTTGTGGCTGCCACTACTCGCACGTCGGTTGTCTGCTCTTCGGTACTTCCAACTCGTGTAAACGTGCCAGACTCCAGAACACGGAGAAGTTTCACCTGCGTGGCAGGAGTCAATTCGCCGATTTCATCGAGAAAAATCGTCCCTTTGTCAGCCGCTTCAAAAATTCCCTTTCGCGACTCCACTGCTCCGGTAAAGGCTCCCTTCTCGTGTCCGAACAGCTCTGATTCGAGAAGCGTCTCCGGGATAGCTCCACAATTGATTGAGAGCATCTTCTTCTCTGCACGGCTACTGAGTCGGTGAAGTGCCTGCGCAAATACCTCCTTCCCGACCCCACTCTCACCAATCAAAAGAACAGTTAAATCGGTGGGAGCCACGCGCCGCAGCGTCTCCACCGCCTCGCGAATGGCAGTGGAGCGTCCGATAATACCAAGTTCTTCCTGGGAAATCTCTGTTGCGATACTCATAGCTATGTTTTGCAGACTCACAGCAGAATTAGCCGTAAGCCTTCAGCTTCCGAAGCTCTACTCAATCACTCTTATACTCATGCACTCCACACTCACAAACTCTCCCACTCTATAAACTCTACAAACTCGATTACACCACCCGATATTCCGCAACCCACTCTTTGATATAGTCGGCGATAGCTGTGGTTGGAGCACCTGGGGTGAAAAGTTTGCCTACCCCTACTTCACCTAATGCCGCAATATCTTGGTCAGACATGATTCCTCCCCCAGTCAACAGCACATCGTTAAGTCCCTTTTCGTTCATCAACTGCCGAACTTTTGGGAAGATTGTCATGTGAGCACCGGATAAGAGGCTGATGCCAATCACATCCACATCTTCTTGCAGAGCAGCCTCCACAATCATCTCTGGGGTCTGCCGCAGACCGGTGTAGATCACCTCCATCCCCGCATCGCGGAGTGCAGCGGCAATCACTTTTGCTCCGCGGTCGTGTCCATCAAGACCAGCTTTTGCGATCAATACTCGGATTTTTCGATCCATAGTCCTTACCTCTTATTGAATTCTTGAACTGGGGAAATTACAAAGAAACGGGAATGTGGATCGATAACAGTCAGCATCTGAGATGAAAGAAGGGAAGGAAACTTATAGAAGATCGTAGGCATATACTGGTGGGATTCACTGATCCAACCCGATTCACGCATTCACACCCGCTGTGTATTGTTTTGTGCCCTCCGGTAACGTATTTTAGCCTCGGTTTACGAATATTATTATTACTGGAACAATCAATTGAAATATCGCTGGATTCTATCAACGGTATCAGATGAGAATGTCGTAGAAAACTTAGCCAGAACGATCAACGTCCCGGAAACGATTGCAAAAATACTCGTAGGAAGAGGGATAGAAACCTTTGAATCCGCACGAGAATTTTTCAGGCCAAACCTGGCCGATTTGCACGATCCATTTCTGATGGATGGCATGGACAAGGCCGTCGAACGGTCAATACGTGCCTTAGATGCAGGTGAGTCAATCGCTATTTACGGCGACTATGACGTAGACGGAACAAATTCGGCAGCGATGCTCTATCTCTTCTTCAAGGAGATGGGAGCAACTGTCGATTATTACATTCCTGATCGCTTCACTGAGGGCTACGGCGTTTCACGTCTCGGCATCGATCGCCTTGCCGAGGCAGGACACAAGCTCATCATTACCATCGACTGTGGTATCACCGCTGTCGACCAGGTTCGGTATGCCTCCGAAAAGGGGATCGATGTCATTATCTGCGACCACCACGAAGCTGGGGCTGAAATCCCTCCTGCCGTGGCTGTCCTCGACCCGATCAAACCAGGCTGCGACTATCCTTTCAAGTTTCTCTCCGGATGTGGTGTCGGCTTCAAGTTGATTCAGGGCGTTGCCCAGACTCTTGGAAAGCCGGACATCATCTGGTCCTACCTTGATTTTGTCGCTATTGCCGCGGCTGCCGACATAGTCCCTTTAACAGGGGAAAACAGGTTATTAGTAACGCACGGACTCCGAAAACTGAACGATTCGCCTCGGGCGGGAATTCGGGGATTGTTGGAGTGTGCGGGAATGAACTCTCGAACACTGAACACCTCGCAGATTGTTTTCGGCATTGCACCTCGCATCAACGCCGCCGGGCGGATGGGGGTAGCAAACAGAGCAGTGAGAATGCTGATTGAGGATGACGAGATTCAGGCATTCCGTCAGGCTCAAGAGTTGGAAACGGCGAATCGGGAGCGGAGGTCGATCGACGAGGAGACCTTTGCTGAGGCTGATGCCATTGCCAGAGAATTGCTGAGCGAGAAAGATTATCGCCTACTGGTAATCCACAACCCAAACTGGCATGCTGGTGTTATCGGCATCGTTGCCTCCCGGCTTGTGGAACGATTCTACATGCCAACAGTTCTGATGACAACAGTTGATGGCATTGCAAAAGGCTCCGCTCGGTCAATTCCGGGGTTTGACATTTACAATGCCTTGAAACAGTGCGAAGAACACATCGAGCAGTTTGGTGGGCACAAGTATGCTGCCGGACTTTCGGTGCGAGAAGAGAATATCCCAGCACTGCGAACCGCTTTGAACGACTATGCTGGGGGAGCGATCAACGAAAACATGTTGACGCCAGAACTCTACATCGACGCAGAAATGACATTGGAGGAGATCACACCTCGGTTTTTCAAGCTTGTAAAGCAATTCGCTCCTTTCGGACCGGGGAACACTCGTCCAGTCTTCATGACCCGAAATGCGGAGATTATTGGTTATCCACGGATCGTTGGTCGAGATCACCTGAAGTTCCGCGTGCGGCTCAACGAGATTGATGCCAGCTATATCGAAGCAATTGGCTTCGGTATGGGAAACAGGATTGGAGAGTTAAAGGCTGGCAAGAAATTTCACTTGGCATTTAATATCGACGAGAACGAGTATCGGGGAACCGTCACCAAGCAACTTCGGATTCACGACTTTCGCACCTCGGACGAAGAGGTGGAGATATTTACGATCCACTTCAGTTCTACAGGGGAAGAATCCCGTCGAGAACTGAAAGAGGGTGTGGTAACAAATGGGGATGCCCCTCGCACGGAAGCTCCCAAAACAGTGTTACCGGAAGAAGAAGATACGACAGCAGACGACACATTTTTCACACACACGATAGAGACAGAATAGTTCGATGGCAGGACATAGTAAGTGGGCGAATATTAAACATCGCAAGGCGGCAAGTGATGCCAAACGGGGGAAAATATTCACCCGCATTGCGAAAGAGTTGACAATTGCGGCACGAGATGGAGGGGGTGATCCTGACTCCAATCCACGACTCCGATTAGCCATGCAGCAAGCCCGGGCGGCAAACATGCCGAACGATAATATTGAGCGGGCTGTGAAGCGCGGAACCGGTGAGCTTGAAGGGCAGACACTGGAACAGATCATGCTGGAAGGATATGGTCCGGGAGGAATTGGCATTCTCATTGAGTGCGTTACCGACAACCGGAACAGAACCGTAGCTGACGTTCGCCACGCTCTCTCCCGCAACGGTGGCTCGATGGCCGACGCTGGCTCAGTCGCTTGGAACTTCTCCCGCAAATCTGTGATTGCAGTTGAGAAAGAAGGGAAAGATGAAGAAGAGATTCTGCTGGCGGTGATCGACGCTGGAGCGGAGGATGTAAAGGAAGAGGAAGAGACCTTCGACATCTACGCAGAACCGGAGAACTTCGACGGTGTGCGGGAAGCAGTTGAGAGTGCCGGATATGAAATCAAAGAGGCAAAACTCGCCTTCGTTCCGAACCAGTGGGTTGAACTGAGTGGCGGAGAAGTTGCCACTGCCCTGAAGCTCCTCGACGCACTCGACGATCAAGATGATGTGCAGAATGTCTTCTCCAACGTCGAGATCAGCGAAGACGAAATGGCAAAGCTATCGTAAGACTGAATCTCCCGGCTATACTGGTTTCTCCAGTAGGCCGGGAGGTATTCTACTTAAAAGCGTTGCCTCGAACTCATCGGTGATGTGCCCCTTTGTGTGGGAGCTGGTGCAGATCAATCCGATTGTTCGGTGAGGAATCGGCGCGGCAAACTCACGCAGCATGTCGGCAGTGCCACTCCCCCGAATTTCATCGGCTAAGAATTTTGGGAGCAGAGCAATTCCCAATCCCTCTTCGGCAAGCCGCCGCAACGAATCAAATGATCCCCCCTCCCATCGAAACGATTCCCGTTCGTCAGGTAAACCATTCTCGTTTCTCACAAGCTCGGCGATCACTCCACGCAACGGATCACCTTTTGCAGGAAGGAGTAGATCAGAACGGTAGAGATTTCCCGACTCGATTCTCCGGTAGTCGTAGAGCCGATGGCGTCGAGGAACGTAGGCTATCAGTGGTTCGTGGTAGAGAGTCCGCTCAACAAATGTCTCTACTCCCAGCGGAAGTGGAACAATTGCACCATCCAGTCGATCACGCTTCAATCCGTCCACAATCTCTTCTATCGAGAACTCGCGGACGGTCATCATCACTTCAGGATGGCGGTCAGTAAACTCACGCACAGCTCCCGGAAGAACCCAAGAGGCAATTGAGGGAAGAACCCCCAATCGATATTCTCCTTTCATCTCCCCCTGCGCAAGGTCAATCAACTCCTGCACTCGCCCTGCCTCGCGCAGAACAAGCCGAGCCTGCGCAATCACTCGCCGCCCAATTTCTGTTGGCTGCACCGGTTGGCGGCTGCGGTCGAAGAGTGCCACACCAAGTGTGTTCTCTAATTTTCTGATCTGCATACTAAGTGCCGGCTGCGATACCTTGCACTCCTCGGCAGCGTCGACAAAACTTCCTCGTCCATCGACAGCTACTGCGTATATCAACTGTTGCAACGTAATGTTGGCATTCATACAATCCCCTCTATTCGGGTTCTGAATAATTTCTGCAATCCCGAACAACCCGTATCTTGCACGCCGCTAAAATAGCGTAGAGAAATCAATTGAGAATGAATAGCGGAAATGCACGAGAGAAACGAAACTTCAACTCTTGAACTCCCTGCGGAAAACGGTACTGACACTTCACTACCAACAACCGCGTGGAATCGTGAACATGCAAGCATGGCTTACCACATCGACCGTTGGGGAAGTCCATACTTTTTCATCAACTCTGAGGGGAACGTAGGTGTTCGCCCAATGATCGACTCCGATATGGAAATCGATCTGATGAAAATTGTTGAGGAGGCACGATCGAGAAATATTCGTCTTCCCCTCCTAATCCGCTTTCAAGATCTTCTGCGTCGCCGGGTTGTTGAACTGAACGAAAGTTTTAGGAGTGCCATTCAAGAATTTGGATACCAGAATCGATACCAAGGGGTCTACCCTGTCAAGGTGAACCAGTTGCACGAGGTTGTGCTGGAAATTCTGGATGCCGGGGAAGAATATAATTTTGGACTTGAGTGTGGTTCGAAGGCAGAGCTGCTGGCGACCCTCCCCCACTTGGATCGGGATGATATGCTCCTGATCTGCAATGGCTACAAAGATTCCACGATGCTCTCGCTGATTCTTACCGGACAGCACCTCGGCAAAAACGTGCTGCCGATACTGGAGAAGTATCACGAGTTTGAGGAGTTCCTCGTAGCTGCCGAACAACGGAATCTAATACCACGATTCGGCGTTCGCGTTCGCCTCTCCACTGTTGGAAGTGGGAAGTGGGCAGAGTCTGGTGGTGACGCCTCGAAGTTTGGCGTCTCAATTCCGCAAATCATGCGGGTTGTCGAGCACTTGAAAGAGAAGGAGATGACCGACTCGTTCGAGCTTGTCCACTTCCACATCGGGTCGCAAATTACCGACATCATCACGCTGAAGGGAGCCGTTCGTGAAGCTGCTCGAGTCTACGCGAAGTTGGTGAAGATGGGCTTGAACATCAAGTACATCGACGTTGGTGGAGGCTTAGGTGTGAACTACGACTCGGTCGACTTTGGTCTCGACCAGAGCATCAACTACACACTTCAGGAGTATGTAAACGGCGTCGTCTACACAATCAAGGAAATCTGCGACATCGAAGAAGTCCCCCACCCAATCATTGTCTCCGAAAGTGGCCGGGCACTTACTGCACACCACTCTGTGCTTGTCGTTGGCGTACTTGATGCAACGCGCCGTGAGCCGGAGTTGCCGAAGCCAACAATCTCCAATCAAGACGAACCTGTCCTTCGTGAGCTATACGATCTGTTTGAAACGCTCCAGCACATCGTAGCCGACACCGGACGGGGTGAACGCCAACGCTTGGCGCGCTGCTTAGAGATCTACCACGATGCTGTGGAGAAGCGTGGTGATACCGATCAACTCTTCTCGCTCGGTTATCTCTCGTTAGAGGACAGAGCAAAGGCAGAGTCTCTTTACTGGGGGTTGATTCAGAAGCTCGACAAAACATTGAAGAGCTTCGACCGCGACTCACTGCCGAGCGACCTCTATCAGATTGAGGAGATGTTGGTCGACCAGTATCTCTGCGATTTTTCGGTCTTCCAGAGCATGTTAGATCACTGGGCAATCGACCAGATTTTTCCAGTGATGCCAATCCACCGCCTGAACGAAGAACCAGACAGACGAGGCATGATTGTGGACTTAACGTGCGACTCGGATGGAAAGATTGATCGGTTTATTGGGGATGATGGTGAAGAGAACTATCTACGACTCCACGCGCTGAACGATAACCCTTACTACCTCGGCTGCTTCTTGATGGGAGCCTATCAGGATATACTCGGGGATATGCACAACCTCTTCGGGCGCGTGAACGAAATTCACGTCTACGCCGACGACGACGAACCAGATAACTTCTACATCGAGACGAGCCTTTCAGGGACAAACATTACCGAAGCCCTCTCACTGGTACAGTATTCTGCAAGCGATTTGCGCAAACGAATGGATGCCGTAATCAGAGATAAAGTAAAGGGGAAGAGCATTCGCCCGAAGCAGGGAGTAGAATTCCTCGAGCAGTACTTGGCCGCGCTGAAAGAATACACCTACTATAACTTTGAAGGTGTTGTCGGGGATAAGAAGAGAACGAAGCAGGATCAAGGATAGAGGGAAGAATTCAGGAAAGGACTCAGAATTGGTAGATTCTCTCTCCGCGAAGAATAATACCAATTTACGCTGCGGGAGACGTATGGAGCGCAGGCTGTTCAATCCCTAAAAGGGTGGTCGTCATTCTGTGGTCTTCCGAAGAATCTCGCAAGATTACCTGCGGTGTTCCATGTGGCGACTTTCATACCGCTTCGCTTCATTCTGAGTGACAGTCCTGAATGCGAACCTGAACCCAAAAATGTACAACTCACAACTCTGTTAATTTAACTCGGTATTACTCTCTACGTTCAACCATGGCAAATTCAAATACGCAGACAAAAGAAGAATATCTCCAGACCCGAATTGCGCCGATCTCCCCGCGAGATGTCGGCTCAGTTAACGGACTACTGACCGCGCTCGGAGGCTGCTCCTTTCAAGGGCGCTCCCTCTCTCGCTGTCTCGACGTACTTGAGAACATGGCACGGGACGAATCCTGTTTAGTAGTGATGACTCTCGCCGGAGCAATGGTTCCGGGGGGAATGGAGGAAACCGTCTCACAGTTGATTGAAGAGGGAGTGATTGACGCACTGGTCACAACTGGAGCGAACATCAGCCACTCCATGGTAAACCACGCCGACGAGTTGAATCAAGGACACTATGTAGGTGCTGTATCGGCTGACGACGTGGACCTCTTCCACCACTCGATCAACCGCATCTACGACACATTCCTTCCAGAAGAGGGATATCACAAGGGTGAGGTTCTGCTCGAAGCAATTCTTGAACGCTGGTTTGCTGAAAATGATGTTAACCCTGAAGAGGGGTGGAACGTGCGGCCAAGTGAACTCTTCCACATTGTGGGGAGCCAACTGGCAACACTCGGCAAGCGGGGTATACTCTCCACCGCAGCACGGCACAACGTTCCCATTTTCTGCGGCGCAACCAGCGACAGTGAGTTTGCACTGAACTTGGTAAAGTATAACGAGCGGAACAACTGGAAGATCACCGTAGATGAGCTTGCCGACGTGCAGACGTTTGCCAATAACCTTCTGCAGAAGGAGCGTGGTGGAACGTTCATCATCGGCGGCGGCGTTCCGCGAAACTGGGCGCAGCAGGCCTGGCCTCTGCTTGAGATGACTGGCAAAACCGAACGCCACGGATACGACATGACAGTGAGAGTCTTCACTGATTCTCCAGCTTGGGGCGGACTCAGCGGATGTACCGTGTCGGAATCGGTCTCGTGGGGGAAGTACACGGAAAAGGCAGTGGCAGCCGAGGTGAAGTGCGACGCAACAATCGCCCTCCCGCTGTTGACTGTTGGCCTCTTTGAACGCCTCGGAATTAACGCATGAGAATCGCCGTAAACACCCGATTACTTATCGGGAATCGGCTTGATGGGATTGGCATCTTTACGCGGGAAACGATGCGACGGATTGTGCGGGATCATCCAGAGCATCAGTTCCTCTTCCTCTTCGACCGCCCCCCCTCTGCCGACTATATCTTCGGAGAGAATGTTAAGCCGATTGTCTGTGGCCCTGTAGTTCGCGAGCCAATCACCGCTTTGATTTGGCAAGAGCTACAGCTTCCCCGCATCCTCCGCCGTGAGAAGGCAGACCTCCTCTTCTCTCCAGAACCGATGCACTCCCTCCGTGCTCAACTGCCAAAAGTGGAGGTAGTTCACGACCTGAATTACGAGCACGAGCCAGAGTATCTACCACCGATCTGGCGCGCCTACTACGGCATCTTCAGCAAACGATATGCGCGCGATGTTTCTCGCCTGGTGACCGTAAGTGACTATTCGAAGAAGGACATTGTCAGTCTCTACCAAATTCCAGAAGAGAAGATTGATGTAGTCTACAACGGAGCACCCGATACTGAGTTGAGTTTGTCTTCTGAAGAAGTAGAGGCGATTCGGCAGAAGTATACAGGAGGAAATCCTTACTTCTACTTTGTGGGGACACTTCACCAGCGAAAGAATATTGTTGGAATGCTCCGCGCTTTCGATCAGTTCAAGAAGAGTGACCGGGAGAATGTGCAGTTTGTGATCGTCGGCAGAAAGAAGTGGTGGAATCGGGAGATGGAGAGCACTTGGCGAGAGATGAAGAATCAAGAATCGGTGGTCTTTGCCGGACGACTTGAAGATGAAGAACTGAAACGTGTTGCCGGAGGAAGCATTGGCTTACTTTACGTCCCCTTCTTCGAAGGATTTGGCATTCCTATTCTCGAAGCTTTTTCCGTTCACGTTCCGGTGATAGCTGCAAACGTTACGTCGATGCCGGAAGTAGCGGGTGAAGGGGGATTGCTTGTTGACCCCCACTCTGTGGAGGAGATTTTCGAAGCAATGACTCGACTGGCAACCGACCCAAAACTCCGAGAGCAATTGATCGAGAAGGGAACCAATCGCCGAAAACTTTTCACCTGGGAGAGAACGGCAGACTTGCTCTGGCAATCGTTAGAACAGGTGTTGCAAGAAGCGAAGAGGCTCGATTAACTCTCGAAGAAGCGCCGGTTGAAGAGCTGAGCCTACCAATACTCATACACTCTCAAACCCTCACACTCATACACTCCACTCTACGAACTCTAATCCACAATCACCCGACTTCTCACAAC
>JBFWSB010000127.1:0-11086 GCA_050248595.1 Kapaibacterium sp. (SeqCode)
GTGAATTCTCTCGCGTACCAATCATCATGCTTACTGCGCGCGGCGATGTTACCGACAGAATTGCTGGTCTCGAAGGTGGGGCTGACGATTACATGCCGAAGCCGTTCGACGTTCGCGAATTGTGGACGCGCATTATGGCAATTCTTCGCCGTTCAAAAACTCAGTTCGGTGCTAACGGCGTTTACGAGTTCGACGGACTGATGGTTGACGCAAACACGCAGTCGGTGATGCTCGACGGTGAGGCACTTGATCTGACGACGGCTGAGTTCGAGATGCTTCGGCTCTTTGCCGAGAATCCTCAGAAGCCACTCGACCGTGACTTTATGATGGAGCAGACACGTGGTATTCCGTGGGAGTCGTTCAATCGCTCGGTTGACGTTGTTGTCAGCCGGCTTCGCCAGAAGTTAGGGGACGATCCACGCCACCCACGCTTCTTGAAGACAATCTGGGGAACAGGCTACATGTTCATCGGAATTCCTGACGGAGAGGTTCAACCTCAAGAAGAAGAGGCGTAAGCTCAAGTCATTGGCAACTGCTTCGTATTGGTTGCCCTGCTTCTGTCGAGAAATCGACTTCTGAATGTTTCTATTCGGGGGAGGAATCACCTCCCCCGAACTCTTTCCTTCCCGCGTCTTCTTCGGAACAGAATCTGTGTCAGAGACCGAACCGTTATACAGACCATTTGAACCGCCTGATCCTTCCCGTACGTTCTCTCTGTTCTGGAAGGTGCTAACACTTATCGTCTGTACTGGCGTTGTCGCTACATTAAGTTTAGGTGCTTACTACCGTTTCATCCTCAAGAGATCCTACAGTGGTGTGATTGCTGAGCAGTTGCAAGGATACGTGGAACTGGTGGCGACTGAGATTGGATATCCTCCAGACCTCACAGCGATTGCAGTGATTACCGAAAAGTATCCGCTCGATTTACGGGTGGAGGCTAACGGTTCCTCTTGGGCGAGCGATTCAACAATTCCCTCACATCAAGAACTTCTGCGTCGAGCCTCTCCCCAAGGATTTGACGCACCTCCATCCTTTATCTTCCGCGAACTTGACGACCAATACTATGGAGTGCTCGATCGTGGAAGTGATCGACTCGTCATCCGGTTCAGGGGGAGCCATGGCCACTTCCCAATTCTTCCAGCAACGCTGATACTTGGGGGAGGACTCTTTCTTCTTTTCTTAGGTGCTTGGTATGGAGTTCGCAGACTTCTTCACCCTGTTAATGAATTGATGGAGGGGGTAAAAGCTGTCGGTTCCGGCAACTTCAAGTATCGCGTTCCCGTCCGCTCTACCGACGAACTTGGAACGCTCGTTTCTGCATTCAACGCGATGTCAGAACAGATAGGTGAGATTATCGCATCCAAGCGGAGACTCCTTTTCGACGTAAGCCACGAATTGCGCTCACCCCTTACGCGGATGAATATTGCCATTGCAATGCTGCCGGAGAGCAAGACGAGGAACACGCTCCAACGAAATGCGAACGAGCTGAACACAATGATTACTGAACTGCTCGAGAACGAACGTCTCGCAGTACAGGGTGCGGCGTTGGTAGTAGAGCGAATCGATCTTGTTGCACTCGCCTATCGTGTGATTGAATCCTTTACCGATGAACAGGAGCGAATCGAGTTCGACACGTTAACCGATTCACTCGACATTGTAGCCGACGTTCAGCGCCTCACGGTGGCATTACGGAACGTGGTAAGCAATGCCTTGAAGTATTCAGACGTAGATGACCCTCCAGTAAAAGTCAAGGTGTTCCCTGACGATGACGGCGTCCGAATCATCGTGAAGGATCACGGGATTGGTATCCCAGAGGAAGCTATCGAGAAAATTTTTGAACCATTCTACCGCACCGATGAATCGCGAACGCGAACTACTGGTGGATATGGATTGGGTCTGGCCTTAACCAAAGCAATTATTGAAGCGCACGGTGGAACGATTAACGCCGAAAGTCGAGAGGGGGATGGAACTACCGTCACGGTCTGGCTTCCTTCTGAGCCAGTTGAAAAAGTAATGATGCCAGAAAAACGGGCAAAGAAAAAAGCACCTGCCGCTCGCTAAACAGCCTACGTCACTCGCAGCCAGTAAATCTTTTCAGCCATGATTGAATATCTCTCAGGAAAACTGATCGAAAAAACTCCGACGAAAGCAGTACTCCTCTGCGGTGGAGTTGGCTATGGTCTTTTCATTACGCTGAAGACGTATGAACAGCTTCCAGATGTCGAGGCCGAGGCATCACTCTTCACTTACCTTTCGGTTCGAGAAGATGCGATGATTCTTTTCGGATTTTCGGAAGCAGCTGAGCGGGATATGTTCCTGTTGCTTACCAGCGTGAGTGGGATTGGACCGAAGACAGCTATAGGGGTGTTAAGTGGTATGGGGGCTGAGCAACTTCGCGACAATATCGCCGCTGCAAATAGTGCTGCGCTAACTACTCTTCCCGGCATTGGCAAAAAATCTGCCGAACGTTTAGTGTTAGAACTGCGGGATAAGATCGACTCCGTTCCGAGTGGAACTCTCCCGATGCACTCGGATGGAGGAGCGAAGGCAATTGTGCGAGGGGATGCTCTCTCCGCACTCGTTGAACTTGGCTACGGTCGTCCAGCTGCAGAGCGAGCTATTCGTGCGGCTCTGAAATCAGGCCCCGAAGTTGAGGCGAGTGTAGAGTCCCTTATCAAGGCTGCCTTGCGCGAGTTGCAACGGTAGGAATGCCATGCCGCTACAACGTCAAGCGTCGAGTTCTCTTCCCGAACCATTAAGTGGGCGAATCCGGTTCCTCGATGCAGTGCGAGGGATCGCCGTTCTGTTGATGATCGCGGTTCACACTACAGATGCCTTCCTCGCACTTGACTATCGGAGCGGTTGGTATTGGAACCAGGTCAATATCATCTTTGGATTTGTAGCCCCAGCTTTCCTCTTCTTCAGCGGAGTTACCTTTCAGCTTGCCTTGGCAAGGAGGGAAGAGAAGAACGGTTCCGTGCGTGGTATAGCCACTCGGGCAGTTCAAATTCTCTTCCTCGGCTACTGGTTGCAGATACCATCTCACTCACTTCGGATTGCCCTTACAGCCTCTCCTGAACAGGTTGCCCGGTTCTTCGACTGCAATATTCTCCAGTTAATTGGTGGGCTAATGCTTCTCTCCCTCCTGCTCTACAAACTGGTTCGGTCAACAGCAGCAATGGAGAGGGGAGTCTGGATTGGAATTTGTGCTATCGTTCTCGCTACTCCCTTGATTCCAGAATTTGTAGCTCAGGGAGAGCTTCCAGTTTTTGTACGATACTGGCTTGGACCCGAAGGGAGCTTCCCACTTTTTCCTTTTGCCACCTACTTCCTCATTGGATTTGCTCTCTCTCGTCGGATGATCACTCGTTCGCTTCAGCCTAAAGGGGGACTGCAACTTGCCACCGCAGGGCTTCTACTGCTCTTGTTGAGTGAAGGGGTGAGCTACGTGCAAGGAACACTTCCACTCTACAGCGAATTCTGGGCAAACAGTCCGGCTCTGGTTCTCTTCCGTATTGGTGGAGTTCTCCTTCTGACAGGAGTAGTAGCCTACCTGATGAGTAAATCAAAGAAGCGAGAGGGGAGAGAGAACGTCAGTCAGATTGAACGAGTTGGTAAGACCTCACTCCCCATCTACATCCTCCACCTGATGCTCATCTACGGCTCACCAGTCAACATGGGAATGCGTTACTGGTACGATTCCTTCCTCCACCAGTTGATGAGTCCTGAAGAAGTGCTCGCCATCTTCGTAGCCGTCACAGGAATCACCTGGATCACCATTCTCCTTTGGCAGCAAGTAGAGCACCACCGCCCGAAACTTGCCTCGACTCTCACCTGGTGTTGGTGGATTGGATTTGGGGTTTTGTTTTTGGTGGCATAACCTGTGCTGTTAGATGAGTCTTTCCTTTTTCTGCAATTTGTGAATCCTATTACACAAAAAAAATACTTACTGTTAGTTCAAATTTGTTGGGTGGATATAGATATGTTCAATTTCTACTTCGTGAATTGAGGGTAAAATTTGATCCCCCTCTTGACTTTACGCTTTTTGATAGAGTAATTTGTGATTGTGAATCTTCAACGCTGTGGAATTCATTCTCAATCATCAATTAGTTCCTCTCATGAAGTCATTACCCGTCTGCCTACGCTGGGTGCTCGCAGCAGTGATTCTCCTCACAGCCTCTATGCTTCGTGCCCAGGAATCTTCGGCTTACGATCCCTTCAACGATCCGGCGATCATGCACATCGGTCACCTCAATCCCGATTGTGTCGCCGATACGCTCTATGGTCTTCTGCACCGCAATCTCCAGTGGATGCCCGCATACATATGCTGGGGAAAGTCTTACGACTCCGCCGGGGTTTCTCTTTGCGATGAAGGCCAGTATGACTCCACTGTCCGCATTGCCGATCTGGTGGACACCACATGGATCGAGGCTCCCAACTGGGGGCGATATACCTGTGCCGTCTCTATCGACAAATACAACGTCAATGATACGCTGAACGATCTCATCTTCTGGATCAAGGGGATCGACACCGTGACCGGTCAACAAGGGGCACGAATCCCGCACGACACGGCACGCGCCCTTGTGGTCTTCGGACAAAGCAAGCTGGAGACAAAAGGGAAGATTGAACTTAACAAGATCAGGAACTTCCAGACCGGCCCGTTCAACGCGATGGCATTGGGGGTAAACACGGAACTGGTGAACCCGAAGAAGCGTGACAACACACGGAAAACCAGTTGGGAGTTAAAGCGGGTGAACCGGGCTGTCGGAGATGAAGAGGATACCACCGGATCGACCATCGCCCTACAGGATGCCGCCGTTGACGGGGTGCAGGGGAGCGGGGAAGGGATGCTTGCAACGGGGGAGACAGGGGAAGCCTTCGCTGCCCGTGTCTGGCCGAACCCGACGATCTACACGACGAACGTGGAGGTGAAGCCACTACCAACTGGTCGGTATCAGGTGGTGGTACTTGGAATGGATGGTGCGGAAGTCAGGCACTCGGAGATTGAAGTAGCAGAGGAAGGGGGTGAGATCTTCGAGACAATTGACTTGAGTGGCTTACCAAGTGGACACTATATCCTGCGCGTGTCAACACGAGAGAAATTGTTCGGCACCTACCCGGTAATTGTGGTGAAGTAACGCCTGAAATCGAGAGCCGAAGCAGACCCTCGAACTCACGACTCATAACTCTACGAACTCTATTCACTCATATACTACTCAAGAACACATGAGCGCGAAACTCTCTACTATATTCGCCTTGGTCTTCGTGACCAGCACTTCACTCTTTGCCCAATACTCTGGTACAGCTTTTGAACAGAAAAAGGCGGCAGAACTCTACGATGAACGAGGCTTCCTGCAAAACAAAGCAATCACAGTTGATGGAAATTTAGTTGTTGCTAACTCAAATGGAAATGTTTCCTACACCTATCCGATTTCCAACTGGAATAGAAATGGTTATCCATTTGCAGTTAATCTGAACTATTGTGGTTCGGTTCCCTTTCTGACTTTTTCTGAGTACGATCAAGGAAATGAGGATAATCCACATGTTGGTTGGTCTCGCTTCCATCAAAATCGTCCTGCATGGATTATTGGCATAAATGGATTTGCTGTTCAGGCTCTTTCTGTCTCCACTTCCTTCCACTCTGATCCTGCCGCAATTGATGGTCGATACAACAATTCCAGTTTCACCACATTCGATGATGAGGAATTCGTGTGGGCAATTGATGGATACGATGTCTGCAATCGTATGGTCAATTTTCGGGTAGGGGATTTTAATCTCGTAGGTCCAGACAATTCTCCGTTGGGAACGAATGTATCTGCCTACCGTGATGTGATCCGACTTCTCCGAGAGGATGGAAGCGTATTAGAATTGGTTAACAGTAAAAGGAACGGAGAGACTGGATCAGATCCTGAGGGTGATTGGGACGATAGTAAATATCTCTACAGTGGCTATTACGTAGTCAACGAAGTGAATGAGCCGGGGTATGCTCAAGTCGAGTTCCTTGATTCAAATGAGATGCCATACTATCTATTCCAGCTCCTTTGGAATACTTCCAACAGTCCATATTACACCACTTCTCAGTGCCCCTCGTGTCGGTTATACAACTATCCTCAATTTCGACCTCGTCGTGTTCGGTACTATCAGGGTGATGGACTTGAATATGTGTTTGAAGAGCGAGTAAACCCGTTCGGAATGCAGAATTATGTCGATGGTACTGGGAGGTATGGTAGCATGACTGCAGGTCCGACGATTTTCTACCTGACAGAAATTCGAGATGCAAAACAGAGACTGTTGGAGTTTCACTACACTCGGCATCGGCACGCTGATTCTACAACTGGTCGTGCTCTGATTGAACGCATTGTCGATAACGAGTTCAACGAACACTATTTCCGTTGGAGTAACAGTGGCGTCGCTCTCAACGCAATGGGACGAACTACACTTATCCGGTGTGATGAAATTTCCTACAGTGGCAATGCTGAGTCTGGAACAGAAATGCCATTTGCCGATCTCGGATACTGGCAGAGTATCGGAGGATGGGGAACTGCTGCTCAAGTTCTTTCAACTCTACCATTGAACAACGATGGTCTCTATCGATCTTGGCTTGGGTATGTTGGGAGTATCATCGATCCAGAAGGACGTGAGACGACATTCGATTATGAGCAATATGAGCGTCGGTATCTGAACTATGGGTGGCCACGAACTGATGGAGGAGCCACAATTAAGACGATCTTAAAGAACTATCGTCTGAATCAAGTAACCGAACCCTCAGCAAAGTATTCGATAAAGTACTACAATCGGAGTGGAGGTGCAGAATCGTTTGACGTAGATGGACTCGATACACTCACTGTAGCAGCCGGAGCATCTACCGATTATCCCTTCGCCTTCTCAAATTCAGCGCGGATTCTCGAGAAGCGAAGCTTAGATCCTGGAAACCCACTCCTCCGTACTCAGCGATACTCGTTTGGATCATTTGATTCTCGTTTGACTACTACACCAAATCAATCAGTGGTTGAAGTTGAGGACAATATCACGGGACATATCGAGAAGACGACCTATCTCTACGACCGCGATTCACTA
Organism: Kapaibacterium sp. (SeqCode); assembly: GCA_050248595.1. Classification (GTDB taxonomy): domain Bacteria; phylum Bacteroidota; class Ignavibacteria; order OLB7; family OLB7; genus JAGWAZ01. The sequence continues at coordinate 7,078 of JBFWSB010000127.1, forward strand.
CCGGATTACTTCAACATTCCATACTTGCCAAATAAATGGCATACGAAACTCCGAAAGGTGACAGCTGAAGGGATTGAGAATTCACAAACAATATGGTCACACCAGACAGAGACCTTTTATGAAACAGTTGCTCCTTACTTACGGCTTCCTTCGTGGGAACTCGTGACCGAGAATGGATGCCGTAAAGGACTTGTGACCTTTGCGTATGGACTCGACACAGTTCGACGCTTTGGTGAGAATGATACGCTGATCAAATATCAAGGAAGTGGAGTTCGATTACAGGAGACGAGGAACTTTGGAGCCTACGAAGAATCCTCACTATTACTTCCACACACGATTGATACAGCACTCTTCTTGAATATACCTCAGTTTGACACGACTGTACTGACAACAGTAGATACGGTCTTCGACAAATTTGAGATGAAGAGGAAATTTGATAGTCTCCGTGCGCTGAACGATCCCGCCATTGCTGGAATTGAGTTTCGGTATGCAATGTATGATCCTCGTATCCTGACTGTCAAATGGGTAAATACGTATATCACCACTATTCCACCACTGTTCGGATTGCCAGTTGAATCTTGGACAAGCGATAGAAATGGCAACTACTTGCAGGGGAAGAAGAGCGTCTTCTGTCTTTTAGGTGATTGTGATCCTGGAAATAGTTCCTTAACGTGGGATCAGCAGCGTTCAATTCGAGGGGCACTTCTCACCGATACAGTGTTTGGCAGAGGAAGACATCAAGCAATTGCTGGAGATGTCGTCAGCTATATTTCGCTGCAACGAGGGCGACCTGATAAAGTTGTCAATACGCTGGGCGCACAATCGCGCGACTATCATGTATACCGTCATCCTGGAATTCCAACGACAGAAAACCCATCTGGTATTGTATTGGCGAATGATGATAGCACCTACGAGCGAGAGCTTCTGAACAGCACTCATTTTGCTTCGGTGTATGAAGTACCTTTGAGTGAACGAGACCAAGTGCGTCGATACCATCCCGGCTTAACGTTGTTAACCGATACATTGACTACCATGTACGAACGAACGTACTTTGGGCAGATCAGTAAAGTAGTGGATCCAAACGGATGGTTATCGCAGTATGATTATGACTATAACGGACGATTAAACACGGCTTGGCTTCCTTACGATTTTCAGTCACTCGATAGCATTTACATCGGTGAAGTTGAGGGAGAAGAGAAAACGTACGGCTATGGCTCAACAAGTTGGACTACCCACTACGACACAACGTGGTGTGGAGGATCGCCAAGTTCCTCCTACCATCAAGAAGTCAATCATACCGACTATAGTCTATACTGCAATCGTCCTCTTATCATCATTCCTAAGTGTGATGGAACATTCGACTCAGTTTCTACACGTGAAGTTAAAGGGCCAAATACTCAAGCCACAACATCAACTGATCGCCCTTATATCTACGACAGTCCTGCAAAGGCCTTCCTTCGTCTACCGATGCCACCAAATGTTGAAGAGATACTCAGTCTCGACAGTGCATTCGTTGATATCTATGTGACAACAGTGATTGGCCAATGTGTCAACCTAAAGGTGACACTTCCAGCCTACGAGACTTTTGAAGGAACCTACATTCTCAACTGTGATGCACTTAACACAAATCAGGGCGGCGGAGGAACGGGGAGTATTACCACTGGTGGAGAGAAGGGGAGTTCAACGCAGACAGGCACGCCAGATACGTTGTATGGTATGATTCACCTTCGGGTGAACTTAGTGAACTATCTCGACTCACTCCTCGATGATGACTACTTGGATATGTTCTTAGAGACCTCAACGATTAATGGAGAAATTCAGTTCGCATCAGGTTATGAAACGAGTGATGACGCTGCTCCTACATTACGGTTATATGGAGAGTTCCGCAAAATCAACCACCTTTCTGACTATACCCTCCACTATGTATACGATGACGAAAACTTAAAATCGCAAGAGCTTGCAAAAGTAGATGACAGTCTGCACACATCAAACATCGGCGTGGGAGGTCTTGCCGCACTTGGGGAATCGAGGAGAACTTCAGTTACCCATCGGTTCGGTGCTGATTATCAACTACTCTCTTCATCGACCCCTATTGGTCCGCTCAACAGTCCGTCGCGTATTGATTCTGTTCGTGCTTCCTATAATGGCCTCGGCAAGCTATTGAGGAGCTACGATCAGGTAAACGATAGCACAATTACGCGCTACGATGCGTTTGGCAGAATTGATACGGTCTTGAATCAGGATGGTACGTTCTCTACGGTTGACTACTACACTTGCTGTTATGATCCTGTAGGAAATGAAGAATTAGAAATTGATCCCTCATGGTGTTATGACTTTACTCAATACGACCAAGATTTCTATGGGTTTGTGAAGACGGTCGTAACAACGAACGAACTTGGAAAGAAGTTCGTGAAGTACTTCGATGCATTTGACCAATTACGTCGAGAAGTTGCCGACAGTGGTGGTTTGCACTTAATCACTCGATATGAATATGACATACTTGGTCGATTGAAAACAGTAGTTAATCCTGCTGGTGATGCCACTTCATATTGGTATGATGACTTCGGGCGCATTCGGTACAAGCAGCAACCCGATCTTGGTACGATAAGCTATGCTTACGATAAACTCGGGAATGTTCGTTTTATTCAAACTGAAGAACAATACGAAGAGGATCGTATTACCTTCAACGAGTACGATGATCTGAATCGGTTGACTATAGTCGGCGAAGCCGATTTTCTCGATCATCAGTCAACAATTACGCCAACTGGTTCTCAAGAAGAGCGTTCAGAATCTTCTCTTGCTTCAAGAGTTAGTATTCCAACTCAACCAAATCCAGGCGATCCAGAAAAATCAACGTCGGCTTCAAGAACTCTCTCTATCCCAACAGACGATACTCTTAATCTCTACAGAATTACTGATGCGATTGATCCGAACGAGCTACAAGATGATGGCTTTAGTGCGATTCTCACATCGAACATGACTCTTTGGAAGAGCATGTTCCCTTACGGCAAGACTGTGCCAGGAATTTTAGGGGATAATGAGTTTATCGATAGTGTCTCTCGGGATTGTGAGGATATGACAACCTTATTCCCCGATGCAGTTGGTCCATTTCTACGACATAAAGCATACAGCTATGAGCCAACGAGTGAAATCTCCGACTACGACGATTTTGAGAACTTGGCAAAGCATCCTGAGAATGTCCGTATTGCGATTAACTATGATCGTTTACCCGACACATTCGGACCAGTCTGGGGGAATTTCCCGACATACGACCAATGGGATAGTCTTGCTCCCAATGGAACAGTTCGAAACCTAAAGGGGCGTGAAGCGGCAGTGGCTTACCGAGAACATGGTGGTGAACCATTCCACTACACAGTTATCAGTTATGACGAGCGTGGACGCCCTGAAGCACTGATCCACTACACGGAGAATATAGGCTTCGATGCCATCTACTATTCCCATAACTCATTGAATCAGGTTATTGCGGTGACTGTTGCCGATCCACTTCGCCAGTTCACAACGTGGTATGGCTACGACCACAACGGTCAGGTCGATTCAGTCTGGACGAAACTCGGTGAGGTAGGGACTGGGATTGGAGGATACTTAGGAACACCGGCAGATTATCCGGTAACATCCTTAAGCCGCCCTCTCGACGCTGAAATCACCTACGTCTACACACCAACAGGTCAGGTAGATACGATGTACTATCCGGCAGTCGATGTCGCGGTGGATTACCGCTACTCACCGCGGAAGTGGCTCGATACGTTGAAGGCAACGAAAGGAGGAAGTGACCTCTTCTCTGAATACCTCATCTTCAACGCGGGAGGTCAAATCACCAGACAGCAATCGCAGCAGGGGGGAAGCTATCCGCTGATCCAAGACTACACCTATGACGGCATCAGCCAACTGACTGAGTGGAAGAAGCAGTACGGAGGTATCTACGGCTGGACGAGGGAGCAGTACGCATACGATCCGGTTGGCAACCGGGATAGCGTGACATACATCGCCA
>JBFWSB010000128.1:0-11046 GCA_050248595.1 Kapaibacterium sp. (SeqCode)
TCCTCCTTCGATAACTACGATGCCCTCTACTACCTATCCTCTCCCCTCTGTCCGCATTTTGTCCGGTTGCCTCCTCTCCTCTGCTGCCCTACCTTTGTCCCAGATACTACTTGACAGCAGCGAGTTCCGTCACGGTGTCGGCATCGGGTAATCCGATTCCCGGATGCCGATGCCGGACGCGCTGTTGTTAGGTCTTCAACAAAGAGAGCCGTGGTCAAATCAAATTATCTAACTACCTGAGGAACAGGCTATGGAACAGGGACAACTACTCCGGCAACCGACTTTATGGCTGTTGTTGACAGCACTTTTCTGGATATTGAATCCCCAATCAGGGCGCAGCCAGTGTGATCTCAGCATTCTTGAGATTGCCTCACCGAAAGGGACTCTGCAAGTGGAGGAACCGGTTCCTGTTCAATTCACGGTGAAGAACATTGGAGCAGACCCATCGGTGAAGGGGGAAATCTATATCAATATCTTCAGAGAAGTTCCGGGGGGTGATCCTGAGAATGTCTACCAACAATCACTCTTTGTGAATCTTGATCCGGGCGAGACTGTAGAGATTACCCGTCCAGACTGGACTCCACTGGTTGAGGGAGAGTACACGCTCGATATCTATCTCTTTGCCTCCAACGACGGAAACTTTAGCAATAACCAGGTGATGCAGACCCTCATCGTGGAGGGTAAAGCAAAGTGTACGGAGTTGCGCCCAACACGAACTACAATGCGAGACACGCGGCTGATCCCTAATCTGACTGATCTTGGAGTCACCGAAAGCGAAACAGTTAAGATCGAGTTCACCACGGAGGGCATCTGCTGTTGGAACCTGAATGCTACACAGGTAAAGAAACAGGGAGAAGGGACGCTCACTCTCGACTCTCCCCCATCAAAACAGATCACTAAGGGGGTAAAGGGGACATATTCGTTCCGGTTCTCTCACACCGATTTAATCGACGAGGTGGCTTTCTTTCAGATTACGTTTACTTGGAATCGGTGCGACAGTCCTCAAGTGAGTGGATCGGAGACGCTATCTCTCTATATCCTCCCAAGACCTGACATAGGGAGTCGAGGCCAGAAGACAACAGCGGCTACACCTGCTGCTGGAAAGAGTGGTGACCCGGTAAACACGGCAACTGGAGAACTCTACATCCCCTGGAGCACTGACCTCGCCTTCGGCGGCCCAGCCCACTTCTCCTTCCGCCGGTACTACGGCTCGAACCTTTCGGAAGGTCTCCCCCCCACTCCCCTTCTCGGAACAAACTGGACACACAACTATGCGTGGGAACTTCGGGAGCTTGGAGAGATTGCCATGGTTACGATGCCTTCAGGGCGCAACGTGATCTTTGAACAGAGCGGAAACGTCTGGCAGCCACGAGATCGATACGAGACAACCTATCAGCTTCTCAAAACAGGAGATGGTTGGGTGTTTGGCGATTCACGTCGCCCCTTGATTCGCCGGTTTGATACGGCAGGTCGCTTGCAGTCAATTTCTGACAGAAATGGAAATCGGCGAACGTTGACCTACCAGAATGGGAAGTTGGCGAGGGTAAGTGATGGAATAGGACGACAATTGACCTTCACATATAACGGAGAGAAGTTGGAGCAGGTAGGAGATGGTACGCGAACTGTCCGCTACAGCTATCAAGGAGATAACCTAACGGGGATTGTTGACCCCAGAGGGAATAACATCACAATCGCCTACGATCCTTCAAATCCCGGACTGATAACTGCCATTACACGCCCCGAGGGGAACAAACCATTCAGCCAGACGTTCGACACGGAATCTCGGGTTGCAACGCAGACCGATGGTGTAGGGAATATGTGGAGTTTTGACTACGCTCCGGGAGAGACCACGATTACCTATCCAGATGGTGGAGAAGAACACCACTACCACTCCGAGGCAAGAGAACTGCGGGAACGCGAAGATCAGCTCGGAAATTCTTTTGACGTTCTCTACGACGACAATGGTCGGAGAACGGCTGTGATTGATCGCTTGGGAGACACAACGAAGATTACCTACCACGCACCGAGTGGCAACATCGCCTCCATCACTGATGCAGAGGGTGCAACCACTTCCTACACCTGGAGTGAGGCGACGGCGGAAGGACTGAAGTTCTACGACTTGACTGCAATTGACTTTCCTGACGGAACGAGAGAGACGAGAGAGTATAATGCCGGTGGGAACTTGACCAGCTTCACCGACCGGGAAGGAAACCGTTGGAGCTATAGCTACAACGCGAGAGGACAAGTGACAGCAGCCTCAACTCCTGAAGGAGAACAGAAGAGTTGGTTCTACAACGGAGTAGGACAGCCTGACTCGGTAGTGAACGCCGATGGAAGTGTGACCCAATTTGGGTACGATCCTCTCGACAGGATCTTGCGCAGAACATCTCCCGATGGCTCGACCATCAGCTACACATACGATGCAAACAACAACTTGACCAGCTTCACCGATCCAGCCGGAGAGGAAGCAACCTACAGCTACGACAAGAACAACCGCCTCATCAGCCTTACGAACAAAGTGGGGGGAATCACGACCTTCAGCTACGACAATCTGGACAGACCGAAGACGATCGTCGACCCCGAAGGTGTGCGGACTGAGCGGCTCTACGATCAACTCGGCAATCTCTCCGGCATCGTCAACGGAGTAAACGACACGGTTCGATTTGAGTACGATCGCGAAAGACGCATAACTGCTATCGTCGACGCTGAAGGGAATCGTTTGCGCCGTGAAGTTGACCCGGAGGGGGTAACTCGCGCCTTCATCGATCAACTCGGCAATCGATGGGAGATGGAGACCGACAACCTCGGGCAGATTGTGAAGGCAACTGATCCTTTAGGAATCACTGGGGAGACTACCTACGATGAACTTGGTAGAGTACGGAACGTAACCGACGGCCAAGGAAGAGAGCAACAGTTCTCTTACGATGAACGTGGGCTGTTAACTGGTTGGGATTATCCTGGTGGGATTGCAACATCGTATCAGTACAGTTCACTCGGCTATCTGACGAAGCTTACGGATCCACTCAACAACCAGTGGGGGTTCGAGCAGGATGAGCGAGGAAGGTTAATAGAGGAGGCCGATCCGCTCGGGAACAAAACAGCATATCAGTACGACGAACTGAATCGCCTGAGCAAGATTACGATGCCGGGAGATATTGGCTCGACAACATTCCAACGAGATGCTCGCGGCTTGGTAACCGAACTCCGCTACAGCGACGGCACACAGACAAATTTTACCTACGACGCAAATGGCAGAACTATCTCTGGAGATAACCTTGCAATAGGCTACGACAAAGCTCTAAGAGTAAACTCGGTGAACGGCATTGCGGTTCGCCACGACAATGCTGGGAGAATATCGGCATTCGAAATAGAGTCGGGGAAGAGCATCACATACGAATATGACCGCCGCAACTTCCTCACCACTGTCACCGATTGGCTTGGAGGGAAAACAACGTTTACCTACGATGCAACCGGAAAGCTTAGCTCGATAACGCGACCAAATGGATTGAGAACGAACTACGAGTATGATGCAGCGGGAAGGTTAGTCCGCATAGAAGAACCGGGAGTGGCAAGCATCAACCGGACGCTCGACTCGCTTGGGAGAGCGCGATCCGTGGAGCGGACAGGTTACTTAGCACCATCACTTGCAAACGATTCCGCTGGCTTCGCCTACGACGCAGCCTCGCAGGTGGCGGCATTCAACCACGATCAGCTTGGACGAATAGTTGACGACGGAGCGCGAACCTATTCTTGGAACATCGCATCGCAGGTAGAAGAGATTGCCGAGGGAGGTTCCACGACAACCTATCGCTACGATGGTGTGGGGAATGTTGTGGAGGAAGAGCGTGGAGGAGAACAGACTAAGTACCTTTGGAACTATGCCCTCTCCCTTCCAAGCATCTCGGCTGACCTTGACGCAACCGGAGCGAAGAGTCGCTACTACGTCCACACACCTTCTGGCTTCCTCCTCTACGCGATTGATGCAGAGGGGAATGCGCGACACTTCTACCACTACGATGAAGTTGGCACGACAACGATGCTGAGTAACGATGCTGGAGAGATCACCGACCGCTACACATTCACTCCGTATGGCCGCCCGGTTGGCCGAGAGGGGGAGACCGAAAATCGCTATACGTTCGTTGGAGCTTGGGGTGTAGTGCAGGAGAGCGAGTCGGGACTCTACCGGATGCGCGCTCGCCTCTACGATGCCTCCACAACTCGCTTCATCTCGCGTGACCCAGCACGACTGCTCCACCCGAAACAGGTCAACCCGTATCGTTATGCGATGGGAAACCCTCTGCAGTACATCGACGTTACCGGAGCTGAAGAAGAGGGCGTAGACGAATTATACACTTTGCAAGGGGGAGGAGAATCTCCTTTGAACTTCCTCGGAAGACTTCTGTACAGCACCAGTGCTCCACCAATACGTCTGGAAGACCCTGAGAACACGACTCCCTCAACCTTCGATGAAGAAAACCTTATTGAGCTTGGCGACGGAGAGCATGTTTTTGGCAGCGGCGACATTGCAAAGGTTCTCGGCCACCCAAAGCCGAAGGCAACCAGAGTGGAGAAGAACGAAGAAGAACCGATCTCCGATGTTCTGGTTGATCCTGCCACTCCTCTCAGTGGCCCTTTAAGCATCGGAGAACTTGCACGCCTTACGCGAGAGGAGAGTGAACTTGAAGCTATCGTGAGAGGAATTAGCGAGAAGATACTTAAGAAGCTGTCGAAGCTCCCCTCTCCTCACCCACAACAACCTCGACTCTTCGTGAATGAATTGACGGAATCAGAGAAGGCAATGCAAACGTTCTTAGGAGTTCCATATCCGGGAGGAGCAGTTCCGGCTCCACCATTGTCACGCGACGATAACGATGACAATAACCAGAAAACCGAGACGAAACGGGAAGCACCGGACAAGATGGTCATTCACCCATTGCTTGGAATTCCAGTGCCGGAAAGTTCCTTGAAGCCACCTCCGCTGACGTTAGACGAACCAGAGGAAGAATTCATAGAGGAAAATCCAATTGAGCTTGGTGACGGAGAAGAGATCCTATAAACGAAAGAACTCTAATCAATAGAACAGAATAGACTCATGAAAAACATCATAAAGCAGTTCACATTTGCTATCGTACTTGCAGCACTTGCCGTTGCAGCAGCCGAGGCTCAGACATATACATACGATGACGCCGGTCGGCTAACTGAAGCACGTTATTCAGACGGCTCCACGATCCGTTATGCTTACGACAAAAACGGGAACTTGCTGGAGAGAGTGACAAACGTAATTCCGAGCAGTGTTGAAGGGGTGGCGGGTGAGGAAAAGAGTAGGCAGATCGAGGTGAGTCCAAACCCAACGTCGGGGGGAACAACCATCTCGTTCGATCTATCTGGAGAGATTGGGGTAGTGGCGACAATTGTTGACATGCAAGGGAACCAGGTTGCACTTCTCAATATTGGCAACGAAGAACTTCGTCGAGGGGAAGTCTTTTGGGACGGACGGAATATGTTGGGAGCGGAAATGCCAAGTGGAGTCTACCACATCCAACTCCGGTCGGATAACGAAGCGGTCGTGGCGTCAGCAAAGATTATCCTGACGAGATAGTTCTCCGCGATAACTTCTTCTCTGCGTCCTCTGCGACTCTGCGGTTTATCTCTCTTCTCTTTTCGTACGAAGAAAGAGTAACCGCAGAGACGCGGAGAGCGCAGAGGGGAACCCGTGATTCTTAGCAAGGCTCTTTATTTAAGGCCGTGAACAACACGACGGATTCCTTCCTTCATCTGGACAACATTGAAGTTGAGGAGTAAACCAAGTTTCCGTTGAGATAACTTGAGGTAGGTCAAGATTTGAGCCGTGTGAAGATCATGCAGTCTATCTACGGCCTTAATCTCGACAACGACTAATTGCTCAACAAGCAAATCAAGACGATATCCCGCTTCAAGCTGATGACCTCGATAGATTACTGGAAGAGGGTGCTGTCTCAACACAAAGATTCCTCGCGAGCAAAGCTCAAAATTGAGACATGATTCGTAGACTGATTCGAGCAGTCCAGGGCCAAGCTCTTTGTGGACTGCAATTGCAGCGTCAACAATTAAGCCGGAAATTTGATTCTCGTGCATTTCTATTTTTCGTTAGGATGATAGAGCTTTGAAGGTGGTGACTCCAAAGCACTGTAGGTAATGATTTTGGTTTCAACATCTATCTGCAAGAAACCTTATGAATTCTTCTCTGCGACTCTGCGGTCTATCTATCTCTTATCTTTTCATACGAAGAAAGAGTAACCGCAGAGGCGCGGAGAACGCAGAGTTTTATCGTACCAGCTTGAACTCCACTCTGTTGCAATCGGCTTCAATTTTGAAACGAATCAGGACTCACCAATGCCACTAAACCTTAACACTTCTTCTTCTCTGCGTCCTCTGCGACTCTGCGGTCTATCTATCTCTTATCTTTTCATACGATGGAAGATTAACCGCAGAGGTGCGAAGTGCGCAAAGTTTTACCTCACCAACTTGAACTCGACCCGTCGGTTCAAGGCGCGTCCTTCGTCGGTTTCGTTTGTTGCAATCGGCTTTGACTCACCATATCCCTTCGAGACGAGACGGGATTCACTCACACCACTGCCAATCAGCCAGTTCACTACCGACTGCGCACGCCGTTGTGAAAGCTTGATGTTGTAGTCGTCAGTTCCATCCCAGTCGGTATGTGCTCCGATCTCTACCCGAATACTTGGATAGTCGTTCAGCAAATTGACCAGCTTCCGCAACTCTGGAATCGACTCCGATTTTAAGTCGGACTTATCGAAGTCGAAGAAGATATTGTCGAGCCGGAACGTTGCCCCCGTAGCAATTGCTTGGTCAATCGAAATCACGTGCAAATCTTTCTCAAGCGCAGCTCCCCGCTTAACGCCCCGCGTGTCAAGCTCTTCCGGCGTTGGGATATATTCTGGCACTACCGGAGTTAGACGATAGACTCGCCCTTCGTTAATCGCTGTCTGATACCGCCCGTTCTGGTCGGTCTCGATTATCATCACGGTCTCCAACGTCTCAGCGTCGTCGATCTGCACCTTCCCTCGAATGCCTCGATTGTTCTGGTCGAGAATCTGTCCACGCAGCGTAGTCTGTGGTATGTAGAGGGTAAAGTCACGGTAGACCGTGTCCCCCTTCTGCACGCCAGTCAGGTCAACCGATTCGCTCAGTGGAAGGTAGAGATCGGAGTTAATCTCAGCTTGGTAAATTTTTCCCTCAACAATTTCAACTTCGTATTCACCAGTGGTGGAGTTGGTGGGGATATTGAGCGTCGATGAGTTGAGCGATTCACCCATCGTTATCGTTGTGCCAACCGGACGCCCGCTGTCGTCTTTCACACGACCCCGAAGAATCGTCACTTTCGGAATCTCCTTCATCCTCGACTTGTAGACGAGTTCGTAGGTCGTGGTGATGTCTGTTCCAATCTCATCGAGAATTGTTGTGAAAGGAGAGCGGATGTTGTACTCTTGGCCGAGCGTCAGACGGGTTGTGACGGCACTGTTGTTCTTGCACGGCTCGTGGATTGAATAGAGTCTGGCTTTCATCTCCCAGAGCATCGCCACTAAATCAGCCTCGGTCAACTCGGAGTTTTGCTGGATTGCCCAGTCGTCTGTAATCAACACAAAAATTCGCTGCGCATCTGGACGGTAGTTCATCTCGGTGGCAGCCTTTACGGCGAGGGCGCTGATCTCGTCACCACCAATTGCAGCAGCGTTCGAAACGAACTTCCGGAACTTCTGGAAGTCGTTCGTTGGGTGGAGTGTGTCGTAGATAATCGAGCCGTAGAGTACCCCACCAATTCGGTAGTCGGCTCCACTTGTCTCCATGTGATCGACGAAACTTTGAGCGTTAGCTCGAACAGCTTCGATCTCTCCACCCATACTGCCGGAGCAGTCGATAATCATGGTCACATCTACTGGAATGCGGCGGGATGAGTCGATTGGACGAACCGAAACGATCTCTAAAGAGGGATCGGCAAAGGTGAAATCATCCCGGCCAAGTCCCCGAACACTTCTCCCCTCGTTGTCGGTTACCTGCATGTAGACAGAGACGAGTGGGAATTGAGAGTTGTCGAGATTCTGAATGCCGATAGAATAGTTCTGACGTGAGAGAATTGTGAGCGAATCACTCTTCATCAACTCTGTGCTTCGAACGCGACGGGAGTAGAAGGACTTGCGAATGTTTTTGAAGAGATCGTTCGGATTTGGCGCAAGATCTTCCAATGCCTCGAACAACATACGGTAGCTTCCCCCTCCTGTCCTGACGGTCTCGAACAGATCAGCCGGTGTATCGAATCCAGTCGGAGTAAAGTCGCAGGGACGTTTCAACGCTAATGGATCCTCGGTGGCATCGCTGACAGCATATTTGTAGGAGAGTCCCGCTGGTGTGTAGGCCCGATCGGGAGCCCAGCCGAGTCGTGTTGAGGGGGGAGTAAACGGACCTTCATCTTCAAATCCTTCTGGTCCCTTCGGACGGTAGCGGATGATGCCAACCCCTTGTTTATATCCTACATTTCCGGTCTCCACATCAAGCTCGTTGAAGGAACCAGCAATGATGTCCCGACCGAAGAGCATCTCCACACCGAAGCGGAAATCTTCCCGATTAAAATCAAACGAACTGCTGACAGCTATCACCTGCTCGAACAACCAGAGGTCAAGTCCGAACTCCGGCGTCACTTGCGAGAGGTTGCCGAACGTGTCGAGTGAGTTGTAGTAAAGTCCTCCCCGAAGTGCAAGCCAGTCGGCTAAACGCCAATTTGCATCGAACGCGACGCGAGGATTGCCATTTCTGCCGAGCAGATCTTGAATGGCAATACCTGTTAAGAGCTTGTTGAGGGGTGTGGCAACAGCACCGAGGGTAAACTCTCCGTCGTTCAGAAGGCTTGTTCCCTCGCTCCACCCAACACCTCCACCAACCCATAGTGGGATTTCCTTACTCACGTCGAGTGGAAAGCCGAAGCCACCGTAAAACCGCTGGATGTTAAACTCGCTTGTGGAGCCAATGGTTCCAGCCCCGACATACCAGAACTTTGAGAAGAGACCGTAGGAAAGATTGCTGAAGGTAAACCCTGTATCGTACTGTGCCCCACCGACGATGTCGGAACTCTTGTCCATTCCGAGGATAGCTGGATTCCAGCCAGCCGACGAGGCATCGCCGGGCAACCCAAGCCGCCGATTTGTAAAGTCTTCTGGTTGCAGTATCGACTGTCCCCGCAGTCCAGAAATGGTAACCAGAAGGAAGAGGGCTATCGATATAATCTGTCGTCGGTCTATCATGCGTATATAAAGTGAGAGAAGAAGGTCTGTCTGCTTAGTGCTCTGATAGACTTACGTCCGAGCAAGCCGTACAGAAAAGCTCCCGTTCGTTATCGTGATGGTATCGCTTGAATCTTTTGAATTGACTAACGTCCCTTGGAACGTTCCATCTACAATCTCACCATCACTTTCGATCAGCGTAATGCTGCAATCGGATGTGCAGTTGTAGTCTATGTCTGTTCCACCATCCCCTTCCACAACGAGCGTGATAGTGATATCTGCACCGGTTAGCGTAGTTGGGAACGATCCCTTGTCAATATCGAAATTAAAGGTGATGGTAATCGACTGCACTGGAAGAGCAGAGGTAGAGCCACCGAATCTACCGAATAGAATCGATGTGTCGTACTCCGAGAGTGAAGTCTCAATATCAAACGTAATTGCCTGCCCGTCGATAGTTCCCTTCAGCTCCTTCCCATTTCCTACGTTAGGTTGGACAGGGGTCTCCTCGCATCCGGTTATCACAAACGACACAAGCAACGCAACGATTCCCCAACGTTGAAATCGTCCTCTGTTCATAAAAATCTCCTTCATCTTGAATGGTCCTGAATAGTATTGATTGCACATGGATTGATGCCTGAGAAAGACCATTGACAACGACAAAGATAACAACATGGGTCAGGAGGCAAAGAATAAGGGAGAGAATGAGTGACCAGAAAATATAACAACTCAGCTTTGGAAGGAAGAATCAAAGGAGTTGAAACAAGAGCGTTAAGGTGAGGAAGGAGAGGATGATACCAACCCCAACCATCATTGCCCCGAGTTTGGGGAGAAGCCCCACTGACATCGCCAGTGCCCAGGCACTGATCTGCGGTGGCATTCCGGCCTCGAAGATTGAAACATCGGCGGCTGGACTCTTCAAGTTCAGAAGGTGAACGATGCCGAGAGCGAGGAGCGGAGCAATACAGAGCTTGATTCCTAAGCCGACTCCCATCGGAACGAGGTGGTCGGACTCAACGCGGAACTCCACTTTCAACCCAACCGCAATGATGACCAACGGAACCAGCGTACCGGCTAAAGGAGTGAGGATAAAGTCGATTGCCGGAAGAGCGGGAGATGAGTAGAGGGCAAAGGCAAGAGTGAGAGCAATCAAGGGGGGGAAGGTGACGATCTTCTTGAGGATCGACTTCAGAGTTGCCTTTTCTCCCCCAGCATAGAGCGCGACTATCACCGAACCATAAGTTGCCAACGCGAGGAACGTGCCGAATTGATCGTAGAGAATTGCGTAGGAGACCATCTCCTTCCCGAAAAAAGACTCGATCATCGGGATGCCGAAGAAGGATGTGTTGCCAAGTGGGACGAGGAGCATCAGAACGCCGGTTACCTCACGACTCCACCCGAACAACCGAGAGCAGGCAATAACCAAGAGTGCCGAGAAGGCGAGCATTGCCCAGGGCATCAGAGCAGGAACTAAAATCTCGTGTGAGATCGGGAGCTTCGGAATTTGGATCAGGATTAGAGCCGGAAGGGAGACGTAGATGACAAAGGAGGTGAGAACCTGCGCCGTATTCTCGGGAAATGCGGGAATAAATTTCAGTCCGATCCCCAGCAGCAGGAGAACGAGGATCAAGATGATATTATCCATGGAGCGTTATCAGGAACCGATGTTGCGGACATGTTGCGTTCATCGGGTGTGAAGATAACGCCTTTGTGTGAATCGTTTTGGGGATTGGTGGGGACATGATGCTTCATGTCCCTACCAATGTCCCATACA
>JBFWSB010000129.1:0-10982 GCA_050248595.1 Kapaibacterium sp. (SeqCode)
AATCAACAACCCTTAATGTTCCCCTTGCTCAAGTCTTATACTAAATAAAGAAGCGGAAGACGTATATCGTCGTGCAGACAAAGGCCATCCTGAAAAGGGTTTGTCATGCAGAGGCTGCCGAAGCATCTCTCCAGCTCAGTAGAGCACCACTCGTTTCTCCCCACTCCTTGTGAGATTACCTGCGGTGCTGCCTGCGGCGGTCTTCATTCGGCTTCGCTTCATTCTGAGTGACAATGTTGGGTAGGAAGAAGTATTGTCGAAAAGAAAGGAATGCATTCTCTTCAGTTGCTCCCCACGCCCGGGATCGGGAGAGGGGCTGGGGGTGAGGGCGAAGAAAAGAGACATACGTCTTCTCTAAGTGAATTCGGTATAATTTTCCCCCTTGAAACACTACGTACGCCTATCATAACCTTAACTCTATAAAACGAAGAGGTCCGGCTCCCCTATATCGGAACCGGACACTCTCCCCTTAACAATCTCTTTTCTCATTAACTCCGTCTCGATATTCACACGCTCTACAACTATGGCCTTCCCACCGTTATATAGTAGAAGTCGAGATCTGTTGGTGTCGCAGTTGTATCGAACGTAGTAATCGTCAACACCGATCCAGCACGAGTTACGGTGACAAATCCGATAGACTGAAGCGTTACTGTTGTTGCCGCCGCCGTTGGCGAATTTGGAAGGGTAACAGTATAGACACCTGTTCCGGGAGTGTGAATCACTACAGCATTGCCAAATTGATCGTTCACTATACCGGCTGCCGCAATATCACCCCAGGCAATAACGCTATTGTCTCGATAGGTTGTCCCTGCCGCTGGAGTTGTGACTGCTCCGAGAACAGTTGTGGCCTCCACAGTTGTGAACCGTCCTGTGCTCTCAGTGGTTGCGCCAACAGGTGTGGCATCAACAGTTCCTCCGTTAACAGTCAGGTTATCGTTCACTTGTGCATCTGTCAAGCCGGCTCCAATGCGGGCTGCATCAATCGTGGTCGTTCCAGAGTTCACTGACGCAATCAGAGCATCCCCCTGCGCCGCTGTTGTTGGTAGTGTTTGCGTTGCCGTCCAGCTGTTGGCATTTGCCAAGTTCAACCCTAACGGATTGCCACCTGTTCCGTCACCAACCAGCGTTGCGTCGGTTGATACCGTGGTGGAGAGCGTTGTCCAACTCATCACACCGGCAGTTGTAGCAGTCAGCACATCGCCGTTTACTGCGGGGGGGGTTGCCGGGAGTGTGTAGGTGATGTCGGCAGCTTGGGTCGCAGCTTGGAACGAGGTATAGTTTGTTCCGGCTGGTGGGAAGCTCCCTGTAGTTGCATTCGCCTCATAGAAGCGGATTTGGCTGGCCGAGTTGTCATTGTTCGCAAGCCACAAGTCGGCATTGCCGAAGACTGCCACGTTCGCCGCGCTGATCGTCATGTCGTTCGAGCCGCCGTTAGCGTTGAAGCCGAAGCTCTGGGCTGCCCCTGCATCCAATGTCAACCCACGTCCACCCGGTATCGCTGTAAAATCGCCTGCGGCTACGTTGTTGCTTCCACCTCCAATCGATGAGAGCACGCCCGAGGCAGTGTTTCCGTTTCCGCCAGCAATCGTTGTCTGAGTGTTCGAGGCCACGTTCACCGTTCCGCCTGCAACAGTCGATTGAAAACCTGAGGCGGTATTTGTCTCTCCACCCCCTACTGTAGAACGAGAACCAGAAGCTGTATGGCTTGCTCCTCCGCTGACTACTGAAAAGTCTCCAGAAGCCGTGTTGTCACTCCCTCCACTGACCGTTGCGTTAGCTCCTGAAGCAGTGTGAAACGATCCTCCACCCACCGTTGAGCGAACCCCTGATGCACTATTCTGAAGTCCTCCACTGACAGTCGCTTCTGTAACTGCGCTGTTTGATTCACCTCCGCTCACCACCGACCTCAAGCCCGATGCACTGTTCGTACTTCCTCCGCCAACGGTCGATTTCACTCCTGAAGCTGTGTTCGACTCTCCACCTGCGACAGTTGAATTGCTTACCGTGGCGGTGTTAAAAGTACCACCTGCGACAGTTGAATACAATCCCGAGGCGGTGTTGCCTGCACCACCTCCGACGAATGATCGCTGACCCGAAGCGGTGTTATTTGTACCGCCTCCGACAGTTGAAAACAATCCCGAGGCAAGGTGACTTCCACCACCTCCGATAGTTGAATTGGCTCCCGAGGCGGTGTTGAAAAAACCACCTCCGACAGTTGAATACACTCCCGAGGCGGTGTTGGTTGAACCACCTCCGATCACAGATTGATCACCTGAAGAAACTTGTGTTGCACCACCTCGATCGGCTTGCAGGTCGATAGCATTCAATCCACGAGCATTACCACCGGCATCCCGCTGGATGCTTCCGTTTGTGTTGAAGATCATCCGGTCGGTATTGTTCGTACGCACGCGCAGTGCTACGTTGTCCGTTGTCCCGATGAAGTTCGTCCCCGGAGTTGTTCCACTGTTCCCAGTCAGTGCCCAGGCGGCCCCAGCAACAATCGATGCAACAGAACGCTTTAGTAGATCGCCGTTGTTGTCAGCTACGATAATCCCATCTGTTGCACTGGGTGTGTACGGAGTAGCCAGAGCGTTGCCGGAGAGTGACCCCATCCGAACGTTTGCCGTGCCGGGAGTGCCACCAACTGTTGTGGCTCCGGTTGTACCATCTACCGTAAACAGTCCAGCCCCAATGTTGAAGATGCTATTGCTATTATCCCAAAGGAGATTCGCACTCTGTGCGGCTTGCCCGGTACTCCCTCCGAAAAGAATCTGATTGAGTGTCAACCCAGGTCCGGAAAAGGTGAGGATTGTTCCATCCGCATCTGGGAACGTCACCGTTCGATTTGCAAAAAGACCCGGTATCGGCCCCTGCAACGTCAACGTATTGCGACCTCCGTCGCTTGCGTCATCGTCGATAATCAAACGTTCCGCACTGAAATCTCGGTTTTGAGCGTCAAGCGGAATTGAGAGAAGAAGTGCAAGCAGTCCGAAGACTATCGCAAGCCCTCCCCTTTGCGTGGCACGGAAAACGTTGTGGTACATAGTATCCCCTTCTACTTGCATGTGATGGTATATAGTTGGTTAATCTGTGAAGAGTGTTCGGTTGGAGAAGGAGAGAGATAGGAACCCTGAACAGGGAATGTTGGGGATCGTTATTACCTATGAAAAGTGTGTCCTGCATCTATGATTCCTTGATCAAGATCTAAAGGAGGTAGAGTTCAGTACACTGCCAAGTGACACCACGTACTGCGTTATCATTTGACGTATGATAGAACCACGAACAAATTCTTAGCCACTTGATGATATTCTAACCTAAAAGGAGAAAGAATATCTTTCCCTCAACGCTCTATCGTATCTAAGTCTGAGATCCCAACAAGCTAAGCTATGCTATAGCGTGTTGACAATTGTCAATGGGATGATCGCGCGCCCCTTGATGTACAGGTCGCTCCGATGGGGTTGGACTGACTACCAGAAGAAGGGTAGAGGGAGGAACCTTCTTTACAGAACGCTCTCTTCTCTTCCCTCTACCCTTCTTCTTTTTCTACACGTAGATATTGAGATTCTACCACTGATGCCAACGCGAGACGCCGTCACTGTAGAAGCGGAATGATCCAGCCGCAGTGTTGATCGTCACCGACGTCGCCGCTGCGTTAATCAGATCTGCTCCGTTCCGGTTGATCGTGATGTTGCTGGTAGCTGCATCCCCAAGTTCGTTCTTGATAACAATCACTCTTCCTGCACCACTTGTAGCAGCTGCTGGCAAGGTGACTGTAACCGGTCCACCTGAAACATCTACTCCAACAATCTCAGCTGTTGCTGCAATGGCGTAGGGTGAATCTCCGTTCGTGATCGCAACACGTTGCATTCTCGTTGGCGCATTTCCCCACGCAACGTTTGTGCCGTTGTAGATGAGAGCATTTCCACTCGTAGCACCGGTTGAACTGATCTTATCCGGCGTCACCGCCGCCGATGCTATGTGTCGGTTGTTCACCGCGAAGGTCAACAGCTTCAAGCCACTAATCGCTGAGTCGGCCATCTTCGACGTCGTCACTGTGCCGTTGGCTACCTTCGATGTCGTGATCGCATTCGCCACGATGTCGCTATTCTGAATTGAGTTCGTTACATTCAACTTGTTGTAGCTGATTGCCGCTGTTGGTGAAATGTCTGCCGTAGTAATCGTGCTGTCCAGAATCTTCGCCCCTGTTACTGCACTCGCCGCAATTGTTGGGTTCGGATATGTCCCACTAAGATCACCTCCGGCGGCTCCAGTTGGTGAACCTCCAGCCGCAGTCCAGACAATGTTCGTTCCGTTGTAGCCGATCACATCACCCGACGCAGCCCCGGTTGTACTGATCTTGTCGAGCGTCACCGCCCCTGCTGCTAAGTGTCGGTTGTTCACTGCGAAGGTCAATAGCTTCAAGCCACTAATCGCCGAGTCGGCCATCTTCGACGTCGTCACCGTGCCGTTGGCTACCTTCGATGTCGTGATCGCGTTCGCCACGATGTCGCTATTCTGAATTGAGTTCGTTACATTCAACTTGCTGTAGCTGATTGCCGCACTCGGCGAAATGTCTGCCGTAGTGATCGTGCTATCCAGAATCTTCGCACTGGTCACTGCACTCGCCGCAATTGTTGGGTTCGGATATGTCCCACTAAGATCACCTCCGGCTGGACCAGCCGCCCCACCAGCACTCCAACTTAAAACGCCAAGACCGTTTGTTGTGAGCACGTTACCACTCCCCCCGTCGGCAGCTGGGAGTGTCCAGATTTGACTTGTCGCGACTGAAGCTGGGGCAACGAAGCCAACATAATCGGTTCCCCCACCGGTCTCTTGAAAACGGAGTTGATTGCCGAGAGTGCTATGTCCGCTCAGAAAAATATCCTGCCACCGCCGAGCGAGAGATCCGAGATCATAGGTATTGTCTGTGCCCGGCAACATATCTCCGAACACACTCTGCGATCCACCTGAAGGGTTGGAAATCAAGAACATCCCTGCCCCTCCGGGATCAGGAATTGTGAGCGTTCCGCCAGTAATCGGTCCAGTCGGTGTCTGGATAATAATTGCGTTCCCGCTATTGTCGTCAATCACCAGACGTTCTGTATGAAAATCACGGCTTTGACTAAATGTAGAGGCTACGACCAAAAGGACGAGGGTGGGAACCACGATTAAGATTGGAACCTTCATGAGTATTTGCCAATACGTTATTGTTGCGCGTTCCCTATTGTTCAGAACAGTAAGGAACGTGGTAGTTACAGTCAAAAAAAAGGGAGGGATAAAAGAGAGGGAATTTGGGTGTATCGCTCTTTACAGGTGCGAATATACATGATTAGCTGACACAAGATGTGCCCGACTTAGTAGAGCGTGAAATTTTATTTTTGAGAAGATTTTGAATGCCAATTGAAGGTGTGAAAGAGGTATTTCGTGTGGGCTGGGCAACCCTGAAAAGGGTTGTTATTCTAAGGTTCTCAGGAGAATACTGAAGGCAACAGCATAGGCAATCTCGCTGGCTCAGTAGAGAAGAAATTGGCTTCTCTTTACACACCTGCGTGACTCTTCACTCCGCTTCGCTTCGTTCTGAGTGACAGATCGAGTGAAAGGCCGTGAGAATGAAGCCCCGCAACGCAGGGCGATAGCCCGCAGCCCTGCTCGCAAGAGCCACCGAAGGGAGACCGCAGGCAACCTCCCTGGCTCTGTAGAGCAGAAATCGGCTTCTCTTTACACACCTGCGTGACTCTTCACTCCGCTTCGCTTCGTTCTGAGTGACAGATCGAGTGAAAGGTCTTGAGAATGAAGCCCCGCAACCCGGGGCGATAGCCCGCAACCCTGCTCGCAAGAGCAGGGGGAACGAAAGGTCTTGAGAAAGAAGCCCCGCAACGCGGGCGAAAGTAGAAGCGTGATTGAAGAGATTTCTGGTATAGAACTCGAAAGCCCGACCATCAGATTCGATGGTCGGGCTTCCTTTAAGTGTCGTAAAGTCTTGAGAGATTCTCCCCCAACTACCTCACATCAATTACTGCGTCTCAATCACCTGATAAAAGAACTGATACGATGTCGACGCGGCAGGAACACCGATGAAGTTCACCGTAAATGTTGTGGTAGTCCGCGTAACGTATGCACCAACGCCAGCACCTGCTCCGTTTGCCGCCGTAAGAACAACAATCGGTGCTGTGGCGTAGGCTGCGTTAAACGTTACCGTCCCCTGCGCTCCGGCAGCCGGTGTTCCACTCGTAGTGATGTTGATGAAGCCTGCAACATCTGTCTCGTTCGCCAGCACTGTCGTCGCCACGTTCGCACCGGCAGGAAGAGCAGTTGGTGCTGTTGTCTGCTGCGATGTCCAGTGGCCGTCGTCAACCGTCAAGCGAGAGTTGGTTGTTGATGTTGCCCCGTTGATGAGAACGTTAATGTTTCCGGCTCCTGTGTTGTCGAGCGCGAGTGTCTCGGTTGCACCGCTGTTCCGGTCCAGCCCAGCTTCACTAATCGTCAGATCGGTTCCGCCTCCGGTGTTGACCGTGAGGACGTCGCCGGCGTCGCCGTTACCGAGGGTTGATGCGCCCGTTGCCACAAGCGTCGTAAATGCCCCCGTGCTGGGCGTCGTAGCGCCTACCGGACTTGCGTCGACCGTACCGCCGTTGATCGTCAGGTTGTCATTCACCTGGGCATCCGTCAATCCGGCGCCGATGCGAGCAGCATCGATGGTTGTTGTGCCTGAATTGACCGATGCGATCAGCGCATCCCCCTGGGCTGCCGATGTGGGGAACGTCTGCGTTGCGGTCCAGGTGTTGGCGTTTGCCAGATTGATACCGAGCGGGTTGCCGGTTGTCCCGTCACCGGTCAACGTCGCATCGGTGCTAACGGCAACACTTCCGGAAAGTGATGCAATTGTTCTTGTCTCAAGTGCCCCGCCATTCGATGTCACGAGGTTGGTAGAAGTGCTCGCTGCAGGAAGTGCCGTACCTGTGAAGGTAGCGGCCGTTACCGAACCGGCAGAGTTCGTGTTACCGGTTGCCGCAGCCACCGTAAAGTTTCCTCCACCAACGTCAAGGTCACCCGTCACGTCCACATTGTCGGCAAGGTTCAGGTCGCCGACGGTATTTCCAACAAGGCTTCGCAGGTCTATTGCGCCGGTAACTACTGCGGCATCGGCGATAGTTACATCCCCTACGGTGTTCATGATGTCACCCCGAATGTCTGCTGCACTCCCAGTACCGGGGTAGACTGTCAAAGACGCACCAGCACCAGCATTTGTAATGTTGACAACACTGTTGCCGTTGGCGGCATTCGGATTATCGAACGCTCCAGCAGGCCCATTGTTTGAACCGGCCAAAAGACCTGTTCCTGCCCCAGTTGAAACCGCGTAGACACCGACACCAGTGTTTGTTTGTCCTTGTACACCGTACAGATCAGATATACCTGCAACAGCAACTCCCCCAGCGACATTATCTCCTCGGATAGCTGGCACACCGGCTAAGAGTGAGAGTCCGTGAAGCTTCGCACTTGGCGTGTTGGTTCCGGCACCAAGCTCTTCGTTGACATTATCCCAGAAGAAGGCGTTATTATTCTGAGACAAGACTCCACCTGCTCCAGCAAAGACAACACTTCCGGGGGTGAACCCGAGGTTGAGAGTTCCGCCGATCACTGTATTTCCGGTCGCGGCAGCAACCGTAAAGTTCCCGGCTCCGATATTGAAAATTCCTGTCCCGTTATTCCAGAGGAGATTCGGACTCTGTACAGACTGTCCTGCAGGTCCACCGAAGAGAATTTGGTTCGGCACCAGCGGACCGGCAGCCGTAACAACCGATCCGTCAGAATCTGGAAAGATAAGAGTCCGGTTCGCCGTAAGTCCCGCCGGTGGAACTTGAAGCGTCATTGTATTGTATCCACCATCTCCTGCGTCGTCGTCAATAATCAGCCGCTCGGCACTGAAGTCACGATTTTGGCTCCAGAGAGAGAGTGAGGAGGAAAAGAGCATCAAGGCAACGATGCCAAAGGTCAGCCTTGCAATTCTAATGCACGGGAATAGATTGTTCATGGATTATTCTTTAAAGGTTCCTATGTCCTCTATGATCTATGTTGATTACTTGTATCACTGCAACTTAGTTCCTTATACCGAATTCAATTAGCGAAGACGTATGTCTGCTTTTTTCGCCCTCTCCCCCAGCCCTTCTCCCGATCTCGGGCGAGGGGAGCTACAGAAGGGAATGGACTCCTTTCTTTTCGACAATACCTCTTCCTTACGTGAATTTGGTATTAGAGAAGAGGAAACAGGGCAAAACGGCTTAAAGCCATTTCCCCTTCCGCCGCCACCATAAGTACCTCGATGAATCGAGGTGTTAATGTGGCGGTTATTACCTCAATAATTGTTCAAAGAGCGTCGATCAGTTCCTCTACTTCACCTTAGTTGTTCTCTATTACTTGGTAATAGAAACTGTAGGTTGTTGTCCCATCTCCAACTGTGGTAAAGATATTAATATCGAACGACCCAGAAGTAACACCACTCACGAAGAAGGTGCTTCCGGCAGTTGCCGCGTTGGTTGGCGAGACAACTATGATAGGATCACTGTTGTATGGAGCATCGAACGTTACGGTAATAACTCCAGTTCCTATACCACCACCGTCGGTTGCCGACACCATTCCGGCAACGTCAGTAGATGTTCCCGCTACTGTCACTAACGCAGCCAGGTTGGTTCCATCTCCTACGGCGGTTGGGGCATTTCCTTCCGAAGTCCAATGCCCTCCGCTAACAGTAAGGCGCGAGTTCGTTACGGCTGCTCCGCTGTTAATCAAGAGGGTTGAAGTCGTGATAGTACCATCCACATTTAAATTTTCGTCGAAGTCAACATTCCCACTATTCACTCGGATAGCGTTCGACCCAGTGTTACCACTCACTCGAAGGACATCGTCGGTGTTGCCTACATTTGTGGTACGGATGCGGGCCGTCTGGCCCGCAGTGCCGGCATGTTGCACGTCTAATCCTCTTCCCGTACCATCGGTTCGTACTGTGAGTGCATCGGAACTATTTGCGGCGTTGGTAACCCGAACTCGGGCAGCCTGACCCGAAGCACCAGAATGGTTCACATCGAGCGCGCGACCAGTGCCAGGAGTTGCGAGAATCAGAACATCTTCAGCACTTGCAGCGGAAAGAATATCTATTCGTGCGGCAGGATTTGTGAATCCATTTTGCTGGACGACAAGTCCTCGACCATCGCCAAAGGATTCAACGTGGAGTGCATCACCTTCATCAGATTCTATGATGTGGAGACCATCTCCAACACCAAATTCTATGATCCCCATTCCCCAACCCGCATCATCCTCTAAAACACCGAGTCCATCCCCTCCTCCTTCTTCAAATATGACAAGACCTTCTCCCCCACCATATTCGTCGATGGTTACCGATCTGGCTGGACCATCCTCAACAAACACTGCCGACTGTCCTCCCCCAAACGCCCGAACGAGCATTCCATCGCCGGTACCATCGTGCCAAATGGCTAACGCATCATCGTCTGCCGTAGCACTCATATCGATGTCAACTCCGTTCCCGGTCCCCGTTACGTTCACATTGATAGCGTCCCCTTCACCGGCAACTTCCATCCGGATCACATCCTCAGCATTCAGAACGTTTGTCTGATTCACCAAGAGACTAAAGCCATCTGCCCCTGTATGGTTGATAACGAAGCTACTTGAGGTTCCGGGCTGGGTTAGCGTCAACGTACTGGTGCTGTTATCCCAGAGCAGGTTAGCATTCTGGGCAAGCTGACCGCTTGGCCCACCGAATATAATTTCGTTCGGGGTTATCGGTCCTGCGAGTGTTGCAACCGTTCCGTCTGCATCTGGAAAGGTAAACGTTCTGTCTGCTGTAAGTCCTGCCGGTGGAGTCTGCAACGTCAAGGTGTTAAATCCTGCGTCGACAGCGGCATCATCGAGAAGAATACGCTCTGCGTGGAACTCACGATTCTGGGAGTGAACCAACGCTGCCCCAAAGAGTAACGATACTGTGCTGATTCCAACTATTCCACTCCATGTTCTTCTTCGTTTTTTTCTACACATACCTTTTGCTATAGAATGGTGATACAAATCTAATAGTCTGCTATAGAAGAGGGTTGTTTTCTAAACAGAGGGAGGTAGAGGAAAGGAAAAGAACATTTTCTGTTCAAAAATTTTGTTCAGGCCATGCCACGATTCTTCTTAAAAATTTGAGAGGGGATAAAAGCTTTAGGCTCTCACCCCCTCTCCATAAAAAGTAGTCAGCAGACTCTGCTCACTACAAGCATATTAGGCCTTAAAGACGACAACTTCCCACCGTGCCGCTCCGCCATCATAGACCATAATGTAGTTGCCATTTCCAATCGTGTTCGTAGTACCACCACCGGAATTAAGAATACGGTCACCTGCCGACTCACCTACATCTTCGAAGCTTACGGTCATATTCTGTCCCGTCAGGTTGAGGATTACGACCATCTTGCCATCCGATCCACCAGAAATACCACTTACGGTAAAGGCACCGGCTGCCCCGGTAAAGCCTGTGATACGAATAAGCGTGGCTCCCGAACTTGCCAACAGATTATTTGCTCCTGACGTAACGTTAACGTCACTCCGAGAGAAGACTGGCGACCCACCTGGAGGTGCCGCCCACTGCAATGTTGCGGAGTCACCAAATCCGTTTACGGTTCCAAGTGTAAGTACTTGGCCAGCCGTACCTATCGAGGCTGGGAAGACGTAGTTGCTGTTTTGAGCAACTGAAGGTGCACGCAAGCCAATATATTGGCTTCCCGTAGTACTCGGCTCCTGCCACCTGATGTCACGGGCATTGCCGTCGTTGTTGGTCATTGCAATGCGAGCGTTCTGAAAAATGGAGAACGCATTTGAAAATATCTGGAGTCCAGTCCACGTGTTGGAGTTGGCAAGGTTAATACCAAGAGGCGAACCACCGGAACCATCACCGGTAAGTGATGCGTTGGTACTGACGGTGCCACCACCACCAG
>JBFWSB010000130.1:0-10966 GCA_050248595.1 Kapaibacterium sp. (SeqCode)
AGAGCAAGTCGGAAGGTTGAGCAGGGTTCCCTAATGGGTCGGCGAGGTTTTACACTTTTATATCTTTCGCAGTCGATTTAGCGAGATGTCCTTCTCTGTAGAAAAGGAAAGCTTGAGATAGTCTGGCAAGGATAGTGGAGAGAATATTTGCTGCTCGACAAAGCATCAGTGATCGGCTTCAACTAAGCTCTGCGCGACATTCTCTACAGCCTCGGCACAACGAATCTGAGGTTAAGGGAAAGAAGAGCGTTCATATCTACCCCCTCTAACTCTTCTCTACCAATTAGGGAGACAGTTAGTTAGAGAGAGAACAGGCAATATCAAGGGAGAGAAGTTTGGGACGAGTGAAGCCAGATGCTTCGGCGAAGCTCTGTATGGCGAGTAACAGACTGGGAGGAGGGGAAGAAATGGGTTAATGTTCTACTACTGCTTCTGGAGATTCTCCAGCATCTCTTTCACTTCTTTTGTTGTGGTATAGTCAGCACCACGATCGCGCAGGAGTGTTGCATAATCTCTTTTTAAGATCTCTGCTGCCTTCTCTTTTTTCCCCTGCATAATCATCGCCTCTGCCAACGACTTGCGAAGGAGAATTGTCATCAGGTTGTCTTGGCCATACGCTCCAGCATAACTGTCGTGTGCATCTCGATACCACTCTTCAGATTCGGCATATCGTTTTTGGTGGCCGTAGAATCTGCCAAGCTCTGCTTTGGCAAGCGAGGTGTTCTGGTGATTTTCCCCCACCATCTTTTCTTGCAGTTGAATAGACTTTATGAAGTATTCTTCAGCCTCACTCAATTTCTTTTGCTGCTCTAATATCTCCGCAAGAATACCGTAGGCTAAAGCTATCTCCTGATGTCCCTCAGGGTAGAGTTCTTGAAGCATCTTCAACGATTCGCGGATGGTCTCCTCAGCTTCTACATTCTCCCCTACAGCAACCTGAATTGAACTGAGCATACTGAGCGCAGAGCTAACGTTTGGATGTTTCTCTCCATACGTCTTGCGGGCAGCATCCAACACCTCGCGGATATACCGTTCAGCTTTGGCATATTCTTTCCGTGCGAAACAGACCTTTGTCATTCCGAATGTCACCTCGGCCAGTTCAGGGTCTGATCGATCTTCTAATTGGTCGTGCAGCTTTTCCCACTCGTCAAAAAGCTGATTCGCCTCCTCTGTTCGCCCACTGATGTGGACAACTGACCCCAGGTGAAAAAGTCCGATAACGTAGGGCGTGCTCACCTTTCCACTCAACTCTTGGCTTACTGTTAGAAATTCACGGTACAGCTTCTCTGCATCTGAATAGTTCGAGAGCATCTCCTTTGCAAAGCCGAGATTGTAGAGGGCTGCCCCAAATTCTTTCCCCTCACTGTGCAGCTTCCGTTGCAACGCAAGACCTCGCTCAAAGAGTGACTCGGCAAGTTTGAATCGACCAAGGTTCAAGTATGCAGTGCCAATAACGTCGTACAACGTTGCTTGGATTTCAGGTTGGTTCGCAAGCTCGGTCTCAACGCGCTCCGCACCACTGGCCAGAAGCTCTCGCACTGTTAGCGTGTCGCCGGGCGAATAGGTAGGGTCGGCAGCTCGGAAGAGACTCACGAGAAATTCTGTCACGCTCGCCCCTCTCTCTGCCTCCAACTGCGCTCGATCACGCTGCTTTGCAATCTGATTTGATTGATAGATCGTCAGCCCAGTTGCGGCAACCAACAACAACAGGATAATCATCCCCGAAATTGTCTGGATACGGTTCCGTTGAATAAACTTCTTGATCCGGTAACTGCGAGAATTCTTGTGTGCGATAACAGGCTCGCCTGTCAGGTATCGCTCAATATCGTTGGCCAGTTGTTGTGCAGAAGAATAGCGCCGCTCCGGCTCCTTTCGTAGAGCCATCGAGACGATGTTGTCGAGATCACCTCGCAGCCGCTTGCTCAGTTGGTCGGGAGAAATCCCTCGTTTGCCAGCCACTGTTGCAGCCGGTTGCTTCCCCTCCTCGTTTCGCACAACAACAGTGCTGGGAAGTTCCGGCTCCTGCTCGCAGACAACCGAAAGTATCTCTTCAGATGTCCGGCGTACTAAACGATAGGGAGCTTGGCCGGCCAGAAGCTCATATAAGATCATCCCGAGTGAATAGACATCACTTACCGTTGTCAGACTCTCCCCACGAACCTGCTCAGGGCTTGCATACTCTGGAGTCATCGCTCGAATCTCTGTCCGAGTAATGGGTGCGTCGAGTGGCCCGAGATTCGGATTCAGAAGTTTTGCAATTCCAAAGTCGAGCAGTTTCGGAATGCCTTCTTTGGTTACCAGAATGTTTGATGGCTTCAGATCGCGGTGAATAATCAGGTTCTGGTGTGCGTGGTGAACGGCGTTGCAGACATCTTGAAAGAGCCGCAGTCGATCGTCCAGCCCCATTCCCCTGCTATCACACCACTGCACAATCGGAGTGCCGTCGACATATTCCATAGCGAAGTAGGGAACCCCATCGTCTGTTACCCCACCATCGTAGAGGCGAGCCATATTGGGATGGTTCAGCGAGGCAAGTATCTGTCGTTCCATCTCGAAACGGCGTATCACTTCGTCGGTGTCCATGCCGCGACGAATGATCTTCAACGCAACGTGGTGTCGGAACGGCTCATCTCTGACGGCGAGGAAGACATCTCCCATTCCCCCATGCCCAAGAAACCGAAGTACCCTGTAGGGACCGATCTCCCTATCAACCATCTTCTCCGGATTTGCCCCCTTCTCCTCGATAACCTTTTCAAGGTTGATGACATCGGTAATCGACTTATTCAGGAAGGATTGTTCCTCAGCTTGTTGGTCAGATTGGAGAAGGCTTAGAACTTCAGCACGAAGTTCTATGTCGTCGGTGCAGGCAGCTTCCAGAAAATGTTCTCGTTCTTCTGGTGGGTGCATTAAGGCAGCACGGAACAGGCGTTCCAGTCGATCAAGACGAAGTTCTTCCATCGGTTTACCCCTCCAATTCTCTCTGCAACCAAGCACGAGCCATCCGCCAGTCGTTTGAAACTGTCCCGTGCGAGATTCCAAGTGCAGTGGCGGTCTCTTCGAGAGACATGCCAGAAAAATAGCGACACTCAACAACGCGAACCCAGCGGGGGCGTATCTCTTCAAGGCGCTTCAAAGCATCGTCAATCTCAAGAAGAGATTCCATCGAAGTCTCCTCCCCCACTTCGCCTGCGTCGGTCAACCCAACATATTCCCCCTTCCTCTTATCTGCCGACTTAGCCCGGGCGTAATCGACGAGAACTCGGCGCATTGTCTGCGAGGCGGCTCCAAAGAAGTGTGCTCGTCCCTTCCAGTCAATCTCTTGATAGCGAACCAGCTTCAGGTAGGCTTCGTGAACGAGTGCCGTTGGGTTCAACGTCTCCCCAACGCGATCCTGACGCAATCGTGCCTCGGCTATCCTGTGCAGTTCTGGATAGACGAGAGCGAGCAGATGATCGAAGGCCTTACGATTCCCTCCTTCGAGTGCCTGTAGTAGTTGGGTAATATCTTCTTGAGCCATATCTGTCCCGGTTTTTCTGTTGAAGAAAAGGAACCTACAAAAAAACATACAGACCCGATTTGGGAAACTCCCCTCTTCTTCCGTCTTGAATAGATGATCGTTAAAACATTCACAAGTGAGAAGTAACATGAAGGATCAAACAAATCGGGTTGAGTTGATGAGAGAGGCCTTCGAACGGGGGAAGAAGGCAATCCTGTTGCGTCCAACCGTTGGTCAAGGAACTGCTATCACAAAAGTCCGCCTTACTGAAGGGTATACATGTGAGATAGAAGATGGGGCGTGGAAGCTGGTTGTAGATATGGCAGAGAAACATGGTGGTGCAAACGGTGGGCCGAACCCGGGAGTTATCGGACGGGGTGCGCTCGGTAGCTGCCTTGCTATTGGCTACGCTCGCTGGGCAGTGGTAATGGATATCCCAATTGAAACTCTTGAAGTTGAAGTGCATGCCGACTATGACGTGCGGGGAGAACTTGGCCTTGCCGACATTACGCCAAGCTATACCGCCATACGCTTCACAGTCCGAATTGAAAGTCCTGCACCAAAAGAAGAAGTCGAGAAAATGCTCAACCGAGCCGACATGCTAAGTCCCTATCTCGACCTCTTCGCCAATCCGCACAGAATTGATCGCACCGTAGAATACCAACAGTCCACACAGGCAAGGGAGGAAATCTACCGTGAAGCCTGACCTTCAACGACGAGTGCAACGTTACGGGTGGGATAAGGCCGTAGATCACTACGAACGCTGCTGGAGAGAACAACTATCAGTGTCGCACGCAAGACTCTTAGAGATAGCCGACATACAGCCGGGAGAGGAGGTTGCCGACATCGCCTGTGGAACAGGAATTATCTCCTTTGCTGCTGCCGCAAAAGCAGCACCGGGAGGAAATGTCTTAGGTACTGATATTTCTGGCAAGATGGTGGAACGTGCCGCAGCTGTGGCCGGCGAACGTAACGTCAAAAACATCAGCTTCGCACGAATGGATGCCGAAGCCCTCGAACTTCCTGAAGAGAGTTTTGACGTTGCCCTCAGCGCACTTGGCATTATGTACTATCCTTCCCCGGTTCAGGGGATGAAAGAGATGGCACGAATTCTTCGACCGGGAGGACGGGCAGTTGTCTCTACGTGGGGAGCGCGCACTGCTTGTGGGTGGGCAGAAATCTTTCCAATTGTGGATCGACGTGTGAACACCGATGTCTGTCCACTCTTCTTTCAAGAGGGGACTGGAGAGAACCTTCGGTTGACTCTTGAACGTGCTGGTTTCGCTGAGATCAGATTGGACCGCATCTCTACAACACTACACTACGGCTCATTTGAAGATGCTGCCAACGCCGCCTTCGTCGGCGGCCCTGTGGCGATGGCCTACTCCCGCTTCGACGAGCAGACGCGCGTGGAGACAGCAGAGGAATATCGCGCGTCGATAGAGCCATATCGAGTAGGTGAAGGCTACGAGATTCCGGGAGAGTTCGTAATTGGATCAGGAAGGAAGCCAAGCTGAAAGACTGTTGCGAAGAAGAAGCCTGCAATTGCCGTAGATTGCAACCTCTGAAACTACTTGATTGAACCACAGAGGATATGCAAACAGACCAGAAGAACGAGAATAGACCGCAGAGCAACGAACCGTCGGATCTGCCCTTTATGAAGAGTGCAGGATTTCGGCGGTTCTCCTTTTTTGCACTTCTCCTCCTCTGCTGTCTCCCATTCATCTCTCCTCCCATCGCCCTCGCAGTCGGTATTCTCTTTGCGCTGTTGGTTGGAAGCCCTTACGCAAAACAGAGTGGGAAGTGGACTAAGAAGTTGCTGCAAGCCTCGGTTGTTGGTCTTGGATTCGGGATGAATCTCGGGACAGTTGCCGAGGCAGGAAGTTCAGGGTTTCTTTTCGCTGCAGTTACTATCGTAGGAACGCTCTTGGCTGGCTTCGCTCTCGGTCGGATTCTCCGCACGCAGTCCAACACCTCAACGCTGATCTCATGTGGTACAGCCATCTGCGGGGGAAGTGCTATTGCCGCCGTCGGTCCGGTGATCGACGCATCCTCAGATGAAATGAGCGTCTCACTCGGGACAGTCTTTATCTTGAATGCTGTTGCCCTCTTTATCTTCCCGGCAATCGGTCACTTTCTCTCCCTTTCTCAAGGGGACTTCGGCATCTGGTCGGCTATCGCTATTCACGACACAAGCTCTGTGGTGGGGGCGGCCTCAAGTTATGGAACCGAAGCGTTGAGCATCGCCACCACAGTGAAGCTCACGCGCGCACTCTGGATTGTCCCCCTCGTCTTCTTCATCTCCCTGATTCAACGGGAGCGAAAGGGGAAGATTACGATCCCCTGGTTCATTCTCCTCTTCGTTGTAGCCTCGGCTCTTCGCACTTGGCTCGGAGAATATGTTAGCCCAGAAATTTTCGGTGGGATTGTGAGCGTTGCACGGCAGGGAATGACACTCACCCTCTTCTTGATTGGTAGCTCCCTCTCCTTGGCAACGATCAAGAGTCTCGGGTTTCGGCCATTCCTTCAGGGTGTTCTCCTCTGGTTCGTTGTCTCCCTTCTCTCTCTTTGGGGAGTGTTGAGTTTTTAATCACGCATCACGCAAAGAGTCGCGAAGAACGCAAAGAAGAGGGGGAGCACCAACCCTCGACTTTTTACTCGCCAAGCTCTACCAACCCCGACGCAACCTGAAGAGTTGTGGCCACCAGAGAAACATACTCTATAAACTCTCACTCCCACAACCACTTCCGGCGCTTCGGTTGAGTACCGTAACGAAGTCCAAAACGAGTGATGGCAATTTCACGGATTGCAGCGACGGCTTCAGATGGTGAGTCGGTGAGAATGAATCGGTCGAGGTCTTCAGAATCAATTGTCTTCTCCACAACCATTGTCTCCTCAATCGACTTCAGTAGAGGTTCCCAGAACTCCTTGCCCATAATCACTAAAGGGAAGTTCTCGATCTTCTTGGTCTGTATTAAGGTCGATGTTTCGAACAACTCGTCGAGTGTTCCAAATCCTCCCGGCAGAATCACGAAAGCATAGGAGTACTTCACCAGCATCAGTTTTCTGACGAAGAAGTAGCGGAAGGTGATCCACTTGTCGAGATAAGGGTTCGGCTGTTGCTCCATTGGAAGTTGGATGTTGCAGCCAATCGATACCCCCCCCGCCTCCTTCGCCCCTCGATTTGCCCCCTCCATTATTCCCGGACCTCCACCTGTCATCACGGTGAACCCGGCCTCTGATAGCTCTCTACCAACTTCCTGTGCCATCTGATAGTAGCGATGGTCTTCGCGAAAGCGAGCCGAACCAAAGACTGTGACACAAGGACCGACAAAGTGGAGAGCACGAAACCCTCGCATAAACTCGCGAAAGATTCTCACTACCCGCCCCAACTCAAACCGTCTGGTCTGTGGACCTTGCAAGAACCTTACTACTTTTGCCTCAGCCTTCACCTCGGCTGGCGAAGCATTTGTCGAACGCTGCTTTGCTTTCTCTTCTTCTTTCATTTTGCTGTTGCTAAAGAAAATCCATGCGACCGAAGACAAAACATAACCAACTCCTCTCTATCTCCTACTTTTATCCCTCCCAATAATCTCCGATACTCCCTATCTTCTCCTCCGTAATTTTATCTCTCGTCTTAAATTTTTCATTTTGAATTTTTGATTCCTATGATGTGGATCATGGTTGCCGGTCCTTATCGTTCTGGCTCAGATAGCCCTGAAGGGTGGAGTGAGAATCTGAGAGTGCTTAATCAGGCTGCGTTGGAAGTTTTTCGGCGTGGACATATACCGATTATCGGCGTCAACCTTGCACTGCCAGTTATCGACGTTGCGGGCCAAGAGATGTACAACGAACTGATGATGCCAATCTCCTTAGCCTTAGCTGAGCGGTGTGACGCAGTGCTTCGCATTGGTGGAACCTCATCGGGAGCAGATAGAGAAGTAGAGAAGTTTCAGGCGAAAGGTCTGCCAGTATTCAGGTCGATAGATGAAATCCCTACTCACCCCTAATCAATCACTCTTCCTCCGATCTCCTACATCTCTCTTCGCTATGTTGAGCTTTTCATTTTGAACTTTGAATTCCTCTAATGATTCAAATAACTGCCCCAGCAAAAATCAATCTCGGACTGGAAGTTGTCCGTCGCCGCGATGATGGATATCACGACATCAACACACTCTTTGCAGCGATAGATCTTTGCGATGAAATCAGGCTGCAACTGCGGGATGATCGGGAGATCACCTGCACTGTCGATGGAGATGAGAGATTGAAGAGTGAGGCGATTGAGAACAACCTTTGTGTGAAAGCCGTGCGGAAGGCAAGCGAACACCTCGGCGAAGAGCGTGGACTCGATATATATCTCCGCAAACAGATTCCGACCGGAGCTGGACTTGGGGGAGGAAGTTCGGATGCGGCGGCAGTACTAAAGGGGGCACTCAGTTTGTGGGATAGAGATATTGATCCGACTACTCTCCTACAGATTGCTCTATCTCTCGGCAGCGATGTTCCTTTCTTCCTTCAGGGGGGAGTTGCTCACGGTAGCTCTCGTGGCGAAATCCTACAACCTGTCGAGATTGAGCTTCCCTACCATTGTTTGGTTGTCAATCCCGGAATTCACATCCCAACTCCTTGGGCTTACCGAGAAGTGAAGAGAACTGTGGAGAGAGGGGAGAGTGATCTTGTTGCACATATCTGGGAAGGTCTACACGATCCACTATCGATGCGCCGCCACCTCGTTAACGACTTTGAACCCCCTGTCTTTGCTGCCTACCCAGAAATTGGAGAGATCAAAGAGAGGCTCTACCATCACGGTGCCCTCTTCGCCTTGATGTCGGGCAGTGGGTCGACACTCTTCGGATTGTTCGAGACGAGAGAAAGAGCGGATAAAGCTCAGGAAGGGTTTGGGGAGTATTGGAGTAGGGTTGCGCGGTTTGCTTGATCACGTAGAGAAGCGCACGCAAAGGCGCAAAGTTCGCAGAGGAGATCACTATGCATAAAGAGTACCACCCACTCTCACACTCACGAACTCATATACTCTCAACTCTACACACTCTTAACTCTATAAACTCTACGAACTCGTAAAAAAACAAAGGGATCTCCGCAAACGCAGAGACCCCTTCTCGATTACATTGTGGTGTGATCGACTTACCAGCGGTCACGACGGAAGCCGCCGCCGCCACGATTCTCGCGAGGACGAGCCTCGTTCACAACCAAGGTACGACCGTCGAGATCGGTTCCGTTGATTGCTTCGATTGCGCTGCGTCCTGAGGAAGCATCGGCCATCGTTACGAAAGCAAAGCCGCGCGGACGCCCGGTGTCGCGATCGTTAACAATAGCTACTTCTTCTACATCGCCGTAAGCACCGAAAACGTTGCGCAGCGTATCTTCCGAAGTTGAATACGCCATGTTTCCCACGTAGATCTTCATGAGATTCTCCAAAAAAATGAACAGTAAAGGCCGTGACAAGTCAGAAAGGTCTACGCGGGCGAAATCTGTCGAGCGTGAAACGAACGAATGAAGTCTGCGCCGTGGTTCTACCGAGTCCTGCAAGATCCCTGGCCGGATAATAAGTCAAATGCTGGCATTCTTGGCCAGCGGATGCAAAGATAGAGTGAAAGACAAGACCAAACAAAATTATTTTTTGCGCAGGCTCTCTGCTAACAAGGTTTGCAAACCCCAGTTGAAGGGAATACATTCACTCTTTCACTCAGAACTCGACCTTCTTTTAGGTGGAGTCAGTCGTGTCAAATGTGTCCGTAGCCACGTATTCCGAAGGTTTGCCCTCAATTAGGAACGCTACTTACTCTTCCCCAACTCGAAATCACAGATAAAGAGATTGGTCTCTCCTTCCTTCCCATTATTTCTGTTGCTGGCGAAAATAAGTTTCTTCCCATCTCGCGTGAACATCGGGAATCCATCGAATTGGGGTGAGTGTGTGATTCGAGTTAACTCTGTTCCATCTTTCCGAATCATATAAAGATCGAACTCTCTCCCCTTAGGATCACCCATGTTGCTGCTGAAGATAATGTGCTCTCCATCTGGATGCCAGAAGGGACCGAAGTTCGCTGCACCATTATTTGTGATCTGTCGAGCATTTGTGCCGTCGGCATTCATTACGCAAATCTCCAGCGCACCGGGACGAATCATATTCTCTTGTAGTAAGGCTTGATACTCCTGGAGCTTCTCTCCCTCAGGCCTGCTGGCACGGTAGACAATCTCGCTTCCATCCCACGAGTAGAAAGCTCCCCCATCATAACCGGGCGTGTTGGTTAACTGCTTTACGTCCGACCCATCAAGGTTCATTGTGTAGAGTTCAAGGTCACCACTTCTCGTCGACGTGAAGATAATTTTGTCACCCGTTGGCGAGACAGTTGCCTCGGCGTCGTAGCCGGGTGAGTCTGTTAGCTGGCTTAATATCTTCCCACTTCTATCAGCTACGAAAACATCGTAGCCGGGATAGAGTGCCCAAACGTAGCCTTTCGAGTAATCTGGTGGAGGTGGACAAGCCGAGTCGGTGAGGTGTGTGCTTGCGTAGAGAATCGTTGAATCACCCGGCATGAAGTAGCTGCACGTTGTCCGTCCATAGCCGGTTGAGACGCGGCGCATATCTCCACTCTCCAGATTGTAGATGTAAATCTGATCGCAGCTATCCCCTTTCTCAGGTAAGGTTCGTTGGAAGACAAACTCCGATTCACCGAAACTGAAATATCCCTCCGCATTCTCCCCGCCGAACGTTAACTGCCGCATGTTCGAGAGGTGTGCCTTCTCTTCAGCGAGTGTAAGAGTGTCCACCGATTCCCTCTCATGAGCCTCAGCCATCTCCCCCTCCTGATCAGAAGAGCAAGAAGTGAGACCAAAGGTCAGAAGAAAAGTGAAGAGTAATCCTGATACGACCGATACTTTAAACATAGTCCCTTAGTGCTGTGTGAAAAATTCAGGGCAAAGATCACGAACCGGGAGGAATTGATCGTTGACAAAGCGTGAGAGCCAGTTTATAGAGTTGAGAGTATATGAGTTCGTGAGTGTGAGGGTGTATGAGTGATAGTAGGCAGAACTCTTCGAGCGCAATGATCTCCTCCACGAACTTTGCGTCTTTGCGGCTTTGCGTGACCTCCGAAAAATCCCTGAAATAAACTTTTGAATTTTGCATTTTTAATTTTGATCTTTTTGCCGTCTGCACTGCCCACTACATTCGCGGAGTAATACATGCGTACGTTTATATACTTCATAGCAATCTTTACAACATCAATTTGTTTTCTCCCCTCTCTCTCGGCGCAGACCACACGTGAGGCTTCTGTTCTGGTGAATGCTACTGTGGCAAAGAGGCCGACACCACGTATCACACTTCAGTGGCGGAACGAAGCGCGATCTGAGTATTACTTGATTGGCCGAAAGCTCCGAGGAGAGAACGCATTTCAACAACTCGACTCGGTTCCCGGCTCATCAGATACTTGGGTAGATAGTAGCGTGCAG
>JBFWSB010000131.1:0-10958 GCA_050248595.1 Kapaibacterium sp. (SeqCode)
GCTGAGCCTGACAACATTGATCAAGTCAACGCTCCCACAAACTTCTTATCGAATCCTTTCCCAGCAACTGCTGGCTTCGGTTACGGTGTTGATGCGGGTGTCAGTGGAATTCTCAATAGGGGTGAGAAAAAGATTTTTCACTACGGCTTGACGCTCGGCAATGTTGGCACAATTAGTTGGAGCAATAAAGCAAGAGAGAGGCAGGCCAGCAACTTCAACGACACGCTCGGAGCCAGCCTAACTAATGCTGAGTTCGAGAGATTTGAGGGTGATCTTGTAGATGTGGGGAGCTTCTCTACACCACTCCCCTCGATTTTTCGTGCTGGACTTGGGATGACTTTAGGAGCCAACGACCCAGATTTTCAGGGAACCTTGACGATTGGTTTGGAGGGGGAGACTCCGTTGAACCAAGTTCCAGGGAATACGCCCGATCCTCGGATTGCTCTCGGGATTGACTGGAGTGTGATTCCGGAATTTGCACTCCGCACAGGTATCTCCGCCGGTGGAATCAGTGATTTTGGTCTCGGCTTCGGTCTTGGGGTTCGTCCTATCGAATGGCTATCAATTGATGTCGGGACAAGTGAGTTGAACAGTCTATTTAACGGAGATCGGCTCGATCTTGCTGGACGTATTGCACTCGGATTTACGCCCGGGCAATAGTCTCAGATCACAGTTCGACAAAGTCCTTCAGGAGGAGAGTTGTTTTCAAGACAACCTCAGCTGTACGATATCTATCTTCGACAACGTTACTCGGCTTTACTCCTTTTCGAACTCTATCAACCCTTGGTCATCGAGTCTGACGTGGACTATATCCCCACCAGAAAACTCACCCGATAGAATTGCTTCGGAGAGTGGGTTAATCAGGTGGCGTTGAATAACCCGCTTTAACGGTCGAGCACCGAAGGAAATATCGTAGCCAAGCTTAGCCAGCCAATCTTTTGCCTCATCGGTTACTTCGATACCAATGTTATTTGCCTTCAACATCCGGTAGACTCGCTCGATTTGCAAGTCCACAATTCGCCGCAACTCAATCTCAGTTAGTGGTTTGAAGACGACAATATCGTCAACCCTGTTCAAGAACTCTGGGCGCATTTCCTTACGGAGGAGTGCCATCAGTTGCGAGCGGAGTTCTCCCATTATTTCATCTCTGTTGGATGGGGTTATCTGCTTCAACCGATCTTGAATCAAATGTGAGCCAAGGTTCGATGTCATAATGATAATCGTATTTGTGAAGTTCACAACACGTCCTTGACTGTCGGTAAGGCGACCTTCATCGAGAACTTGCAAGAGAAGGTTGAAGACTTCAGGGTGAGCTTTTTCAATCTCATCGAGAAGAACTACAGAGTATGGGCGTCGGCGAACAGCCTCAGTAAGTTGTCCACCCTCTTCGTATCCAACATATCCGGGGGGTGCTCCAATCAATCGAGATACAGAGAACTTCTCCATGTACTCACTCATGTCGATCCGAACCATCGCCTTCTCGTCGTCGAAGAGGAATTCAGCCAGAGCGCGAGCAAGTTCTGTTTTTCCAACGCCGGTTGTTCCCATAAAGATGAAGGAGCCGACAGGGCGATCTTGATCTTGTAAACCTGCCCGCGAACGACGAATAGCATCCGACACACTTTTGACAGCATCATCTTGCCCTACTACTCGTTCGTGCAGACGGTCTTCCATTTTCAAGAGCTTGGTTCGCTCACTTTCCAACATTCGTGAAACTGGAATACCTGTCCAACGAAAGACTACATCGGCAATATCCTCTGCATCGACTTCTTCTTTCAGCAGATGTTGGTTCTGTTGAGCCTGAGCAAGTTTTTGGTTTGCCTCTTCAAGTTGCTTTTCCAGTTCAATGATTGTTCCATAGCGGATTTCTGCAACGCGAGCCAGTTCTCCCTTCCGTTCATAGTCGGCAGCTTCAGTGCGGAGTTGTTCAATCTCACTCTTCATCGAACGGATTGCGCTAATCAATTCTTTCTCAAGTTCCCACTGTGACTTAAGCTGATTCCGTTCTTCGTTCAACTCGGCAAGTTCCCGTTCGATTTCATCCAGTCTAATCTGGATTCCTTCGGCTCTGCTCGGCTCTTTTCCTGACATAAGCGTTTGCCACAAAATTTGATTTACACCTTTCAACAATGTACGTTCAAGACAGGCTCTAACGTAGCAATACGCTACACTCAAAGCGTAAACAATGCGTAACGTCCTATGATTTATTGAAGGAGGTAGACCATGATTCTCCGCTCCAATCGTCATGGGGCTGACAGTGGCGAATAGATAAGAGCTAAATGTATGTTGAGGAAAAGTTGACCGGGGAGTCACTCTTGCGTAACTTGTATGGCTCGTTACGTTTGCCACCACATCACTCGATTGTCTTGGATTTGAAAGAAGACTCATTGAATTGAACATAGGGCATACATGCAATTGACATTCATTATTATTGTCGCGTATCTTTTAGGAGCAATACCGAGTGCTCTGGTGATTGGGAAGCTATTCTTTGGGATTGATATTCGTGAGAAGGGGAGCGGCAATATGGGAAGTACTAACACTTTTCGTACAATCGGCTGGAAGGCCGGGCTTGCCGTACAGATTCTCGATATTCTTAAGGGCGTTGCCGCCGTGGTTATTGCGCGCATCGTCTTCTCTGGAAATCTACCTTTTCCGAACATGACTCCGTTTGAGGACATCACCATTGTGAGTGTGATTGCAGGGATTGCAGCAGTTATTGGTCACGTTTGGACGATCTTCGGCAAGTTCCGTGGTGGGAAGGGGATCAACACCGCTCTCGGAATGTTGATTGCGATTACTCCGATAGAAGTTGCCATTGCTATTGGCATTTTCGTTCTCGTGTTGCTTGCATCTGGCTATGTTTCGCTTGGCTCCATGATTGCCGCCGCTTCGCTTCCTACAACGATGTTTGTGCGCCACACAATTTTCGGTGTAGAGATTCAAGGGTATCACACACTTCTCTTCTTCATTATCGGTCTGGCCGGGTTTCTTATCTTCACGCACCGTTCGAACATCAGACGACTGTTGCGAGGGAGTGAGAATCGTTTCAACAAGTTCTGGTTGTTCAGGAAAAGCTCGTAGAGTAGCCTGAAAAAAGCACATGACTATTGGTTGTATCGGTGCTGGAAGTTGGGGAACAACTCTTGGTGTCTACCTTGCAGAGCGGGGTCACCACCTGTTGCTCTATGTACATGATGTTGCGCAGCAACATCTTCTTCAAGCCACTCGTGAGAATCGGCTCTACCTTCCGGGAGTTCCTTTCCCTGCCACTCTTGAGGTTACCGGCGATGTCAAAAGTCTTGCCTCATCTGATGTTCTGTTGATTGCTACACCTACGCAGTTTATCCGCAATACGATTTCTCCTCTCTCTGAATTCGATCTTTCCAAAACCCTCATCGTGAATTCCTCAAAAGGTATTGAGCGAGGAACGTTGATGCGGGTAAGTGAGATTATTGCCGATGTGCTGAATGTTCCCCTCACGCAGATTGTCTCCCTCTCTGGACCAAGCCATGCCGAGGAAGTTTCCCGATCTGATCCTGCCGCTCTCGTTGCTGCGAGTAGTTCGTTGGAATCTGCTGAACGAGTGCAAAACTTGTTTAACTCCGAAACACTGCGCATCTACAGTAGTGATGACATTATTGGCGTTGAACTTGGTGGGGCACTAAAAAATGTGATTGCTCTCTGTGCTGGAATTGTAGATGGAGCTGAATTTGGGGATAACACAAAGGCTGCCCTCATTACTCGGGGACTTGCCGAAATCACTCGACTCGGTGTGGCACTTGGTGCTCGCTCCGAAACGTTCAGTGGACTCTCTGGTCTCGGCGATTTAATCGTTACCTGTACCAGTCGCCACAGTCGGAATCGCTATGTTGGTGAGCAGATTGGGCGTGGACGAAAGCTACAGGAAATTATCGACGAGATGAGTATGGTTGCTGAGGGAGTAACCACAACAGAATCCGCGTTCGAGCTGAGTAGACGTACAGGCGTTGAGATGCCAATTGTAGAACAAGTTCATCAAATCTTGTTCGAGGGTAAGGAGACGAGGCAGGCAATTACCGACTTGATGACACGGAGCACAAAACCGGAGAACTGGTAGTGTGGGATACCCTCTATCATCTCGTCTTCTATCCACTCTTCGTCACAGCCATGCGGATCGTGGCCTTGTGGTCACCGAAAATTCGTCGCGCACTGAAGGGACGATCAGATTGGAGAGGACCGGTTAGCCGAATCCCGGCAATGCCGCAGCACATCTTTCGCATTCACTTCCATGTCTCCTCCGTTGGAGAGTTTGAGCAAGCAATTCCTCTGATTGAACTCCTGCGGAACGAACCAATCAGCTACCGCATCACGGTCTCCTTCTTCTCGTCGAGTGGCTACGATCACCGCAAAGGTTTTCCTCTCGTCGATGGCGTCTGCTATCTCCCACACGACAGGCAGAGCGACATGAATGAGTTCATGAATCGGCTCTCGCCCGACCTTGTGATTATCATTCGGTACGACCTCTGGCCGGAGTTCGTTCGGCAAACACAGATACGAAAGATTCCCACACTCCTCCTTAACGGAGTTCTGCGCAAAAACTCTATTCGATTCTTTCCTCTCGTCCGCGCATTCTTTTCGGCACTCTATGGACGTTTAACGTTCATTAGTGCAGTGGAAGAAGAGGATGTAGAGTCTTTCCGCAAGTTAGCCCCTGACGTGCCAGTCTATAGGATGGGAGACACTCGCTATGATCGCGTGTGGCAGCGGCTCCAGCGGCGCGATTTCGCAGAAGAAGTTGCCTTCGCTCAATCTTTAGCGGGTGAACGGCTGATCGTTGTAGCTGGAAGTACCTGGCCTGAAGATGAACGGCTGCTGGAATCTGTTGCCAACGACAAACGGCTCTTTATTGTGATTGTACCTCACGAGCCGACACACGACCACGTTTCGGCACTCTGCGATAGAATGCCAAATGCACGCACGTTGAGTGATTCGTTAAGTGCTGAGAATAGGATTGTAGATAGTCCAGTTCAAACGTTGATAGTTGACCGCCTCGGTTTATTGGCGGAGCTGTATCGAATAGGAGACATTGCTTGGGTTGGTGGAGGCTTCGGAGCTGGTGTCCACAGTCTGTTGGAGCCAGCCGCCTGTGGCCTTCCCCTAATGTCTGGACCAAAGATTGATCGCTCACGGGATGCCTCCGCGTTGCGTGAAGCAGGGCTACTGAAAACAGTTGTTGATGAAGCTGAACTCAAATCAGACCTCAACAACCTGATAGAAGATCGGGACTATAGGATGAAGCAGAAAAAATTGATTGCTGCATTCGTACAGGAGAGAGTTGGAGCAACCGATGCAATCGTTTCGATGCTGAGGGAGAGAGGATGGCTTCCCAACTATGAAATGGTGAAGGAGCAACAGAATGAACTTCCCTCCGTTATGTAGCACAATTTTGAAGAGAGAAGCGGAGGAGTGCAAGAGATGCTGGCCAAACTATTAAACACTTTCAAATAGAAGAATTACCTTGAGAATCGCGTATTTCGATTGTTTTTCAGGAATTAGTGGAGACATGGCCGTTGCGGCACTTCTCCACGCTGGCGCATCCCTCACAAAAGTGAGGGAAGGACTTGCCACCCTTGATGGGCTACCTACAACGCTACGCTACGAGACACACGAAGTAGTCCGAAGCGCAATCGCGGCGTTAAAATTTGAGGTCTTAGATGAAGAGGGAAATCGAGTAGATCGTCTGCCGGCAGCAAAAGCCGACCACCACCACCACCATCATGGTGAGGATCACCACCATGCACATGTGCACGGTGAAGCTCACGATCACCACCATCACGGAGATCATCACCATCATCATCACGACGACCACCACCACGGAGACCATACTCACACCCACCATCACCATCACACAACATTTAGGTCAATTTCAGAGATGATTGAGCGGAGCCAGTTACCTTTGCGGGTGAAGGAGCGGGCTGTGAATATCTTTCGAGCAATAGCGATAGGGGAGGCGCGCGTTCACAAGATGAGTGTCGAAGATGTTCACTTCCACGAAGTGGGAGCATTCGATTCAATCGCCGATATCGTAGCTGTTGCGATTTGCTTGGAAGACTTAGGGATCGACCAAGTTCTCACCTCACCAATACCGCTCGGTTCTGGTGGGATGATCCGAACCCAACATGGGACAATGCCGTTGCCAGCACCAGCAACGCTCGAAATTTTAAAAGACTATCCGGTCACGATGACGGCACTTCCCTTTGAACTGACAACGCCAACCGGGGCTGGCGTTGTTCGCGCTCTGTCGAGCGGAACCTTGCAGGGGAAAGAGTTTCAAGTATACGGAACCGGCTTCGGAGCAGGAACACGAGAATTGCCAGATCGTCCCAATCTCCTGCGCGTTGTGATTGGGGAGATAGCGGAGAGTAAAAGTGAGGGGGAGCAGAGGATAAACAGGACTGAGACTGATCGAGTAATGCTCGTTGAAACGAATGTAGACGATATGAATCCGCAAGGGTGGCCTCACGTTATCGAACGCCTTCTCGAAGCTGGGGCACTCGACGTGTGGCTGACTCCCATCCTCATGAAAAAAGGGCGACCAGCGCACACACTTTCTGTCCTCGTTGAAGAGGCGACTCTCGATGCAATCACAACGATTATCTTTTCTGAGACATCAACGATTGGTGTGCGAATGTCCAGCGTAGAACGGAGGAAGTTGAGAAGAGAGGAGGGGGTAATCGATACGGTGTTCGGTTCGATTCGAGTGAAGTATGTTGAGGGGTCTGATGGAGTTGTAGCTCGACCCGAAGCCGACGAGATAGGTCGGATTGCTCAGGAGAGAAATTTGCCTTTCAAACGAGTTGCGGAAATCTTATCATCCGATAAAACAGAGGGAAGGAAGTAGATGATTGGGGTTGGAGGTCTACCTTCTTGATGCTATGAATAAGTTCTTGACCCAAATTACAGGCAATCGCCGCCGCCTTGTTGTCTGCGCTCTTCTCGGAATTCTCTCAGGATTCTGTCTGCTGCTGGTTTGCACACAGTTCCTCTTACCCAACGGCTCATTCCTACACTATCGATTCCTGCTCTGGAATCTCTTCCTCGCTTGGATACCCTTTGGAGCTGCGCTTCTTGCCTACGAGCGACACCGTCGTGCTGGTGATGGGGTGCTAATTGGAATTCTTGGGTTGTTCTGGCTTCTCTTCTTTCCGAATGCTCCCTACATCATTTCTGACTTCGTCCACCTCGGCAAACGAACCTATAGTCCTGACGAGTTTCAGTACTGGCACTACTTGGTAACGATCACATCCTTTGCTTGGACCGCACTTCTCGTCGGATTTGGATCGCTCTACCTTATGCAGACAGTTATTCGGGAGCGGATTGGGAGGAAGTCGGCTTGGCTCTTCACCTTTTTCTCCCTCTTTATGAGCGGATTCGGTATTTATCTCGGTCGTTTCCAAAGGTGGAATAGTTGGGATGTTTTGCGAAAGCCTGAAGCACTCGCGCTCGATATTGCTGACCGTATTCTACATCCCTTTGCTCACTACGAAACTTGGGGGATTACATTCCTCTTTGCTGGTCTTTTAATTTTCCTCTACGTCGTCATGTATAGCTTCCTAATTCTTGTGAAGGAACGTGGTTCCGATTCGGGGAAGGTGGAACAACAACTGCTAACTACACATCAAGGATAATCAAGCACAATGCCCTACAACGTCTCTGTGATTGGAACTGGTTACGTCGGAATTGTCACCGGCACATGCTTTGCTGAAACCGGAAACAACGTTATCTGCGTCGACATTGATCCAGCTAAAATTGAAATGCTTCGGAAGGGAAAAGTCCCGATCTACGAGCCGGGTCTCGACCTTCTGCTTGAGA
Organism: Kapaibacterium sp. (SeqCode); assembly: GCA_050248595.1. Classification (GTDB taxonomy): domain Bacteria; phylum Bacteroidota; class Ignavibacteria; order OLB7; family OLB7; genus JAGWAZ01. Next base: position 7,852 of record JBFWSB010000131.1, read on the forward strand.
GAAATATTCGGGAGCGGAGAATCAGCTTTACGTTGGAACTGGAAGAGGGAGTGCTGAACTCCGATGTCATCTTCCTCTGCTTGCCAACGCCGCCGGGAGAAGATGGTTCTGCCGACTTACAGTATGTTCTTCAGGTTGCCGAAGAGATTGGAAAAATTCTCCACGCAAATCCTGAGGTTGGCTACAAGGTGATTGTAGACAAGAGCACAGTGCCAGCCGGAACAAGCGAGAAAGTAGAGGCTCGCATCAGGAGCGTTGCTCCGAGCGCAGAGTTCGACATCGTCTCGAACCCTGAGTTCCTTCGTGAGGGGAGAGCTGTAGAAGATAGTATGAGACCAGATAGAATCGTTGTTGGCACTTCTTCGGAGAAGGCGAAGAAAGTAATGGTTGAACTGTACGAACCATTCGTCCGAAGTGGAAACCCAATTCACATTGTCAGTGAGAGAAGTGCCGAAGTAGCAAAGTATGCTGCCAACTCATACATCGCAATGCGCATTTCCTACATCAACGAAATGGCAAACTTCTGCGATGCAGTTGGTGCAAACATTGATGAAGTCCGGTCGATAATGGGATCCGATTCCCGTATCGGAAAGCGCTATCTCTATCCGGGTGTCGGCTACGGTGGAAGTTGTTTTCCAAAGGATGTTCGGGCAATCTTGAAAACCGCAGAAGAGCATGGGGCTGAACTTCGCATCCTCTCGTCAGTCGTCGAAGTCAACCGAGAACAACCACTCTTCTTCACCAGGAAAATCCTCAAGCACTTTGGTGGTTCAGTTGAAGGGAAGCGATTTGCTGTTTGGGGGTTGGCCTTCAAAGCGAATACTGACGATGTGCGTGAGTCACCGGCATTTGGTGTAATCGATCCACTGCTCGAAGCCGGAGCCTCGATAGTTGCCTACGATCCCGAGGGAATGGAGGGGACACGCAGACGATACGAAGACCGGATCGAGTATGGGAATGGGATGTATGAGACGCTGAAGGGAGCCGATGCACTTTTGATTCTTACTGAGTGGAGCGAGTTCAGAAGTCCAGACTTCGGGAAGCTGAAGGAGTCGTTGAACAAACCGGTAATCTTCGACGGACGAAATCTTCTCTACGGACCAGATCTTCTTCCTCTCGGTTTCGAGTACTACTCGGTTGGAAGGCCAGATGATGCAGAGTAATTGCGTTCAGAGTTTATGGGCAGCTGAGAATGCTCTTCGTTCTCTCTCTATAGTTCTAAGAGTGATAGATAAACCGCAGAGGCGCAAAGGACGCAGAGGTTGAGAGAGTAGTTCGTTCCTAAGTTCGAGTTACTTCTGCCGGAGAACCTTCCTAACAAACTTTTCGCCATTGGCCTCTATCTGCAAAAGATAGGGGCCAACGGGGATAGTGGAAGTTAAGAGTTGAACCAGTTTTGATCCTACCGCGGAGAGCACTTCACGTCCAAGAAGGTCGAACAGTTGGACTCGCATTTCTGAATTACCACGAACTACTAATCTGTCCGCGAATGTTGTGGGGAAAACAATATTCTGTTCATGTGAAGTCTCCTCTTTGCCCGCATCATCTGCACTTGTTGGGCTATCAGCAGCTGCGGTTATAGCAATATCGTCAATCAACACTCCCTCCAGTCTGATACCGGGGGGGGGAGTTTTCATTGACATCCGCACTTTGATATTCTTTCCAGCGAAGTCATCGAGTGGAATAGTGTAGTGTTGCCAGGTCTGGTGATCTCCTCGAATCGTATACCGTTCATCATCTGACGTTAGTCGAGGCTTCTGTAGAAAATCTCCATCAATCTTTTGCCAAGAAAGTTCTCCTTCGCGTTTGACTTCAATCTCCAACGTGTGCCCAATCCCTAACACTTCGCCACGAGCATCAAAAGAGAGATCTACTGCATCGTAGCCAACCAATGAGACCGGAGCCGAAAGCTCGAGCACATTCGGTATTCCAGTCAGTGAGTAGAGTTCGTAGGGACTGTCGGCTAAGGCACGTCCTCGACCATTCTCGTTTTGTGTGAACCAGAGATCGACGTTCCAGAGTGAGAGTGTTCCCTCAAAATCGTCGGCAAGAAGTATATCGGTAGGGTGCGTAATCATTGCTGTGGAATCGAAGTGCATCAGGTTCCCAGTCTTTACTTGCAGCACCACATCTTGACGTGCCTCTCCTGTTGAGACCATGTTCTCGGAGAGCACTATGTCCGCAGTGGTTGAGACTCCGGGGGATAGAGGAGGAATATCAATTTGAACTTGAGGTACTGAATTGAGGGTAATTCTTGTCCCTTCGGAGGGGGCTTCAATCAGGCCTATATTCGTTATCCGAAGTTGAAGCCTTGATACTCCACCTTCGCGGATAATCGTTCGGTCAGTAATCGCGCAGTATGATCCAGCCATACGCGCTACGGTAATGTGAGCGGGAAGAATTTCTTGGCAGAGGGGGAGTATCCGTTCCGGTGTAGGCCAAAATCCATCCTCCTCAGATCCAATTTCAGGAGCCCACGAATATCGACCCAGTCCATTTTCTGAAGTTTCTGAAATCATCCACCCTTCAGAAGAGCCACTTGCATTCGACCCAATCGTAATCGTTGGATTTCCTTCTGCATATCCATTCTGCTGAATCAATGACCGAGCAGAGAGATAGTGCCAAGCCGTATCGGTAAGTCCAGGATGTTGGCCGTGATTCAAGTGGATGAGTAATCGTCCGAAGGAGTGATGATTCAGCAGCAGGCGAATGTTCTCGCCGTTTACCAAATCACGAATTGCTCGAATCTCCGGTTCAGAAAAAGGGGCAGTCCCTCGGTAGAGTCCAGAAGCGGGGAGGTCGCTCGCCCCATCTGTAGGATATCGCCAGTTATCATCTGGTCCATAATTCCGGTTCAGGTCAATTCCCTCACCATCAGTACCCCCTCTGTTCTTTCTCCAGAGTCCACCCCCCTCAGGATAGTTGGTAATGTTATAGAAGTATCCATCGGGGTTGACACAGGGAACAAACCAGAGTATGCGATTACGTAGCAGCGAGTTGATATCGGGTGAGGATTCGGAGCGTTCCAGTAGATGCCACATTGTGTAGATGATTGCCATCATTCCGATTGGCTCCCGGGCGTGGTGCATTCCTGTGAAGAGAACGGC
>JBFWSB010000132.1:0-10945 GCA_050248595.1 Kapaibacterium sp. (SeqCode)
CTTATTGAACGACCCAATGATATTCAGCGCGTAGGCGGTTCCCAATCCTCCCTTCACGCCGTTGACGGCATTTGCGGACATCATCACCTTCCCCTCCCCTTCCCGGATAAGGTCACGTTCAAAACCGGAGGGGAGTTCTAAGAGAATATCGGCTTCGTTCTTTTCCACTAACGCAAAGGCATGGCGGTATGAATCTTCGTACCCCACAAGCTGGAAGTGGTCGGAGGCAGCAAACTTCTGTGTCAGTTGGCGGGACCAAGTGGAGTGATCGTGGTCGATCACAGCAAGGTTGATGTTCTTCACTTCGTAGTCGGCAGCTAAGGGGAGCACCAGTAGTTGGAGCGTAGGAGCCACCAGAATCATTCGGACGATTGCCGGATTCCGGAAGATTTGCCGGAATTCTTTTTGCAAGAGAAATAGTAGTGTGCGCATAGGTCTTTGCTCCTTCTCTTACGTTAGACGGATACTGAATTTCTTGAGGCTGACAAGAAGGAAGAAGAGAGTCATGCCGGTGAGAATTAGCGTCTCCCGCCAGATACTCTCGATGTGGAGTCCCTTTATCATGATTGCCTGCACCACATAGAAATACCACTTCGACGGAATGGCGTTGGAGATGAGTTGCAGCGGGATCGGCATGTTCTCGATGGGGAACATGAAGCCACTGAAGACGAGTGTTGGCATCATCATTCCGAGTAAGGTGATGAGCATGGCGGTCTGCTGTGTTCGGGTGAAGTTGGAGATCAGCAGACCGATTGCGAGGCAGGTGAAGATGAAGAGGAGACTCTCTCCGAGTAAGAGAGGGAGACTCCCTCGAATTGGAACGTCGAGCAGCGTTACTCCCATCACGAGAATGATGCCGACGATAACAAAGGAGAGAACAAGGTATGGAACCATCTTCGCAATAATCAGAATGGCTGGCCGCATTGGGGAGACGAGGAGAACCTCCATCGTTCCAATCTCCTTCTCCCGAACGATTGCAACCGATGTCATCAGTACGCAGACGAGCATCAAGATGAGTGCGATAACTCCGGGGACAAAGTTGTAGGAGCCTTTCAGTTGGGGGTTGTAGAGCATTCGGGTCTCGGTCGTGATAGTGAGTGGGAGTGACAGATTCCCTTGAAGGCTCTTCTGGTAATCGTTGATGATTGCCGTTGCGTAGTTGAGGATAGATGTGGCTGTGTTTGGATCGCTTCCATCAATAATTAACTGGATGTCGGCTGCGTGTGTGTGGAGTAGTCTCTGGCGAAAATTCGAGGGGAAGACAACTACCATCTGTACTTGATCTCTTCTGAAGAGTGGGTCAATCTCCTCTTCCCGTTGAAGCATTTGATCGAGGTCAAAGTAGGCACTGGCCGAGAGACGGTTCACGATCTGAAGGGTCATCTCATCTGTAGAGTGATCCAGAACAGCAATGCGTGAATTCTTTACTTCGTTGGTCAGAGCAAATCCAAAGAGAAGAATTTGAACAATCGGTAGACCGAACAGGATAAGGAGCGTCCGCTTATCCCGCAGGATATGCTTGAACTCCTTCCCGATGAATGTTAGAAGCAACTGCATTGATTCTTCTCTTCCGATAGATTTGTGGTTAGTCTGCACTCCGCGTTGCCTTGCGGGCTAAGCTGGTAAAGACTTGATCCATTGACTCAGCGTTGAAATCTTTTCGGAGCTGTGCCGGTTTGTCGAGAGCTTCAATTCGACCGTCGACCATGATCGATACTCGGTTGCAGTACTCGGCTTCGTCCATGTAGTGTGTGGTAACGAAGACAGTAATGTCACGGTCGGCAGCCTCGTAAATCATCTCCCAAAACTGACGTCGGGTAATCGGGTCAACTCCCCCAGTCGGTTCGTCGAGGAAGACGATTTGCGGGGTGTGGAGAATTGCGATGGAGAACGAGAGCTTCTGCTTCCAGCCGAGTGGGAGAGATGCGACGAGTGCTCCTCTCTTCTCCCCCATGCCGAGGCGGTCGATCAGGGCACTCCCCTTCTCTCGAAGCTCATCCCGCCCGAGACCGTAGATGCCACCGAAGAACCGGATGTTTTCCCAAACAGTAAGATCTTCGTAGAGAGAGAAGCGTTGGCTCATGTAGCCAATGTTCTGCTTGATCTTCTCGGTCTCCGAGTAGATGTCATATCCGGCAACCTTCCCCTCTCCAGAGGTTGGTTTCCAGATACCGATGAGCATCTTCATTGCTGTTGTCTTGCCCGCACCGTTTGCTCCGAGAAACCCGAAGATTTCTCCCTTCGCCACATCGAACGTGATGTCGTCAACTGCCTTGAAATTCCCGAACTGTTTTGTTAGTCCTTTTACGGTAATCACCGGGGGAGCGGCTCCCCGATTTATATCACTCATGCTACCTCCTCACTTCCTCTCTCCAACAGTGCCATGAAGACATCTTCGATTCCGGGAGTAATCTGTTCGATCTCGAGGTTCGTATAGTTCTTCTCATCCAGATAATTCCGGATCTCTGATTGGGTAAGATTTGAGTTAGCCGGGAGAAGGTGGTGCGATTCACCGAAGGCATAGCACCGCTCTGTAAAGGGGGCTGCCCGCAGATCGTTTAGGAGCCGGTACATTCCGTCTGCTCGAACTGCGTAGAGGAAGTGCTCGTAGTTTGCGAGAGTTTGGCGTGGTGATGCGATGGAGAGAATCTTGCCCGACTGCATCAGTGCAATCCTATCACATAACTCGGCTTCGTCCATGTAGGGGGTGGAGACGAGGATGGTGATCTGCCGCTCCTTCAGTCGTTTGAGCATCTCCCAGAACTCTTTGCGTGAAACCGGATCAACTCCGGTCGTCGGCTCATCCAAAAAGAGTATCGAGGGTTTGTGTATGAGGGCACAGCAGAGTGCCAGCTTCTGCTTCATACCACCCGAGAGCTTTCCTGCGCGACGTTTTTTGAACGGCTCAATCTGCACGTAGATGTCGCGAATTAGGTCGTAGTTCTCCTCAATTGTTGTCTTGAAAACGCGGGCGAAGAAGTTCAAGTTCTCTTCGATTGTCAGGTCTTGGTAGAGGGAAAATCGTCCCGGCATGTAGCCAACACGCCGACGAATTTCCTTGTAGTCTTTAACGATGTCGAAGCCATCGACGTGGGCAGTGCCGGAGTCAGGAATAAGAAGCGAGGTGAGGAGACGGAAGAGCGTTGTCTTCCCCGCGCCGTCAGGACCGATCAGACCGAAAAGCTCTCCCCTCTCTACGTCAAATGAGATGTCGTTCAGCGCCGTGACCTTCCCCTTATTGTAGGTCATCACAAGCTGGTTTACCTGGAGTGCCAGTTCCATCAGAACTTTACCTCGCCATACATACCGATCTTCAGCGAGCCGTCGTTCGGTACTGTGATCTTGACTGCGTAGACTAAGTTTGCCCGCTCATTTTTTGTTCGGATTGTCTTCGGCGTGAACTCAGCCTCGCTTGCAATCCACGAAATAGTTCCAGTGAATTCTCTGTATGCCTCGGGGCCGTTGTCGACGAAGACCTGAACGGAATCGCCCAACTTGATTCTGGAGAAAGCTCCTCCGTCGACGTAGGCTCGCAGGATCATCGTGGAGAGGTTCGCAATTTTGTAGAGAGCTTTTCCCGGAGCGGTGATCTCCTCTTGTTCGGCGTATCGCGCCAGAACAGTCCCATCGATCGGATTGATAAGAGTGGTGCGGGCAATCTGGTCGTTCACTTGTTCAATCTGTGCCGTGATGGGTTGGGTCTGCTCTCTCAGACTCTGCTTGGTAATGCCGAGGGATGACTCCACGGCTTCCAGTTGCTTGCGGGCAAGCTCAAGTTGCGTCTCCGCGTCGTCGAGTTGTTTGCGGGGGAGTGCCCCAGCCTCTACAAGTGGTGATAGCCGTTCTTTCTCCCGTTTGGTTGCCGCCACACTCTCCTGAAGGGAGGCAATCTGGGCTGCTACGTCGGGGGTCTGACTCAACGTTGCGCGAATCAGTGCTTGCAGTTGTTTCTTCTGCAATTGCAGTTGCGTGTCGTCAATCGAACCGACAACTTCGTTTGCGTGCAGAGTGCTTCCCTCCTTTACGTCGAATCGAGTAAGGCGACCTCCAACTTCTGATGAGACGATCAGTTCGTCCGCCTCGAAAACTCCCTCTGCGTCGAATGCCTGCTCGTCAGCACTACATCCCCCTATCAGCAACAGGAGAGGGAGTAGTGTAGAGATTACTGTCCGTCTGTTCATTTCCCACCTGCTTTTGTTCTGTTCTTTAAGTCTCCGATAATCAATTCCGCAACACTCTCCTTTCTCGATCTCATCAGCTTCTGGAATCGATCGTCGCTCAGACCAATCACTGATTGGATCATCGGCTTCCCAATAAAGGGGAAGCGGTTGAGGGCTAAGATGTTCATCAACAGATCTATCGGGTCTACCTCGCGAATTTCTCCCTCGGCTATCCCCTCCTTTACCTGCCGGGAGAACTCTTTGAAGAGACTCGATATCTTCGCTGCGTTAGCACGTCGGGCGGTCTTCTCTGGGTTGCGAGCCACTTCTGAAATAATGAAGAGGGGCATCTCAGGGTGCTTCATCAGAAGCTCAATGTCTTCTTCAACCATCAATCGAATTTTCTCAATCAAAGGTTTGTCTGATGCGAGGATAGTGAAGAAGGCGATCTGAAACTGCCCGAGTAAGTCGGTGAAGACCACGTCGAACAACTGTTCCTTCGAGCGGAAATAGTAGTGGAGAAGCGCCTTGTTGATTCCGGCTTCGTCGGAAATTTGCTGCATCCGTGCTCCATTGAACCCGTAGTCGGTAAAGACCTTCCGCGCAGCTTTCAAGATGCGCTGCTCTGTCGTGATGTCCCGTTCTTTTTTCATGTTGCCCAATAAGTTTAACCGTTTGGTTAAAAACAAAGGTAAGCTCTCTTCAACTCTTGGACAAGTGGTGTTGCAGAATCTCGCGAATCGAGTTCTTGGGAGAATCCCTCTGAGTCAAGTCTCTGCGCTCTCCGCGCCTCTGCGTTTATTTTCCCTTCTTCAGAAAAAGGAATAGACCGCAGAGACGCAGAGGACGCAGAGAGGATCTCTATACCTACATCCTGCACAAACTATTTTGCCGTGACGCAGTTTTAAAACGTCTACGAGTAACCTTCTTCTCCTTCGCTGGTATGTTGGCGCAAGACGATCTTCAGATTGTCCTACGTTCCTGAGAATCCTTTACCCAACGGAGGTGCACTTATGAAACAGGTGCTTATTCTACTCGCCGTCCTCGCCTTCTTTGTTGTTGCCGTTGCACTTCAGGCCCAACCCAGTTGCACGTTGCAGGGGACTGTCTACGATTCTAATGGAGAGCCTATTCCAGGTGCTACAGTACTGGTGCTCGGTACATCGCGAGGAGCTTCTACTGGTGCTGATGGGAAGTATGTGATACAGGGCTTGATGCCGGGATCTTACAAGATTCGCGTTACCTCGTTGACCCATCCAGATGCTCTAACTGCCATTGTTGATCTTCTGGAGGGAAGTGTTGTTTCTCAAGAGTTTGAGTTCGATAAGAGCAAGGAAGGAGTTTCTTCTTGTGGTTCTCTATATGGTCCTAACAGACAATTCATCGATCCATCCACAACAGGCAAGGTCACTATCCTTCGCGGCGCCGACCTGCTCAATCGTTAGCACAATCGTGCAGATAGGTCTCTAATACCCTCCCCTCTTTTTCCAAAATCAAAACCCAGTTCAATGGAGGCTTCACTATGAGGCAGCTACTCTACGCTCTAATCTGTTTTTCGCTCTTGGCCACAAACGTTGATGCACAGACAACTGGCTCCCTGCGGGGAAGGGTTGTTGATGAGCTTGGCGAAGCAATTCCGGGTGCTACGGTTTTAATCACGGGAACGCCTCGTGGAGCTTCTACAGATGCCGACGGGAAGTACCTGATACCAGGACTATTGCCAGGAACCTATACCATGAAGGTGATCTCGCTCACATCGAGCGAGGCTCTTACGGCAGAAGTAGAAGTCATAGCAGGGAAAGAGGTTATCAAAAACTTTGCTTTTGAAGAATCAGGAGTTGAAGTAGAAGGTGTTGTTCTAATGGGGAAGCGTATCAAGAGAGTTGATGCAATTGCAACAGGATATATGCGAGAGGTTACGACAGAAGAATTTCTGAGTGGCACTCTGCGATCCACCTTCGGTGCAGCTGCTCGCGAAGCAAAGGTGAAATCTTCTGATGGAAGTTTTTCGATACGAGGAGGAAGAGCTTCTGAAGTTGCAAGTGGATTTGAAGCAGGAGATGGTGACCTACTCTCTGGTGCTGTGAGCATTGAAGAACCTTCTCTATCGGAAAAGGAGACCAAAGCATCTGATGCTGTTGATGGAAGCAGAGTGACATCCCGTGCGCCATCCCCAAACCAACTCACCGCAGGGGAGTGGAACGATTTGCGTGAGTGGGATTTCTGGAGGTCGAAGATTACTTCGAGTGAGTGGAAGGGGATGAAAGATTTGTGGGGATTTGGTCGTGGTGAACGTATCTCCGTCCGCGTTGACAACGGTTCCGAGCCGATAGCTGATGCCGTCGTTACGTTAGTGGATAAGGATGGAAACCCTATCTGGCAGGCTCGCTCCGATAACTTCGGTCGCGCAGAACTCTTTACTGGTCTCGAGGATGACGCGGCGAAAGCTCCCTACACTATCGTTGCCTCATCTAACAAAAGAGAGGTGCGGGTAGCTGGTGTCGATCCAGAGCAAGAGCAATTCTCAGGAGATACTCCCCTAATCGTTCGCATTGCCGGTGAAGTGCCGAAGCTGAAGACGATCGACGTGATGTTCGTGATCGATGCTACCGGTTCAATGAGTGATGAACTGAACTACATCAAAGCTGAACTGGCGAGCGTCGTAAAGCGAGTTGAGGAGAAGTTGGGAGAGAAAGAGTTCTTGCTCCGACTAAGCACAAACGTCTACCGCGATCATGGGGATGAATATCTGGTTCGCTCCACAGAGTTTACTGAGAGCATTGATGAGATTCTCTCCTTCTTAAGTAATCAAGTTTCCAGCGGAGGTGGAGATGCTCCAGAGGCTGTAGAGGAGGCATTGAAAGATGCTATCGAGAACCATGTGTGGAGTAGCGATGCACAGTCACGCTTTCTCTTCTTATTGCTCGACGCACCACCACACCAGAATGCAGAAGACCTCGAACAGGTTCGGGAGTTGACAACGTTAGCAGCGGAGAAGGGTATTCGGATCATCCCAGTAGCGAGCAGCGGCGTCGACAAACCGACTGAATTTCTTCTCCGCTTCCTCGCGTTGCATACCGGTGGAACCTATGTCTTCCTGACCGACCACAGCGGTATTGGCGGCTCACACATCGAGCCAACAATTGGTGGATACGATGTGGAGTTCCTCGACGATCTCTTAGTTCGACTCATCGTTCAATTCACCGAGCGACCAGAATCACTCGACGCAATCACGGCTCGAACGCCAAATCTCTTCTGAGGCAGATCAGAGCCAACGCGAAGCGGAAATCTCAAACTCGAATCATCAGACAACTTCAACACACTTTGGAGCTATCATCATGAAGCGGACTCTCTACCTGTTTGTTCTCCTCTCTCTTTTCACACTTGAGCTGCACGCGCAGACTACCGGTATCATTAAAGGACGGGTAGTTGACACTGCCGGCGCAGGTCTTGCTGGAGCTATGGTGCAGGTACTCGGCACAACAAAGAGTACAGTCACCAATTTCAACGGCGACTATTTGATTACTGGCGTGAGGCCGGGAACGTACGATTTGCAAGTAACGTTCTACGGTTCTATCGATACGCTCTGCCAAGAAGTGATTGTAAATCCCGGGCTTCACGTGGCTGCCAATTTTGCTCTTGAGCCGAAGGCTCCTCCCCTCCTTCCGATGGTCTACGCTCAACAGGGTGTTGCCGGAGCGGTGGTTGTTTCGCAGAGCCAGCAGGCTATCTATGTTGACGCTATCGCGAGACAACGTGTTGAGGCAGGGATGACTACAAGTATAAGGGAGCTTTCATCAGCAGATATACTGACAAGTACTCAATCAACATTCGGTGCCATTGCGAGAGAGGCAACTGTAGGAAGTGCGGGTGGAGGATTCAACATTCGTGGTGGTCGAGGGAATGAGGTTGTTATCAGAAGAGATGGTTATGAGATTACTGATCCTCAAGGGTTAGGACTCTTTCCAGATGTGGCGGATGTTGCTGTTGAGCGCGGACAGGTTATTGCCACGGGATTTGAAGCGGAGTATGGTGATGTGTTGAATGGAGCAGTAAACACTCTCACGTATAGGGCAACGGGTGAATCGATTGTTAATCAAGCAACCCAGCCAATTCAGGAGATGACCTCTCTCCCACAGAGGGGGCGAACACCATCGGAAAGCAGCTACGGTCTGCCGAAGAGGGAGAAGGTGAGTGCTCAGGGTGAGAAGGGAAGAGAACAACAGTCTGTTCCCCCACCTCCTGCGCCGATGGCTGCAGAAGCTCTTCCTCCAGTTCCCCTCTATGAAAACGGATATCGTGCAACCGAAAGTAGTCCTTACTCCACCTTCTCTATAGATGTAGACAACGGAAGCTATACAAATGTACGGGGGTATCTCAGTCGTGGACAGCTTCCCCCAGCAGAAGCGGTTCGCGTTGAGGAGATGATTAACTACTTCAGATACGAATACCCAGACCCAGCAGGCCATCACCCCTTTGATTTCAATTCGGAGGTGGTCGCCTGTCCTTGGAACAGCGATCACCTCCTGGTTCGCCTTGCGTTGCAAGGGCGTGAAATTCATTCTGAACAGGCTCCCCCCTCCAACCTTGTTTTTCTGGTTGATGTCTCCGGTTCGATGAGTGGTCCGAGTAAACTTGACTTGCTGAAGCAGTCGCTCAAGAAGCTCGTGAACCAGCTCCGTCCAGAAGATCACGTTGCTCTCGTAGTCTATGCGGGGGCTGCCGGTCTGGTTTTGAAGTCAACACCGGGATCGGATAAGAAAGTGATTCGCGATGCGATCGACCGACTTACGTCGGGAGGTTCTACCGCCGGTGGTGCTGGAATCGAGCTTGCCTACAAGACTGCGCAGGAGAGTTTCTTGGGCGAGGGGAACAACAGGGTGATTCTCGCTACCGATGGTGATTTCAACGTTGGTGTTTCATCGGAGCAGGGGCTTGTTTCGCTCATTGAGGAGAAGCGTGAGGAGGGAGTGTTCCTGAGCGTTCTCGGCTTTGGACATGGGAACTATCAGGATCAGAAGATGGAGCAACTGGCCGACCACGGAAATGGGAACTACTACTACATCGACCGATTGGAAGAGGGGGAGCGTGTGTTGGTGAGTGAGATGGGTGGAACACTTCACACGATTGCAAAAGATGTAAAGCTCCAGATTCAGTTCAACTCAGAGAAGGTATCTGCCTATCGGTTGATCGGCTACGAGAATCGCGTGCTTGCTGCCCGTGACTTTAATGACGACACTAAAGATGCAGGTGAACTCGGCGCAGGACATCAGGTGACAGCACTCTACGAAGTGGTGCCGGTTGGGGCTGATGTTGGCTACACGGTCGATACGACGAAAGGGGAAGATTACAAGCTGGAGAAGAGTGAAGAAATTCCAGTTCTCTTTACATCGAACGATATTCTCTTGGCTCGCCTGCGTTACAAGGAACCGAAGGATAGTGTGAGCCAGTTGATTCAGTACTTAGTTCTCGGCGAGCGGAAGAGTGTAGAGGAGGCAAGTGAGTCAACCCGGTTTGTAACCGCAATCGCTGGCTGGGGTATGTTGCTTCGGGGTTCGGCCTATCGGGGGACGATTACGTACGACGATATTCTCGGTTGGGGAAAACGTGGACTCGGAGCCGACGCCAACGGCTCTCGGAAGGAGTTCCTGGAGTTGGTAGAGAAGACGAAGAAGCTAACGGTCGAGAAGGAGTCGATGAGTGGGCTGTAGGGGGAAGTGAGTAGTAGGGAGATAGCAGAAAGAGTGTGATGCAATCAGGAGATTAACAGACTCTTCCTTTGCGTGCCTTGCGTCTCTTTGCGCCTTTGCGTGAGAAGCATGAGATCGCAAAAGGAGTGGATGAAAAGGATTGCCACATACCACATTTAGAGTTAACAGAGAAAACATGACAAAGAACATAGAAAGAGCTTGGGTAGGAATTGCTCTTCTTCTTACGGGAATAATTGGCTGTTCAGATTCTATTGATCCGGGAGAGACACACTTCGTGCCTGGCATCGGAAGTTCCTACACAGTGGTGGAGTTAACTCACGACGACGATCCAGCAACGTTCGACCGTCTCGACACTCTTCTCTTCACTGTTGCCGCGCAGATTGGTTCATATCAAGGTATGCCAAACGTGACACAATTCAATGGACCGCGGAATTCTTCTCTCTACTTCATTTACCATGAGAGTGGGGATCTTTCACGCTACTATCAGGGAACCTCTTTTCCTGCCGACGCCTACCTTCTTCCCCCCTTCTGGGCTGTCTTTCCCTACAGCAATGCAGGGGGTAAAGATGTCCTGCTAATCGACACGGTTGATGGAGGACGCCACGTGACTTACCGGCTCACAACAGAACGGAAAGGGAGCGAAGAAGTAGAAATTCATGGAACGAAGTTTATTGGTTGGCGACTTGACTACACCTTTACGTTCGAGATACCGGATGAACATATTACGACCACGATTGGGGGGCGAACACTCTACGTCCCTTCAATCGGTTGGTCGGCTTGGACTGAGGAGATAACCGAGCGGCGAGATCATGGAGAAGTGACAAGTACGAAGAGGAAGCGGAGCGAGTTAGTGGAGTATGTGATAGTGAGAGATGCTTGAGCATAGATCGGATATTGGAATTAGTGTAATAGACAATAGAAAACACATTGAGAGAATGTGGAGTGTGCCCCTTATCCTGGACAGTGGAGATTGTGGAGTTGTGTGTAATATAAACGTTCAAAATCTACCGGACTGAGATACCCCAGCGTCGAGTGTCGACGATGTCGGTTGTATACGATCTCAATCCAGTAGCC
>JBFWSB010000133.1:0-10885 GCA_050248595.1 Kapaibacterium sp. (SeqCode)
GACTGGTGGGGTTCTACTATCACACGTTGGCTGTCACTCCAGTCTGTCACTCAGAGCGGAGCGTAGAGTCTCGCAGGGTTAGTGGAGGGAGTGGTGGTGAGTTGCTGGAAGTGGCTACATGACCGGCGAGATCCTTCGGCAGCCCTCAGGATGACAGAGTAGACTGGTGGGGCTCTACTATCACACGTTGGCTGTCACTCCAGTCTGTCACTCGGAGCGGAGCGTAGCGGAGTGAAGAGTCTCGCAGGGTTAGTGGAGGGAGTGGTGGTGAGTTGCAGGAAGTGGCTACATGACCGGCGAGATCCTTCGGCAGCCCTCAGGATGACAGACGAGACAAGTGAGGCTCTACTATCACACGTAAGCTGTCACTGAGTTGGGAGTGTGTAGCGTTTATAGAGTAGTGATTCATTCAAGTTTGTCACTCTGAACGGAGCGAGGGTAGAGTTGGATGGTGGAACTCCTCACCTGAGGTAATCTCCTCCGCGACCTTTGCGCCTTGGCGCCTTTGCGTGAGGCTCTTTGCCTGAAAACCTAAAATCAACAATCTGCATTCTCAATGAATCGTTCCGACTACCTGAACAAAACTGTGCTGATCGGTGCAAGTTGGGTTGACTCCGCAAACGAAGTCGTGGATCGTCGACAGATATTCGGGGAGATTGAGGAGATCAACGACGATGGCATTCAAGTGCGACTCCGCAATGGCGAAACCTTCACAATGCCACCATACTTGAACGCCCTGCAACCAGCAGAGCCGGGAGAGTACACCGTTCACTCAACACTCGAAATCATCACCGATCCAGACTTCTTGGCAGTCTGGACTTTCAGGACAGATACCGAAAAAGAATCGTAGGAGAGCAGACTCTCTTCTCTGCGTCCTCTGCTTCTCTGCGGTCTACCTTCTTTATGCTACCACTAACAATCATCACAGGCTGGCTCGGCTCCGGTAAGACGACCCTGCTCAACCAGATACTCTCCGGCGATCACGGACTACGAATTGCGGTAATCCAAAATGAGTTTGGTGAGATCGGCATTGATGGCGAGTTGGTGATTGGTGCTGAGTTTGGTCTCTACGAGCTGAGCAATGGTTGCCTCTGCTGTGCGGTGAACGACGACTTCCTTGCGGCGTTGGAAGAGATTGCGGCGATGGAGAATCCTCCCGAGCATCTGTTGATTGAGACGACTGGAGTGGCCGATCCATCTGCACTTGTTCTCTCAATCCTACAACATCCCGATCATGGTGAAGAGTTCGTTGTTGACGGCGTTCTAACGTTGGTTGATGCAGGGAATCTCTCTCAACAATTAGTAGAGTCGAACGATGTCGCAGCGCAGATTGCCTTCGCCGACAAGTTGATCTTGAACAAGGTCGATATGGTTCCTGAAGAGATGCTCCCTTCGATTGAAGCTCTTCTCTCAACGATTAACCCGCAAGCAGAAATCCTCCAGACATCTCACGCCAACCTCGACCCGTATGCTTTGCTCGATCTGGGTGGTTTCGATCTCTCTCGACTCGATCTTCCAGTTTCTACACATCACCATCGAGGTGGGCGGAGTGACGAGATACTCTCCCACTCATTCCAACTTCAAGAACCTCTCCACTTCAGTCTCTTCGAAGAGTGGCTTTCAGGATTCCTTCAGACCAATGGAGAGGGGCTTTATCGGATGAAGGGAATCATAGCCGTTGCTGGTGAAGATCGAAAGTTGGTGTTTCAGGGAGTCCGTTCACTCTATAACTGGCGGTATGGTGGTCTGTGGGAGAACCAAACTCTGGAGTCGCGACTTGTCTTCATCGGAAAGAACCTTTCCCGTGAAGTTCTTGAGCAAGGTTTGCAACGATGTGTCGCCACTCCCTCCTCGTCCCAATCGTGAATGCTAATTTCCTCACGTAGTGATTTTGCCTGTTCTCGGTGATAGAACTTCAAGGTCACTGAGCAGAAGAAAGGAGCAGAGATAGAATGGGAGAACAGAAATGAGTACAGAACTGACAACGGATGGAATCGGCCTGATTATCGGGACGGGCATCTTCATGCTCTTCGGACTTCTGATAGCCTTTGGGTTACCGAAGGTCTTCATGAAAGAAGAGGGAGAACTCTCCAAAGAAAATCTGTTAATGATAAAGTGGGTAAAGTGGCTCGGGTTAACCCTCGTCTTCTTCGGAGCACTCGTCATCATCGCAATTATCTTTTTACCTTAATCGGTTTGAGTTCGTAGAGCTGAGAGTGTGTAGAGTTCATAGAGTTGATAGCCGCAACTCTTCAGGTTACGCGCGGATCGGTAAAGTGTATGAGTTCGTGGGTGTGAGAGTGTATGAGTGTGAGGTAGCCGCAACTCTTCAGGTTGCGCCCGGATCAGTAGAGTGCTATCAACTACCCGATCAAAGAACCGAAGTATCGAGCACCTTTGCGCTCTTAGCGGCTTTGCGTGATTCATAGAGTTGAGAGTACGCAGGTGGTGTTTGCACTCCGTTCAGGTCATGGGCTTGCAGGCAGATCGTTCTCCTTCTCCTTTGCGCTCTTAGCGGCTTTGCGTGACTAATCCCTACTCACCTCCACCAGCAACAATCCACCCACAATCAATCCTCCTCCAAGAAATCCACTTGTCCCGAGATGCTCCCCTAAGAGTGCAATCCCAATGATTGCCGCGAACACCGATTCCATCGTGTAGATAATGGCTGCCCTTCCCGGCGTTGTGCGTGGTTGAAAGTTTGTTTGACACCAAGTGGTAAAGACCGAAGCGAGGAGAGCTAAAAAGAGAATCATGCTCCAGTCGGTTGAGGTAGAGGGGGATGTCCAAGGTTCAGATAGGAGGTTGTGGAGAGTACAGCAGATAGCCACCACCAAAAGCTGAAGTCCTGTCAACGCAATCACATCTCCTTCTCCGCCGAAGCGATCCAACACAATGATGTAGAGTGCAAATGAAACTGCGCAGCCGAGCGTTAAGAGATCACCTGTGTTGAAGCCTGCCATTCCCCCCTCTGCCGGTGAGGTCAGCAGCCAAAGTCCAATCGTTACCAAACCAACGCTGAGCCAAACGCGCTTTCCCGGAAGGCTTCTCCCAATGAAGATCTGCAGCAGTGGAGTGATAACAACGTAGAGTGCCGTGATAAACCCAGAACGACTGCTCGACGTGAAGCCAAGCCCCACAGTCTGCAAGCCAAACCCAGCGTAGAGAAGAACTCCCAGAACCACTCCTTTCCCTAAAATCGAAAGATCGAAGGCTTTCCGTATCCGGTTGAAGAAGAGGAGAAGAAAGAGGAGTGCGGCAATGCCAAAGCGCCAGGTCAGCAGTCCCATCGGCTTCATCCCCGAATCGAGTAGCACCTTTGTTGCGGCAAATGTCCCTCCCCAGATCAACGTTGTCGTCAACAACATTCCCTCGGCTAACGAACGCCCTTCCCTCTCGGGACTTTTAGTTGAACTCATGGGGTGCAAGATGGCACGCTCAACGTGAACAGGCAAACGAGAACGGGGAAGTCTCCTGTTGGAGAATTCCCCGTTCCGAGCGTGTGACTTCTCCACCCCCTTGACTCCACACCCATTCATGTGTGGGGGAGAGATATTCACACACCGACTGCTACCAACATCAATCTGCTTTCCCACATCTTCCTATCGCTGCAATGCGAACTCACCGTCGAAGACAATCCATCGCCTCGTATCGGTTCGGTCTTCTCGGTTCCGTGCGATGAATGCAAAACGACCAGTGCCATATCTCGTCTGCGAATCGAAGCTGTCGAGCGTAAACTCCATGAATTCTCCCCGAACGCTGCTGCCCGAGACAACCAGTTCATCTTCGTTGAAGCGTAGCTCCCACTCACCACTCGATCCACTCTGTCCAGCAGAACCGACGCCGAGGGCATCGATAAAAATTGACGAGGGAATTCCAGACTGTGGTGGGTGAATATCGAAATCTTGTCCCCCTAACAGTCGCGTTCCACCTGAGTGACTACTTCCCGGCGGTGTGACAATCACTTTGTTGACTGGTGTCTGTGCTCCGGGGAATCCTATCGAATCTGTTGTTGGGAACCAGTGTTCAACTGCGCTGGCAGTGATGCTATTCTGCCGTTCGTTGCGTGCAAGGGATATTGCGGTGCTGTCGCTCATCTCCGCTGGAATCTCCGCATACTTAAACGTGAGGTAGCGAATCAGTATCGGGTCTCCGTCCGAGCCGGTTAGTTCTCCAATCTCGTCGCAGGCCATCATCGTGATACCGGCCACGATTACCGTCAGGATCATCAAGTAGAATTTCATGGTTGTTCCCTTTTCGTTAAGAGTTTTTGAATTGTTTTTCAGTTCGATCTATCATTTGATCTTTCGTGCTTCTTTCCGCAGGAGGGGCAGTAGAGGATAACTGCATATCGTGTCTCCTCGCCGCAGTACCTGCATACGTTCGGCTGCCGTTCTCCGCAGCAGAGACAGTACGCATCACCTTCTTCTCTCCAAGCCGCACATCTCTGGCACTGCCGTATCTTCTGGCTCACATCATTGCTCATTGGATCACCTCTCGGTTTTCGTTCGGCTCGGTTTTCCATCGTTCCTCTCCAGCTTTGTTGGTTTACCTTTTATGTTCCATCTAATTGAAGTCACCGCAGAAACCACTCAACCCCGACTCGTGGTTGAAGAAATCCAATTCGGGTCTCCTTCGGCTTCAACCCAATGTCAATCAGCCCGATGTATCCATAGATTCCGAGTCCCGAGGTTGGGAAGTATTCGCCCCCACCACCGAAGTAGAGAGAAGTACGAAGGCTGCTCGATGTCTCGTACTCCATCCCCGGCTGGTAGTCGTAGCTGACTCCTCCGTTGTCGAGAATGAGTTGACCAATCAGAATTGGCGTGAAGTCGGTGCGGAGAGGGAAGAGGAACTTTGCGTAGGGAGCAAACAGAAGGTCGCTCGTAGCTGCTCCTCCATTGCTTGATCCAGTGGAGAGACCGATCTGCGCTCCCAAGTGAAGCTTCTCGGTCATCGCGAAGGCGATATGCCCCCCCAAGATGTCGTTCCGATTGTTCATCGAACCAACCGTGACTCCGATGCCGACATCTCGGTTCGGTAGGTCACTCTGTATTTGGCCGAAAGCACTCGGCCCATACATTAACGTCGCTACAATCAGTCGTGTGATAATCCATTTGCGGTACATGATGCTCTCCCATTTGTTTTGTCTGTGTTGAATCGAATTACATCTGCGAAGGTAGCCGCGACGTCTTACGATTCTTGCGGAAGGCTCTTACGATCCTGATTGCCGATCGATTTTTTTTGCGAAGTGGATAAACGAGAAGAAAAACCACGGTTTCCCGTAGATTTCGGGTAGATGAAAAGTTGGCGACATATCCTGACCGATTTCCTCAACCATGGACTCCTTCCCTTTGTTGGGAGAGATCAAGAGCTGGAACGTCTGGTCTCCTTCTGGCGCGGAACAAGTCAGTTTGATGGCGTTCGCTCCATGGAACTGCAGGCTGAGGCTGGTCTGGGCAAGAGCAGAGTAGTTGAAGAGCTAATGACTCGGATACGGAGTGAGGGGGGAATTCCGCTTCACATTCGTCTTCTCCCCGAGTCTTCTGGCGCACTCCTACCGATGATCGGCGATGCCCTCCGCCGAAACAGAGAAACGCGACCTCTGCTTCAATCTCGCCACATTGAGGGAACCGAACCTCTTCCCGCACTACGTCACGTTATCCGGTTGAGGCCAGTCTGCCTGATTGTCGAAGATGCACACCTGATTCGCGAAGGGATGCGGAACGACCTCCAGATGATTCTCGACGCTCTCTCAAACGAGTCTGTCTCCTTCCTCTTCGTTCTCAGGAAACCGGAGTTAGGAATCGAGGGAGTGATCGAGCCTTCGTTGGTGGATCAGATTACTCTGTCGGGATTGCACCGAGATGATGTGCGAAGACTTTGGAAACTTCTCTTCGATGCTGAACCTGATGAGGGAATTGTCGATGCACTCTTCACTCCTTCCGTTGGAAATCCTCTCGTTCTTCGTTCTGGCTTGCGGAGAGCACTCTCCGAAGAACTGATTGCCCCCGGAAGTGACGGAAGGTTTGCGTTGAGGGGATCTGCAGAGGAGCTTGCTGAGGTGATTGCCGGTTCTGCTTCTCGCATTGGGGAGGGGATGGGGGGTGCTCTCAGTGATGTCGAGAGAGAGGCAGCTTCCACTCTCGCACTGCTTGGAGAAGTCTTTGCCCGCGAGACGGCGCGAGAGATGTTTGCTGGGGCAGACGAGATGATCGATCGGTTGATCTTTCGTGGCGTTCTCCAACAACATCCAACTCCGGCACTTCCAATTGTCGGCACGAACCGAGAGTATGGTCTCTATCCAGCATCTACCTCTCCACTAATCGGCTTCACTCACTCGCTGATTCACCAACACTTTCTCTCAGGTGGAGAAGTCGACCTTGCATTGCTTGGCAACCTGATTGCCTCCGATCTTCCCCTCTACACTCACGTTCCAATCGCACGTTTTCTTTCAGCGCTCAGCAATGAATTCAATCCTGACGCAGAGGGGGGAAGGCTCGACGGTGAGCTGCTCTACAAGGGGTTGGTTCGCTCTTCACTTCTCCTCTACGACATTCTTCTCTCAGCCGAGTGGCAAGATGCAGAATCATTGATCCTCCTCTTTACCTCGGCACTTCAACAGGTTGGAGCATTTCTCACAGAAGAGCTGAGGGAGGATGTAGAGGTGATGCACCTCTACCGGAAGAGCGTTTGGGCTGCACTTCAAGGGCTACCCGATGTTGAGGCAGAACTTGTGGAGGAGGCAGACAGGAGAACAGCGAAGCCACGGTCTGCGCAGGGAGCACTGCAACGTTTGTGGGCGATTATCAGCAATCCGGAAAATCGGTGGTACGAGCGGAGTGTGCAAGAGTGGGGAATAGAGCAGGCCGAAAAGCTTGCAGCGCAATTCCCGGAGATCAAGTATCGAGCTGACTATGCCCGATTCCTCTGCGCGATTGGTGTCTTCGCTTGGGAGAGTGGAAGCATTCAGGTTGTTCGGCAGATCGAGGACTATTATGCTGAGCTACTCCGCGTTCGGCAAGAGGATCCTGTGCTCAACGAAGCTCGGCTCTGGTTTATTCCGGTGCTCGCTCAGGTCTACGAGAGCAAAGCGGAGCTTGAGCAGAGAGCAGAGCAGTTGGGATCGCTCGACCATATCGGCGTCACGGGAGCCTTGGGAGCACACCTCGCCGAACATCGCATGCGCTTCTACTACGATACCGGGGCAGTTGACTCGCTGCTTCGTGCAATCAGGGAGAGTCGGGAGATTCTTGTGATGAGGCGAACCTTCCAACTTCTCGCAAAGGGGAACGGACGAGCGTTGGTTGCTTGGGGAGGGATTGGCCTGCACCCCGACCGCATTGTAGAGGAGGCTCTACAGTTTGCCGAAGCTGGCACTGAAATGTCGAGCGACGAATTCCCATACTCTCCCGAACTACTCTGGAGCTACGTTGTGGTTGCCCTCTGGCTTACAGGTGACGGCCGTTGGAAAGAGATTGCCGACGAACACCTCTCCAAATATCCTGAACTTCTTCACCCCTCTATAGCTCGTCTATCAGGGTGGAGCCATATCGTGTTAGAAGCGGAAGAGAGTCTGGATCAGATGTTGGAGCAACCCCTTCTCAAACTTGATCACGTTATTGCGCTCACCACTCAGATTCGTGAGGGGATTGGCGGCGAAGGGGAAGATTCTGAGGGACGCGAAAAGTTTGCAATAGGACTCCGACGATCTCTCAAGTGGTTGAGCGAGCGGGGAATGCCGGGATTTATGGAACCTCTTCTGAGCGTTGCGCGGCAACTGCTCCCGGCGAAAGAGCTGAAGAAGTGGGGGGAAGAACTTCGTGAGGCGAAGAGTCGTTCGCACACGCTCCTCACACAAGTTGTTGGTGATGGACGCATTGATCTGAAGGTGATCGGAGAGTTCCGTTTGCGTGATCTCTCCGGTAGTGTACATAGTATCTCGGGGGGGAGGATGAAAGTAGTTCTCGGACTGATGGTCGCAAACGAGTTTGCCAACCGTCAGCTCTCGCTCGATGAATTTGCTCTCCTCGCTTCAGGAAACGAGCTGGCTGAGATTGAGAGTGCCCGCAATAATCTCTACGTTCGCCTTCACTCCCTTCGGAAACTCTTCGGGGAAGATGGAATTCTCTCGGCAGTGGGGGAAGCACCTCGACTGAATCAGGAATTAGTTCGAGCTGACCTTCTCGAAGTTCAACAGAATATTATGTGGGCAGGAGATGTGCTGGAGCGTGAAGCTCCCGGTCGTGCTCTCCCACTCTTGCGCGATGCTCTCACAACACTCGGTACAGATGTTCCCTTCCCTGGGTTGTTCGATCCCTTCTTCGATGCGGTTCGAGATGATTTGGAGATTAGCTTGCGCGATATGTTGCTCCGAGTTGTTCACGAAGTTGGGGAGATGGGAGATCATGAAGGTTGCGTTACGCTCTTGCAAGATGCCTTTAATCGGATACCAGATGATGAAGAGGTTGGGGAACTTCTCTGTACGTCACTCTCTAAGCTAGGAAGAAATGCAGCTGCGGAACAGGTCAGAAGATCGTTGCGACGTGAGTTCCACCACTCGTGAACCACTTCAAGGCTCACGTTTATCTACCACAAATGATGCCAACACGAATTCTCCACACAGCCGAAGTTCTCTACTCACCAGATGAAGAAGTCCTGAGAACAAACCAAGGTCTTCTCGTCGACGAGAGTGGGAAGGTTCTTGCCATTGCTCCCACTTCACAGCTTCTGGGTGAGGCCGACGAGCGGCACGATCATCAACTGTTGATGCCGGGCGTTCTAAACGCCCACATCCACCTGACCGATGCAGGACGTAAGAGTCTGGTTCCGGGGGGGGAGGGGTTGGTTGCCTGGGTGAAAAATTTGATGCGAGCACGTGATGATAACCGGACAGAAGAGGAGCGCGAGGCTGATATCCTTCAGACGCTTGAGGAGATGATTCATCAGGGAACTGTGGCAGTTGGGGAGGTGGTGAACCACTCCAGGACAGTCAAGCCGATAGTTGATTCGGGAATTCACTGCAGGTTGATTCACGAGTTGATCGGGTTTAGTGAGGAGAGGGCAGAGGAGAAGATTACTTCCGCCGAAAGTCTCTACGCCGATGTAGAGTGGAGCGAACAACTACGGCACGCGCTCGGAGTTCACGCCCCCTACTCCGTTTCGTTTGCGTTGATGAAGAGGATCGAGTCGTGGAGTCGAGAGCGAGGTAGCTATGTCTACCAACATCTTGCTGAGGATCCAGCAGAGCGTGACCTGTACGAGCGTGGAGAGGGGGAGTGGGTTCAAGCTCTGAAGGAGATTGGCTCGTGGGATGAGAAGTTCCAGCCCCCCGGCATCTCACCGATTGCCTACTATGATGCGCGTGGCTTCCTCTCCGAACGCTTCGTCGCTGTTCACCTCACCGATGCTCGACCGGAGGAGATTCGTCTTCTTGCATCACGTGGCGTCAAGGTAATCCTCTCACCGACATCGAATCTCCACATCACTGGTCTGCTCCCTCCAGTTCGCCAGATAGTGGAGGAGGGGATGACTCTCGCACTCGGCACAGATGGTCGCGGCTCAAATCCGAGCATGGATGTCTTCGACGAAGCACGGCTTCTCTACCAACACTTCCCTGATCTTCCGGCTGGCACACTCCTTCGTGCGCTAACTTCAGGGGGAGCCGAGGTTCTCGGGTTCTCTGAACTTGGAAGACTGCGCGTTGGAACGAGACCAGGATTGGTGAGCGCTGAGAGTAGGGGGGGAACGATCAACCCAGAACGCTTAGAAGATTCGATCTTCAATGCAGATACGAGCATCACTCCTATTTACATTGACTAACTGACATTCTCTATTCAACAACCAACAACGATCCACTATTCACGATCTTCCAACATGCAGATACCAAACTACCAATCTATCCTCAGCTTCTCCGACGAAAAGATGGCGAAGGTGAACCTCTACGAATCGGCGAAGATGTTTGCCGATCTCTACTGTCTGAAGCCGGGACAGGAGCAGAAGGTTCACATGCACGAGAGGGAAGATAAAATCTACTTTGTGCTGGAGGGAAAGCCGACGGCAATTGTTGGAGAGATGGAGTATCAACTTGAGGGGGGAGAGAGTTGTGTTGCACCGGCGGGAGAACCGCACGGAGTACGAAACGATTCGGAAGAGAATGCCGTGCTCTTAGTCTTCATGGCTCCTCACCCAAAGCCTCCGACAGCCGGATAGGGAGGGATGGACTGAGAGGGAGTAGAAAGCAGTGATGTGTGGGGGTGAGGAGGAATTCTGTGCGTTGAACTATGTCAGATATAATCGAAGTTCTCTCTGTTTGAACATCCACATTCTTTACAATAGAATCCAGCAACCATCGAGCTGCTCGCGAAGTGAGCACTGATATGTGGCCGTGGGGAAAGCCGGGAGGCTGCACCCCACGGAGAGTGTTCACTCTTTGATTGCTCCGCCCTGGAAGGGCGGCTGAGCCGGATGTGTTGACGTCTCCGGTCGTTCATTCTGCCCCTTCGGGGCGAGAGAATGTTCAATGTTTGGATTCCGGGGACTTTGTCCCCGGCCACACAACGGCAGCCCCTTCGGGGCAGTCGGATGAACGTGCGTTCTTCGATGCAAGACTGGTATTGAAGTCAACGGCTCTTGAATATCACGATGTTCACGCAAGAAGCAAAGTGCTATCGAGTCGCTCCCGAAGGGAGCACTGCTGCGTGGCCGTGGGGAAAGCCGCAAGGCTGCACCCCACGGATCAGTTCACTCTTTGATTCTTCCGCCCTGGAAGGGCGGCTGAGCCGGATGTGTTGACGTCTCCGGTCGTTCATTCTGCCCCTTCGGGGCGAGAGAATGTTCAATGTTTGGATTCCGGGGACTTTGTCCCCGGCCACACAACGGCAGC
>JBFWSB010000134.1:0-10876 GCA_050248595.1 Kapaibacterium sp. (SeqCode)
CCGAACGACAAGACCATCCCCCCGAAAGCAGGATCTTATACCGACCCAGAACAAGAAGACTACCTACTAATTAATCCCGCAGATATAGAGGAAGCAGTGCGTGATCTGGTTCGCGTCGGCATAGATCGCATTAAGGGATATATCAACCCTGAGGCACTCGATCAGTATTTGAACGATGGCGGAGCCAAAGGGGAGATTGTTTCGACAACTACCGAAGGGTTGGCCGCTACGCTGCGCGAGAAAGAGGTGACTGTTCTCGATGTGCGGGGTGAATCTGAATATCGGGAAGGACATGTGCGTGGAGCCTTGCAGCTTGCACACACACGCCTACCGGCTGGCATAAGCAACTTGCCGGAGAATGCAACACTCTACGTTCACTGCAAGAGTGGTGCTCGCTCAGCAATTGCCTCGGCCTACTTGCAGGCAAACGGACACAACGTTGTCTACGTGAGTGGAGCGTTCGACGATATGGCAAAAGCGGGCATTCCAATAGCCGCTTCACCACGCGAGGAGATGACGGCATAAACACGTGAGTGTGGAAGTTACCTTGAACTTACGTTTCAGGTAGAGGAGCCAAAATCTGTATACAGAAGAGGGCGACCGGGTGTATATTTATCCGGTCGCTTTTTTTTTGTGAGAACCGATTCTACACATTCTCTTGGAACGATATGCCGGAAAACGTTACGCTCCTCTCGCTGATTCAATGGTCACCCCTCCAGATATTGATTCTTCTTACAATTCTCCAAAGGATTGCGGAGTTGCGAACAGCTAAACGGAATGAGCGAGGATTGCGGGGGAGGGGAGCCGTAGAGTTTGGGAGGGATCACTACCCTGCAATCGTTACTATGCACACCTTTTGGTTCATTGTCATGATTGCGGAGATCGTTCTCCTCTCCCGTCCGGTCAACCCCTTCTGGCCTGTTCTTCTACCGATTTGGCTCGGAGCGCAAGGGTTGCGCTACTGGACGCTCCGAACGCTCGGGGAGCGGTGGACAACGCGGGTATTAGTCGTTCCGGGTGAGAAGCCTGTCACTGGAGGCCCATTCAACTATCTACGCCACCCAAACTATTTGGCCGTTGTTGTGGAGATACTCCTGCTCCCCCTGATCTTCAGTTGCTACATCACGGCAATCGTCTTCTCCCTCATCAACGCCGTTCTTCTCTGGATACGGATACGAGCGGAGGAGAGGGGATGGCGGGAGGTGGGGGGGAGCTGACAGTTGCGCTGGTTCTATTAAGGAGCGCAATCACTGAAGGCCATCGAACACTTGTTTGCCGTAGTCACTGAGATTGGGAGACCACTCAAATAGATCGATAGGTATCTCATACTCCCACAACTCGTCAGCATTTCGGTTGTAGTGGGCGGAACATCTTCCGAGAATAAAGGTGAGCGTTGCTCCCTCCACCTGAAATTGAAGGTAGTCTGATGTCGTCGGGAAGGAGTATTCGAGACAATCTTCATACATAGAGATCATCTCATCGTAGTATTCTCGATCGGAAGAATCGCTGAAGAGTGTGTGGCTGACAGAGTCTCGCGTTCTCTCAAGAAATTCAGTAATAGTATTCCGCTTTTGCGCGTCCAAAAATGTGCAGAGCTTTTCAACCCCTTCCGCATTGAAGAGATCAGCGACCTGGATTTCTTTGCCAGTCTTGCTATCGTAGGTATAGTGCCAAGTAAAGTATTCACAATAGGCTCCGCACCCTTCTGCTGAAATGCTGAGAGAGAGGAGGGTACTATTATTGGTGAATATATCGAACGATAGATCCGAAAGGTTGGGCATGGCTTGTCCCTCTTCCCCCCACACATTCTCGAAGATGCTTTTGTAGGAACTGCCCGGCTCAATCTGCAAAAAACTATGGAGAAGGTCTTGGTTGATAGAGTCGGCAATTGCTTGATTACCAATAAGTCGAAAGGAAGGGAAGGTGTAAGCCACTTCGTATGCGTAGAAGGGGCTGACACCACGCACGGTATCAATCTCAAACTCCTGTGCTTTAAGTGTAGCAGAGAAGAGGGCGAGCAGAACTGAGGTAAGCAGAAGGTATATTGACTTTTTGCTGCATGTAAGTAGAACAGGTTTCATACATTCTTCCTCCATACTCCTAAAAACGTTGCGCCCTCCCCTGGATAGCGTTTTGCAAGGGAATTGCTTAACCGTCGCACAATCATATTATTTCCTCGATTCAGGTCAACAGTTCGAAGGTAATTGTAGGATTCAAGGTGAAGAAGCTCATAGTCAGGTAAAAGAAAATTCGGATCAAATCCTTCTGCATCACGAATATCGGTGATTGTCGGTATTTCCTCTGGGCGGAGGGGGGACTCAATCAGTCCTTCCTCTATCAGTTGGCGATTTATCTTTTCTGCAATCTCATCAGCCTTCTCTTTTTTATCCCCCTTAAGCGCATAGTAGAACTTCAGTGCCAAACCATACATACCAGTTTTTCTGAGAACTGCTCGCACACCTTCTTTGGGAGTAAATACCATTCGTGTGGTCTGGTAGGCTATGCGAAGAAGTAGGTTCTCATAAAATTTTCGATTTGGTTCATGTCCGATTACGAGAAGGCCGCCCGGTTTCAATATCCGATTGATTTCATCCAAGAATGCGCTCGTTTCCTTCAGGTGGTGAAGTACAGAGTTCATCGTTACTACATTGAATTGCGTCTCCGCAAATGGAAGTCGGAATGGAGCCTCTGTGGAGAGCTTAACGAAGTCGATCGATGCCTGTGTTGAGATTGCAGCAAGATTTTTTTGCGCCAAGTTCAGGATGTCACGAGAGACATCTGAACAAGTAAGGTGGTCGTTCTTCGACAAGTATCTTACAATGCTCAACGGAACAAAACCTGTGCCTGTTCCAATATCAACCAGATGAATTCCTTGTTGGTACTCTGGTAGTTTCGAGATGAACTCTTCCCACACACTTCTCCACCGCTTCCCCTCCGTCTGGAGCATCTCTCCTTCCACATCCCGTTGATATTGCTCACTCGTCAAGTCGTGAAATAACTCGTTGACACGTAGTACAACCTCTTCCGAATATTCTTTCCCCATAGTCGATGAGGGGCTTCCTCTTTTTTAATTTTTCCTTTTGACTTTTGAAGTGCTCTTCCTCGTTTTCCGCACAACGGCTGCCACCTCGCCGAGGAGTGCTGTTTCTGGACTTCCATCTACTACACCCACTTTCTGGTAGTGCCGGTTTACTGCTGTGAGATATTTCCGTGGCCCAGCCTGTTCCAGCCTGCGGACAACGGAGCTATTTCCTACCAAAGCGAAAACCAACATACCATCTTCAACTTCTGGCGTTTGCCTCACTACAATCAGATCCCCTTTGAAAATCCCCTCCTTATCCATTCCATCGTCAGTGACGATTGCTACGAAGGCATTCTCTGTCGGCATTGTTTCTGGATCGGGAGTGAACATGCCCCGTGGGTTCATGAAAATAGAGTATGGGTTCGAGGAGTGGCCGTCACCAACAATGGGAAGTTGCCGTGCCGAAGAGCCTGAGGTGAGGGGGGAGATGAGGCTTGGATCAACCAGCGTGATTCCCCGCGCTTTCCCTTTATGCCTGACAATATACCCCTTCACCTCCAGAGCGTTCAGGTGTTCGAAGACACCGTTAGTGGAGCGGAGCTTGAACTTTGCCGCAATTTCTGGAATTGTTGGCGGAGCCTGCTCTTCTTCAATGTGGGAGCGGATGAACTCGTATATTTCGTTTTGGCGTGGCGTTAAGGAACCACGTCCTGTGCGGGAAGCCATGTTGGTGCTAACATAATAGTTGTCATCAGTCCAAAGTCTGAAAATACAACTGAACAGGTGCTGCCACACTACGATCTACGAACTGTTATCTACAATCTTTCCTTATGATTCGTGCAGTAATCTTCGATCTCGACAACTGGCTGATTGATTCTATGGGGATGAAGCCTCTTGCTTGGCAATTAAGAGGTTCGTACCGACGATCTGCTTCGAGACATTTAGGAGCTTCTCTGGAAAGTGTGTTGGAGAAGTGCTCAACGGAGGAAAAGAAATGATAAAGGGAATCGGAGTAGATAACGTCGATGTTCACCGCATAGCCCGCACCTTGCAGCAGTATGGAGAGCGGTTCGAGCAGAAGATATTTACTCCCGAAGAGATTGTCTACTGCCGTTGGAACCCGGAACGAACTGCGGAGCGATACGCTGCCCGATTTGCTGCAAAAGAAGCTTTCGCAAAAGCGATTGGAACTGGTGTCCGCTTGGGGTTCCGTTGGAGGGAAGTTTCAGTTGGCAAAGAGAAGACTGGGCGTCCGATTCTCTATCTCTCCGGAGGGATGGCTGAACGCTATGGACACCTTCGCTCTCATATATCACTGAGCCATACCGATGATATGGCAATCGCTATGATTGTGTTAGAGGAGGAGCTATAAATAGAAGGGGGAGCCTGCACTATTAAGATTTTCACAATCTATGGCTGGAACATAGTTCTCGTTATTGCGTCTACCCACCCGTGACAACGCGATCCATACTATAGAAAGTTCGTTTACCTTTTATTATCACAGCTATTTCCAGTAGTACTGTAATATCATCATCGGAGGCGGGGGCTTATCGAACGGAGCCTCGCATCAGAACAACGGCGCATCTACAGACGACGCAGGCTGATCGTGCTCGGGTGCGTCTGCTGGATGACGCTGCGCTGGTGGATGAAGCACGTGCCGGGAATTCGCTTGGCTTTGATGAGTTAGTGGAACGATATCGTGAAAAAGCTCTCCGCCTTGTTGCCTCCACCTTAGGAACCCGGGAAGATCTCGAAGATATAGTGCAGGAAGTCTTTGTCAAGGTCTATCGATCTCTCGATCGTTTTCGCGGTGACGCATCTTTTTCTACCTATCTCTACACAGTTACCGTCAATCGTTGCCGAGATGAGCTGCGAAAATCAAAAATCCGCAAGTTTTTCTCTTTTGATGATTGGTTCGATAAGGGAGGAAGTAGCAATAGCGAGTTGACGGCTGCTAACGGTCACGGACTTGAGCAAGAGGAGCGAGTAGAAGCTGTGCGTGCGGCAATGCGACGGTTACCGGAGCAGACCAGTATGTTGCTTCACTTGCGGGAGATTGAAGAGTTGAGCTATAAGGATCTCTCCACGATTTTCGATGTGGAGATCGGGACGATCAAATCACGTCTTGCGCGTGCTCGGGATAGGTTGCGGGAGGAACTGCTACCATTCATGGAAGAGTGAGTGATCGGGAGATAAGCTCTTACACTTCTACTGTTTTTGATGGTAGCGGGTTAAAGTGCACCGATCGGGACAATTGTCCTTCTCGACAAACAAAGAGAATTGGCTATCGGAAGATTATCGACGTTTTACACTGACAAATGAGCTATAAACTCACAGAGAAAGAAAAAACTCTTCTCTCCGCTTACCATGATGGAGAGTTGAGTAGTACGGAACATGCTGAGGTGGAGAAGCTATTGAGGCGATCCATTGAAGCACGGAATTGGTTACGTGGGGCTGATGCAGTTCGGACGCTTTCCATGGCTGCCGTTGTTGTACCCGAAGTGGCAAGCCATTCAGCAAAGTTAACTGGAAGTGCAATTGCTGCCGCATCTCGCAGAGGTGGTGTCGGCACGGTTTCATATATGGTTCACTCTCCGTGGACTGCCGTTGGCCTTCTCTCGTTGCTACTGATTGGGGCTATCTACTTGATGAATCCATTTGTTCCGAGCAGTGATGAATTGACTGCGACGAATAGAGCTGTGCCAACATCAGGGGAGATGTCTTCTGAACCCGTAACATTGTCTGCAAGTGATACCAAATCAATGGTTCCGCCAATTACGCCGCGCGATCTGATTGGGTTTGCAGTGAATGGGATGCTGCCGGTGAACGAGGATAGGACGAAATATCTTTCTGTCGGCTCCTCAGATCACTCCAACGAGGAGATGGTTCGCGAGCTGGAATCTCAGTTGTCTGAGCTTGCAAGTGTTCACCTGCTGACGCTCGATTCTCTGGCAAAACTTCTTCGGTCGGCAGTGCTGCAAGGCCGTAATGGAACTTATGCCGTGCGTCAAGATTTGGCTGCTCTCCGTGAGGATGTTATCGAACAGATAGAACGTGCTCCACTTTCAGCAAAGACCAGCGAAGAACTCAGCAAGGCAAAGCGGCAAGCACAGCAGGTGCACGAGGATATTGAAGATCGTCTCGGCAAAGAAATGGAGCGAATGCGGGAAGCACTCATGGCTGGAGGGAGTCAGCCATATCTATACGTAGATGCTAAAAGCATAACGGAAGCACCTACCGGAGATCACCAGGTAGCTCTCTCTTTTGAACAGATTGGTAAACGCTTCGATGTTGTGCTTCTAAACCCTGAAGGAGTTACGGTGCGGGATCAGAATGTGACTATTGCCGCGCTGTTACCTCCTGCTTCCAGACAGCCTGCTGTTCTTGCCAAGCAAACGCCGCTCAAGTCTCAATCGAAACCAGCTTTTGGGGCGGCAGGTAGTGCCAATGAACCTTGGGAGAAACATGTCACCAGCGTCTACATGGCTGATGTGACTATTACTCTCAGTTCCAATCAAAGTCAGATTATTATCAGCAACGATGAAGAGACTACCCTGAATTCTGGTTTCTTCGATATGAAAGAGAATTCCTCTACGTTTTACACTCTTAGCAACTATCTGACAAAGCTGACCGACAGCCTGAATGCCACTGTCAATCGTATTGTTGCTGATACGGCAACGTCGGCACGAGAGCGTGCTGGGCAAATCCTGCGAGTGCAAGATGACTATCGTCAACGTGTTGGACGGATAATTGAAGTGATCCGGTCTCACCAGGAGAAAGCGGCTGACCCGGACTCAGCAACAACTCCAAATGGTGATGCCGCTTCTGTTGACAAAGATCGCGAAGAAGTGAGAACTGATGGCCAATCTCAGGAGAGTGCCCTACGTGATGATGCTGCCGACGCTACTTCTCCCTGTCCTTTACAGGAGAACTGTACAGGGGTATCATAATAGGGGATAAGAAGGAGAAAGGAGTAAAATTTGTGGTTGTTTTGAGGCCAACTGACTAATAGTCGGTTGGCCTCTTCTCATTTCCCTTTACGCAACTGCAACTTCTCCACTCATGTCACGAATGCCCCTACCACACTTACTACAGAGTCATTCTTTTGGAGAAAAACGATGGTTATCACAAACACTGCTACTGTTCCGGGAAAAGAGATTGTCGAGATTTTAGAGGTTGTTTACGGTAATACTGTGCAGGCCAAACACCTTGGGAAGGATATTATGGCAGGGTTCAAGAGTCTGGTGGGAGGAGAAATCGTTGGATATTCTGAAATGTTGACCGAAGCACGAGAGCGAGCGACACAACGTATGGTTGATGCAGGCGAGGCTATTGGAGCGGATGCGGTTGTCAACGTTCGATATACTACAAGTGCCATTATGCAGGGAATGTCAGAAGTCTTGGCTTATGGAACGGCAGTCAAGCTTCGGTAATTCTTGTTAGTCAAGTCAAGTGACTGGCAGTCAAATATATTTCAAGATACTCACTCATGTCTTCTCTCCATTAACATATCATCACGTCCCTTCACTTGATTCTTGGCTCTGTAATCCACTATATTTGCTGCGTTAGCACTCTACGCGTTAGAGTGCTAACAGAATATCTGGAAACTGGCAATTCTTTTCAATTCTCAAGTTTTTAAACACATAACCATAATTATCTAAGGGAGAATTACTATGAATCTGACACCACTTCACGACCGCGTGATCGTCAAGCCATCTGCTGCTGAAGAGAAGACATCAGGAGGGCTTATCATTCCTGATTCAGCACAAGAGAAGCCACAGCGTGGTGAAATCGTTGCCGTTGGCGAAGGGAAAGTGAGCGATGATGGCTCAAAGCAGCCAATGGCTGTCAAAGTAGGTGACAATGTTCTCTACGGGAAGTATTCTGGAACAGAAGTACAGATCGAAGGAGCCGACTATCTGATTATGCGCGAGTCGGACATCTTTGCAATTGTGAATAACTAAAAGAAGGCTGTGATTAGGCAGGCTACAGCTATTGGCTGGATGACGGTTGATAGCTGATAGCTTACGACCGATGAAGGCTACAACAACAACTATAAAACAATCAAAACATACTATGGCTGCAAAACAGATTGAATTTAATTCAGATGCCCGCGCTGCACTGAAGCGAGGTGTCGACAAACTGGCAAATGCTGTAAAGGTTACTCTCGGGCCAAAGGGACGGAACGTTGTCATCGACAAGAAGTTCGGTGCTCCTACCGTAACCAAGGATGGTGTGACCGTGGCACGAGAGATTGAATTGGAAGATTCAATTGAGAACATGGGAGCACAGATGGTTCGCGAAGTTGCATCGAAGACAAGCGATGTAGCTGGTGACGGAACCACAACCGCAACCGTTCTGGCTCAGGCAATGATTCGCGAAGGATTGAAGAACGTCACAGCCGGTGCAAACCCAATGGACTTGAAGCGTGGGATTGATCTTGCAGTTACGAAAATCATTGCTGGATTGAAAGATATCTCACGTGAGGTTGAAGGTGAGAAGGAGATTGCACAGGTTGGCACGATCTCAGCAAACAACGACCAAGAGATTGGACGACTGATTGCCGAGGCAATGGAGAAAGTTGGGAAGGATGGCGTCATCACCGTTGAAGAGGCAAAAGGAACTGAGACGACGATGGATGTCGTGGAAGGTATGCAGTTCGATCGTGGTTATCTCTCGGCTTACTTCGTGACTAACCCAGACTCAATGGAGACAGAGCTGGACAACCCTTATATCTTGATTCACGATAAGAAGATCGGCTCGATGAAAGATCTTCTTCCGATTCTCGAGAAGGTTGCTCAGACTGGACGTCCAATTCTCATTATCTCTGAGGATGTAGAGGGTGAAGCACTGGCTACGTTAGTAGTGAACAAGCTTCGTGGCACACTGAAGGTTGCTGCGGTGAAGGCTCCAGGCTTTGGTGATCGCCGCAAGGCAATGCTCGAAGACATTGCAGTCTTGACAGGTGGTACAGTGATCAGCGAGGAGAAAGGATACAAGTTGGACACAGCTTCGGTTGACTACCTCGGAACGGCGAAGCGCGTTGTGATCGACAAAGACAACACAACGATTGTTGAGGGTGCTGGTTCTGGTGACGAGATCAAGCGTCGTATCGGCGAGATTAAGGCACAGATCGACAAGACGACGAGCGACTACGACCGCGAGAAGTTGCAGGAGCGTCTGGCGAAGCTCTCCGGTGGCGTTGCAGTGTTAAAGATTGGTGCTGCTACTGAGGTAGAGATGAAGGAGAAGAAGGCTCGCGTTGAGGATGCACTCCACGCAACCCGCGCTGCTGTTGAGGAGGGAATCGTTCCTGGAGGAGGCGTTGCTTATCTCCGCGTACTGGATCGCTTAGAAGGATTGAAGGGTGAAAATGAGGATCAGACAATTGGTGTAAACATCGTTGCTCGCGCAATTGAAGAGCCGATTCGTCAGATCGTTGAGAATGCTGGCCTTGAAGGCTCGGTCATCGTTGCGAAAGTCAAGGAAGGCGAGAATGATTTCGGCTTCAATGCATACAACGATGAGTATACCAACATGTTCGAGGCTGGCGTAATCGATCCGACGAAGGTCTCCCGTGTTGCTCTGGAGAATGCCGCATCTGTTGCCAGCCTGTTGATTACAACCGAGGCGACAATCACTGAGATCAAGGAAGACGAGCCTGCAATGCCACACGCTCACGGTGGTGGTATGGGCGATATGTATTAATGAGGTGCGGTAGGGACATGGCGCGCCATGTCCCTACCAATACATTTTCAGAGATTATATTCATATCATACCTTTCTTCACGAAAGGTGTAACATTCAAGCCTGTTCCGCGGTCTGTCAAGGGTTCCGCGGAGCAGGCTTTTTTTTCGGTGAAGCCTGAACAGGTAAGTGCTGGGTTGGTGAGTGGAGTTTCGGAACGTATTTTGCAGCTTGGCGTCAAGAGAACAATCATTTAGATATTCACGTAAATAGAGGACAACGTTTATGAATCGAGTAAGTCACTCTCTACTTCTTTTGGTAGTGATACCTCTCTTCTTTCTGGTTAGTATCAGTCGTGTTGAAGCACAGTGTGGATATGACTCTCGCGGCAATGTCGTGTTCTATATACCACCAGCATTTGCTGCCCAAAATGGCGATCCAGAGTTCTTTGCGGCAGCCAAAATGTATGTTGGCTATCGGGATGGAAGCATACAGGTGTGGGAATTTGATGCATTGAACCAATCTGCCAACATTACTCAAACGCTTGTTCCAGGTAATCAGATTCCTACAGATGTCAAATCTATCATGTATCTCTCTATCCCTACTCCAGGGACAGTCGTTGGATTAGTGCTCTACAATGATGGTGGAACTATCCGCTATGGTATTCTTCGCAGTACAGACGACGGTGGAAGTTGGAGTCTTCTAAAGCCCCCATCTGTTACGGGATTGGAAGTGATTGAATATGCTGAGAATCGGTTGCACGGAAATTATTGGCGTGCACCATTATTAGAGATGAAGTGGTTAGAAGATGGTCTGCACGGATGGTTGTGGGGAAGGCGGTCAGCATTGAAAACAACTGATGGTGGAGTAACGTGGACAGAGATATATAGTGCTACTGCGAAGACGAGTCCACCAAGTTTGACTGTTTCTGATACAGCTTACCACGCTATTTGGGGACTTGCCTTCAACAGTCCAGAGTCGGGAGTAGTTATAGAGGGGAACAAGATCGCCACAGTGATTTGGTATACCACCGACGGTGGTGAAAACTGGAACTTCGGCTCGACAATGAGTCCGAAGCTCATCGTCGATGTGGATTGGACCGGGTCGGCCTATCGATTGCTGCGTGCAGACCCGTTCAACTTCGGAGGGAATAATCTTGAGGTTCTGA
>JBFWSB010000135.1:0-10874 GCA_050248595.1 Kapaibacterium sp. (SeqCode)
GGAAGTCTTTTCTCTACGGATCACCCCCACAGGTGTGGGGATAGTTTCGATTCGTCGAGCCGTGTCGCTTCTTCGATCGGATCACCCCCACAGGTGTGGGGATAGTTCTTTAATAGTGGTTATCCCTAACTTATGTTGCGGATCACCCCCACAGGTGTGGGGATAGTGACAATAAGAAAACGTTCTTCAACCACTACGGCGGATCACCCCCACAGGTGTGGGGATAGTTTAAAGGTGCTCTCGATTTTGGTAAAGCTATCCGGATCACCCCCACAGGTGTGGGGATAGTCACTTCCGCCACGCGCTCCATGTCGGCAGTGTCGGATCACCCCCACAGGTGTGGGGATAGTGAACAGTTGTACGATGGCCACCTCTCCTAACTCGGATCACCCCCACAGGTGTGGGGATAGTCGTGAGCGGGATACGCCCGGCTGGCGTCGTCACGGATCACCCCCACAGGTGTGGGGATAGTTGCGAGTGCCCAGATGAGGCTGCTGTTCCGTCCGGATCACCCCCACAGGTGTGGGGATAGTATCCTCTTTGCTAAGACTGGGTCGGATTCGTACGGATCACCCCCACAGGTGTGGGGATAGTAACGCTTGGATCTTGTTGCCGAGGATCTTCGACTGGATCACCCCCACAGGTGTGGGGATAGTGCGAACATCTACTCAGCCACTGGAGCAGGGGTCGGATCACCCCCACAGGTGTGGGGATAGTCACGGCGGCTTCATCCCTGCCGTGAATTCGTCCGGATCACCCCCACAGGTGTGGGGATAGTTCGGTTGGAAATCATCCTTGCTGGAGTTGGTGCGGATCACCCCCACAGGTGTGGGGATAGTCGTTGGAGGTATCCTCTTCTTTAACGCCAAGGCGGATCACCCCCACAGGTGTGGGGATAGTTCTCGCGCCATTGCCAGCAGCTTGTACGGCATCGGATCACCCCCACAGGTGTGGGGATAGTTCTGCGAGTTCCGCCTTCCACAACTTCCATTCCGGATCACCCCCACAGGTGTGGGGATAGTACGATGGTACGCTCATCCTTGACACAGAAGAACGGATCACCCCCACAGGTGTGGGGATAGTTCGATGATATACGACATTGTCCTTTTTGTTGACGGATCACCCCCACAGGTGTGGGGATAGTGTACCATTGTCCCCCTGGTCCGGGTGTGCCCTCGGATCACCCCCACAGGTGTGGGGATAGTCATTCGCTTGAACTCGTCAGTGATGGCCTTGCCGGATCACCCCCACAGGTGTGGGGATAGTACCCTTCCCTTATCTGTATTTTAGAACTCTTACGGATCACCCCCACAGGTGTGGGGATAGTGAAGGATGTTCTTTTTGTCCTTCGTTTTTTCTTGGATCACCCCCACAGGTGTGGGGATAGTATTCCCTCAAAGAAGGAGGGACTCGTTACTCTCGGATCACCCCCACAGGTGTGGGGATAGTCGCTTGAGCTTCTCGATAACCTCTCTCTCTGGCGGATCACCCCCACAGGTGTGGGGATAGTGTGTCCATCACGTACTTCGTTCCATCGATCAGCGGATCACCCCCACAGGTGTGGGGATAGTACAGAGAAAGACGAACGTCAGCAGCAACTCTACGGATCACCCCCACAGGTGTGGGGATAGTCTGCTCACGCCAACGCTCACGACAGACAGAGCCGGATCACCCCCACAGGTGTGGGGATAGTTGTAGTCCAACGTTTCAACCCCCCAGTTCATGCGGATCACCCCCACAGGTGTGGGGATAGTATCAGGCAGAATTTCTCAGGATAGTCCGCAACCGGATCACCCCCACAGGTGTGGGGATAGTTCATGATTTGTATTTACGTTTAATCAATAATCCTGGATCACCCCCACAGGTGTGGGGATAGTATTTGCTGATAAGCTCATCGTATATCGTTGGGCGGATCACCCCCACAGGTGTGGGGATAGTACCGGGGGTTGCGAGAGGAATCGCATTACGAACGGATCACCCCCACAGGTGTGGGGATAGTACCGAGCGAGGCTTACCGAAAGCCGTTGGTCACGGATCACCCCCACAGGTGTGGGGATAGTCTCTACTCCCCGCACCCGTGTACCGGGCAATCCGGATCACCCCCACAGGTGTGGGGATAGTGGGGCGTAGGGAGCATACTCAACCCACAAACTCGGATCACCCCCACAGGTGTGGGGATAGTACTGGGTTATTTGCCAGAATTTAGTGATTTAGAGGAGATATGTCGTCCCAAGGGTCTTCCATCAGTTCTGCATCGATATCGGTGTATCTTCGCTTTATTAACACCCCAAATTGATGAGGCTCAGTGATGTATTCATAGGCAAGATTTAATTGGTTGTCAAAGAACATTCTGCTGTTATTTCTAACTCCTCCTTTTTTAGGTTCAAAAGGCCGCATTATTAACCATATCCCTTCGGCATTGAAGGGGATTCTTTCCGTTGCATTGTGCCATCGAATATCAAATCCCTGTTCGTTGTTTGTTCTCCAGATCTGATATAAAGTTCCATCGGCTATACGATCTAAGCAACGCTGCCAAAGGCGATCTCGAACCATTCCTGAAACTCGCCCAACAAAGATCCCAGCTTTCAGTTCAATAAGCCATCGACTTAACTCTCCGCGCAATGAAGGCGTTACGCGTTCAAGAATCATTACTGTCATAATCCTCTGTTTCTGTGTCTTGATGGATTGCTTTCTCAGGTGGAGTCCACCAAGCAGTCGGGCGTGCTGGATCCTCATCAAGGTCAAAGCCATCTGGTAGTATTTCAGATTCTACGGTAAGTATCTTCTCAATATCGGTGACTATCCTGCTAAGGATTTTGAGATTTCGAAAACCTTGACGACATCTTGCTCTTACTGTACTTTCAAGTGCTGAGGGATTTTCTGCTGCAGTGGCAAATGCAATTGGTATAGTAACAACTGCTTTATAGAGGTCGGCTATGTCGTAGACAAACGCAAGCTGCGTCCCTTGATGAATAAATCCGAGTCCTGTCGAGTAGCCAGCAGATACGATTGCAGCGTGACAAACTCCGTTCAAACAAGCATTTGCGGCAGAAAGTGCACGGTTGGGGGCATCTGATTCCTCCCATTTACCTCGATTGTAGTTGCGCCCTTTCCATGTAATGCCATACTTCTTAGCAGCCTCAGCATAAGCATCACGGACGCGTGCTCCTTCCATGCCACGGAGTTGTTCAATGCTAAGTTTTTGTGGAATCCCTTCCTTGAATCTGGTTCTATACATCCGTTCCACTACTACCAGTCGAGAGGTGGGGTCTGAGGCAAGTGCTGCTTGGCGTTGTAGGGCGTATGCTTTTCTAGTTTCTCCCATTCCTTGAGCATAAAATCGCACTCCTTCTTCGCCACTCCAGATTACCAGACAACCTGAACGAGCCAGAGAGGCAATAGCAGAATGTGTGATTGATGTGCCAGGCCCAAGCATGAGAGTTGTGATTGAGGCGACTGGTAGCAATGTGCTTCCCTTAATTGTGATGTATTCTATGCCGAGTTTCGTTTGCTCAATACGTCCTCGTTCAAGGTAGAGATAAGAGAGTGAATCTCTAATCTTTGGAAGGTCTTTCAAGTTCCCTTGTTGTATAGCCATGTTGCTTCTCAGTCGATTGCTATTACTGTTAGTGAACATAGTACGCAGGGACATGATTGCATGTCCCTGCGTGTTGTTTTATAGTACACTATCAAAGTTCTCAAGTCCGAGCAAGGCTGAGTAAACCAAATCCGAAGGCCTTCCCCGAGCCAATTCCTGAGGCTAATGCTTGATTCAGAAGTTCTGGATTATCTACTTGAAGAAATCCATCAAAACGAACACCAAACAAAGGAAGGGAGGTCTTCCGTTCGTGGGATGGAACGACGTCTTTCCCTTCGCCAACTCTGAATGTATGTGCGTTGCAAGCCATTACTGTAAAGCCGTGCAGGTTCCCTTTTCGCTCGATCCAAGAGAAATACTCTTGCTCTTGGATCAAAGGAATTCGTTTTCCTTCAGATTTTTTTGTTGGATTTGCAGATAATCTAAAGCCGAGATTCTGAGATTTAGATAAGACTGGATTGAATGTTTTTAGTTCTGGTGTTTCCAGCAGATACGACTTTGGAAGTTGATTCCAGTCTGGTTCCAGTGAAGAAGATTGAGCCAGAACTATTGGAGCTGACACTGGGCTCTGTTGTGTCTCGACGCGGAACAGTAGTCGGTTTTCATCAGGTGCGATCTTATCCGGAAAGGCCTTCATCAACGTGCGATGAAGTTCGTATGGCCGAGCAAGATCCTTTCGTACTTGGTTACTACGAGGATTCAGTAACAGTTTAGCCAGATACATCGGTTACCTCCTCGACATCTACTGGTGTCGGGATATAGCTAACGAAGACTTCACGTAGCGTAAACTTCCGTTCTGAGAACGATACAGGATGATCCGGACGAATCAATTTTGTGTTCTCATTACCGGTGATCGGGCTTCCGGCATCAACTATCATTCGGAGTTGTTGTGGAACTTCTTGTGCGTTACCGGCTTTCCAGGGATACATGCTGAGTGCCGTCTCAAGATCACACTCCTGAATTCCATCGACAGTGCTCACTGGTTCGCCTGGAAAGAAGGACTTTCGACCAAGAAAGAGAGGCCATTTGGGAGCTTTGAGTGCTTTGTCTAACGATTCGAGGAACGAGCGATCTATGCTTTCTAATCCAACGAGAAACCTTGCATCAGCCAAGTAGTAACGTGGTGATAAGGTTGCTGTTCCTGCCACGAGAGTTTCTGATCCTTTCTCTTTTTTCCAACGCTGAGCTGTCTGGTAGTCTTTACGCATCTGGCCTTCTCTGTCTACTCTCACTCCCATTCTGAGTGCAGAAAGATCGTCGACCGATTCATCTCTCCGTCTCCCAAGAGCAGAGGCGAGTATTCCTACCACTCCACTTTTTGTTGGTTCTGTAAGTGTGTCCCGATGCTCGAATCGACTTTGGACTCCCCACGATTGCATCGGACCAGCAAGTCGAATTAAGAGGGTGTTCATGCCACACCATTCCCCGACATCCAAATGCTGTCGATGGTTGCCATTGTTTGGTCGACCAAGTGGTTGAGGTTCTTACACCGATGGTCAGCAAGATGTTCAAGCGGCTCAGTAGCATTTGATACTGACATTGCGAATGGATGCGTTCCATTTGAACCATAAGCTTCGGCAAGTTTTTTCCAGTGCGTATCGAGTGCGGAGATTGATTTGTCGACTAAGCTCAGCTTCTCCGACGGACGAATCGGTTGTTCAAAGGCATTTGCCAGAGACATCGGGCTTGAGCCTTTCTCTCTAAGAACAGTCATCACAAAAGATGGGGGAGTGTGGGCTGCAAATGAATTTTGCTTGCCACTTGGAATAGCAGCTACAGCACCACGAATAAAAGCTCGAGCACCTTCCTTTGCAAGATCTTGTTCTCCTCCAAGATTCTCAGCAAGCTGGTCAAGATCGATCACTGCATAGCGATAAAAACAACTGGAATTATAGCCGACGGTTCCAATCATTCCAGCACCCGTCTCTTCATCTGGATTCAGATCATCAACAGCCGTGAAGTAATCAAACTCCATCGAAACTCTGTTTGTACTGATTGCGTGAGCTACTTGGCAGGCGGCGTCAATATTGAGGATCGGTTGTTCGGCAAGCATCCGACCAAACAGAGCAATGTCTACTGATCCAACATATCCCTTGTGATCATTTAGGTATGTTTTAACAAGATCGGCAATAGAGTCTTCAAGTGCTTTCTCAGCGTTCTTTTCTGCATCCTTTTCGGCCTTTGATTTCTTCTTCGAGCCTTCGTCATCCTCTCCGTCTGATTTTACTGCAAGCCAGGCTGATAGTGCCGGTGATATTGCTTCCCAATTCTCTTCAACTCGGGTAGCAATGCTTTCCAGTTCATCATTCCCTACATAGAATAGAACGTTAGTCTTTC
This sequence comes from Kapaibacterium sp. (SeqCode), assembly GCA_050248595.1. Taxonomy (GTDB): domain Bacteria; phylum Bacteroidota; class Ignavibacteria; order OLB7; family OLB7; genus JAGWAZ01. The sequence continues at coordinate 5,936 of JBFWSB010000135.1, forward strand.
CTTCGTCATCAGTTCTTGCGATAAGGCGTGAAATAACTGCACTGGCTACTGCTTTTGCTTCTTCAGCTTCTTTGCCATGCTCAGCCTGAAGCTTATCTGCGATTACTTTAACTGCCCTTTTTGTTCGTTTGCCAATTCTTCCGCTAAGCTCATTTGCGAATTCATCTGACATCCTAATGCTTCTCTTCAGACATTGTGATGATATACGTGCCCGGCGATAGCCACCGAACTCCGTGTCTTTTGGCGATCCAGTATCGTCTCGATTTAGATTGTGCGGTGGGAAATTTTGGAGAATGTGAAGTTCAAGTTTCATAGTAGTTCTAAGAAAAAAAGTTGATGGTTAAAGGTCTTGAATCAGTTAGCAATAGCCTCATCAGAGGTTAGTTCATTTTCTTGCGCAGATCCTTTTGGGTTGACTTCTTCCTTGCCTACCCAATAATCTTTTGCCCAGCGTTTTTGCACATAGCGGCTGTCCGTACGCCACTTAAGAAGGTCTGAAAGCAGAGTTGCATAATTAAGTGGTACTTCCTTACTCTTAAACAGACTGATCATTTGGCGTAATCGAGTAGGCAAATCTTCATCTTCACTATTGAGAAGTGCTGAGAATCGCTTGTCTAAACTTTCTTGGCCCACTGAGAGTTTTGCACGTAGGTTGCGAGCGGCAGTGCCAACGGATGCATCACCTTCTGTGTCGCTTGGAGGTGAAGCAAAAAGGCAAGCTGTTAGGAGGTACTTGTCGATGTCGAATTGACTGGCTTCCTTTGGAAGTGCGTTGCCAACTACTGAATAGATCGAGAAGTCACTTCCAAAATCGACAAGGCCACGGCGAAGTATTGCCAACGCGGCTCGATTATCGTCTTTCTTAAGCTTGAGTAGTCGATCAATGAAGTATTCATGTGGTCTTTGAGGCTGTGCGTTCATAGTAGATGATCTCCGATTTACGGTGTAGTACTTGGTTCAGTTGGCTTGCCCTGTTTTGATATATAAGGCGCGGCAGGTCTCAGTCCCTTGTTGGCCACTGCAACAGCTTGCAGATGACGACCTGAGGAATCAAGGGATCGTGTTGCATTATTGAAGGCATTCTGTGCAGTTCGATGTAGACATTCTGTCCATCCCCTGAGAACTTCCTCTTGATTGTCACTACTGACTAAGTCTTCAAGCACTTTAAGGAAAGGTTCTTGAAGAGATGCCCAGAACCGTCCATCCAAGTCGAGAGCACGTGCCCTGCTTGCTTGCTCATCTCCAGTTGCAGGAAGGAAATCGAAGATGCGTCTTCCGGCTCCTCGCAAAATGCGAGCTTGTTCTTCTGCTCTTGTTAACACCTCTGATAGTTGTGCTGCGAGCGATATATCCCGAAGGTACTTACTATATAAAGGGATGGTCTCACGCTTCCATAAGCTGATCTTTGCGCGATCTGTGACCATCCCGAATACTTCAAGCATTAGCGGATGACGTTCGGCAATAGATTGATTATCATCCAACCATTGCAAGGTTAAAGGGGGGTGGGCGCCTTGATCGGCATTGGTTTTGGTGAAGAGGATAGTAGCATCACGCCAGAGTACTCGGTCTTCACGGAGCCCCAATGGAAGTATACCCTTCAATCGCTCATGAAAGTAGTATGCAATGTGAGGATCATTGATGACTTCCGGATCAAGTGTGTCACCTCCAGTAATCCGCAATCCGGTTGCAACGACTTCCCCCAGTTCATTCTCCTCAGTTTCGAGAAAAAGTCGGCGGGATTGCCATGTGAGATAGTCGAGTAAGCCTGTGTGAGGACGTTTCTCAGACCGTATATCCTCGTTTACCTCCCACACAGGAACATCCTTTTTATTTCGCTCTCCCATTCTGGCTACGTCTTCAGGAGGAGCGTTGAGTAACAGTGCCTGAAAAAGGGAGGAACCCTTAATCCAGACAATTGCCTTTTTAATAAAGAGCGCGTTAGTAGTATAGCGGAACGGTTGACTCGACAGTCCACCAATTGCAGAGTACTGTGTTGAGACTACTCCTCTGGCAGCCTCGTTCAGAGAAAGTGTCTCGTTAATTTTTAAGTCGCTGTGACTGAAGAGGGAAGAGGTGTATGCACTCTCCTCAAGTTTCAAATAGAGTATTGGCTGAAGTGATTCACCTTTCTTTGTCGTGACTTGGTAGAAAGGGTAGGTATTGCTTAACAGGTCAAACCGATCCTCCCATTTCGTGAAGTAGTCATCGATTGGTTGCTGTTCAAATTTCCCTTTCTCCCAAAACTCTTTCCACGTTTCTTCATCTTCAGTTTCGTGAAAGATGCGGACTGAGAGTGCGAGAAGAAGTCGGTTTAGTGCAATCACCTCGGCAGGCGAGTCAGTATAGACCTCACGTATTTCATGTGATCGAATTAAAGCATCACGAAGTCCAACTTCTCCTGTTGTCCCATCGTGAAATGTTACCGGTATCCAAGGTTCCCGGCGCAAATCGTATGAAGGCATATTCTATCCCTCCGTTCTTTTGTGGTAGATGATTCCAAGTTCTGTATGGTATTCTATGTGATTCTCCTTTTCGTCATGCCACTCCATGTTGCGGAAAATCAGAGGCTTGTGGCGATAGAGTGGGGGTGTTTGGTCAGCAATTGTTTTCCAGTTGGGGTCTTCTAAATCAAAGAACCATGTTGCCCGAAAGCCAGAAATGTTCAGTGCACACTCTTGTAACTCTCGGATTTGATCGCGGGTAAGTGGAGCTGTCGGCAAAGGATTAGAACATTCCGGATCAAGCCACAACTTGCCGTTTGCTGATTGGTGAAGACAAACAACGCTGACGGAAATATCACCAAGTCGAGTGACTGCCTTAAAGTGCTCGTGTAGTTCAGGACTTGCCTCGTCCTCATCAGCTAATTCCAGTTGGCGGAATGTTACCATGCTCTTTAGGTTCTGCGGCAAGGGAATCAGGCGATTCTGTGCCTCGTTATTATTAGAAGTTCGTTTTTGGAAGCTCGCCTTTTCAGCAGATGCCCACTCTTCTTTTCCACTCTCTTGCAGTGTAGCAGGTGGTGATCCCACTGACTCTGCGTAAACGCCTTCAATCAATGAACGATAGTCGTGAGGCAGGCTCCACTCCGATCGATTTTGCAAGAGATGCCAAGTCCTATAAAGTGCAGCGTGTTCGTAGACATGTCCACCACCACTGATTTCGTTGACGTCCGGAAGTTCTCCTTCATCAGCTTCGGAGCATAGAATAACAAACCGTGGGTCAAGGAATTCTTCAGTACGGGTATGATGGTCGTGTCGGTGTAAACGGCCAGCTCGTTGTAGTAACAGGTCAATTGGGGCAAGGTCACTGAACATCAAATCAAAATCAAGATCAAGACTTTGCTCCGCGACTTGTGTGGCTATCAGGATTCCAGGTCTATTGGACGGTCGTGTTTTACCAAAGCGAGTTAAAACGGTTTCTTCAATCGTTCTTCGCAGTCCGAAAGGATAACGTGCGTGGAAGAGATGCAAATCGATCTTACTGGGCAATTCTTCCTCAAAAATTTTCTGGATCGCTTTGTATATCTCTTGAGATCGGTTAACCGTGTTTACGATCACACCAACAGTGCCCCCCTTTTTTGCAGCCGCTACCACGTCTCGTGCTACATTTTCTATGTCCGGGAGACTCCAATCGATAACTGCGCGTTGGCTCTTACTTGCGTTGAATGTGATGGGAGATGGAGACAAGCCGATACTTTCGTTTGTGTGCCAGACAGCAGGGTAGGGAGGAATGGATCCTTCTGCTTCCTCTACATCGGCTTCTTTTCTTCCAAACCATGCGTTGATGAAACTTCGTCGGGAGACGTCTGGGAGTGTTGCTGAGAGAATGATGACATCTGTGCCCATTTCCTTCAGCCACCCGAGAAGACGACAGAAGAGTTTATCCATATAGGTGTCGTAGGCATGAACCTCATCGAAGATGACTGTTTTGCCTGCAAGACCAAACATTCGCAAGAAGAAATGCTTCGAATAGAGAACAGAGAGAAGTGTCTGGTCAACTGTTCCGATACCGTAGGGAGCGAGAAGGCTTCGTTTCTTAGGCAGGAACCAGGAGGCCGTTTCTACCCGAGCTTGTTGCTGATCTTTGGCCGTCCGTTGTTCAGACTTCTGGTTCTCGTCGTTTGAATAGAGATCGCTGAATGTTCCTCGAGCTTGTAGAAAATTCTTCACCAGACGTTCTTGTTCAGGGTGGAGCGAGCTTCCGCCGTGAACGAGAAGCAGGTTGACTGCTCCACCTTTCTCTTCTGAATGAGTCCGTACAAGAAAATCCTTAAATCGATTGAAGAGTCCATTGCTGGTTGCCTGCGAAGGCATGGCAATATAGATGCCACCATCATTCCCATGTTGTTGACGTGCACCTAAGTACAGGGCTGCTTCTGTTTTCCCTTCACCAGTTGGAGCTTCTACGATGGTTAGAGTCGGTTGTCTTGGCTCGACGAGAGGAAGATCGATTAACGTTTGCTGCAGAGGACGGGGGGGGAAGTCGTTACCATTCCCAAAGATATGCGAGAAACTGTAGGCGGTAAGTGATGGACGCATATCAAGTCCAGCTTCTCGCCAAGCCGCTTCTGCACCTTCTCGACTTATCGGAATATACGATGTAAGGTCATCTGTGTGTGACACTTCCGGATAGTGTTCTTCCATCGACCCGAGCCAATCGGCAAGTGTACACCATCCGGCAAAGCCGAGAAGCCAAGGTTGCCATCGACTTGATGAGTCTACCATTTTTACTGCTGGAGTTCCCCAAGCTTTGAGAATTGCACTCAATAACTGCTGTTGCTCGTTCTTCCAGCCTTCATCACCAAGTGCATGTCGTGTTATTACCTGATTGCCCCACTCTTTCCGCGACCATAATTTCCCGTGGTGAAATCCAACAAATGCGGCGATGCTTTCAAGTATTGTTCGCTCCTCAGTTGAAATTGTATCCTGATCGTTAAGAG
>JBFWSB010000136.1:0-10862 GCA_050248595.1 Kapaibacterium sp. (SeqCode)
CGAAGGATTGTTTTTTTGGGGAATGACTTAAAGCCGACAAGTTCAAGTTTGGACAGGTACATTACACTCTATTGTTCAGGGAAAAATGTCTCATTAATGTCTTTGCAGCAGATTACGCTAAGCTATTCGGAGTATTCAAACATGAGTTCGCGCATTACGATCAACGGGAAAGAGATAAAAAATCCGATTCTCAAGAATACACTCACGGTAGTTCTACTGCTGTTCTTCTTTATTCTCTTGCTTTTAGTCGCCATTCTGCTACTCCCAATAATTGGGATCGGGATTGGCATAGGAATCGGTGCAGGAGCAATTGCACTTACCACACTCGCAATCCGCTATCGAATTGCCCGACGACGTTTTGCTCAGAGGTTGGAGAATCAACCTTTTCACACAGTCTCCACTATTCACGAACTCCCCCCTACTTCGCAATCTGAAGATCAATAGTTGTTCTCTTCTTTGGATAGCCACATTCGCACGATCTGATTATCAGACTCCATAGAGGGAAGCAATTCCCATCCTCAGGTAGCTGACCATTGCGTAGATATTGTCCGAGGTGACAACGAGAATCAGTGCGAGAATGAGAAGAGACCCCACTGCATAGGCGTAGACTTTTGCCGAGCGAATATCGTAGACAACTGATGTGCCACGAAGTATCCGGTAAAACATCCAGAGAATCACTCCTAACACCAACAAGAAGGCCAATATCCCCGCACTCGGTAATTCTAAAAGTCTGTAGAGAACCATTGCAACTGGAATCAGTAGCAGCACTGGCAGTGCTCCCCACACAGCAATCGTGTAGGCATCGCTGAAGAAGATGCGATTCCGAACGAAGATCGAACCGAAGCGAATCATGGCAGCCAACAGGATCAGAAGGGTGAAAAAGATTCCGGTGAAGGCAGTAACCGCGAGTGCAGGTCGCCAGACAAGATAGTCGACCATTCCTTTAATTCCATCGGAAGCAATCAGAGCATTCAGAACGAAATCGAAGGCCTCATCCATCCGGTAGTAGTAGCAGAGCGAAGTGAGAATCACTGCAAAGGTGAGTGCGATCACCAAAGCCAAAATAGTGGACTGGATGGTAGAGAGAATGCGCTGATCGCGTATATCGGCAAAGAAGTTGTAAGGTCGAAGCAGAGCACGAAAAACATTTTCCCGGAACCGTCGAGAGTTGTTGATGAGGAAGAGGAAGAGGATAGCACACCCGATCCCGAGAATAATGAAGAGGACAGTTGATGGGGGGGAATATTCCCCGATAGCCAGATCGGGTACTTTTTGATCGGTGTAGAGAGCACCGAGGGTACTCCCCCCTATGCGCATCTGTCGGTCGAGTGTCATCAACCCACACGAAGCTATATATTGGTCGTCGTTGTTGACAGTCAGCAGTGGACGATCTGTTCTGTAGTCGTTGAAGGCCCAGTAGAAGAGTCCAGTAACCTGACTTTCGTTGATTATGCCGTAAACATCTTCAATAAACTTTGCCTGAGCCTGCGTAGAGACAGAATCGGAATACCCGTTTTGGTTATCTGTCCGCACAAGTTTGCCGAAGGCCATCAACATCACCGGCATCTTCCCCCCAATATCTTCGGTCGCCTTGTTTAGAAGTTCCTGAACCTGACCGAGGTTCCCATCAAGGTGGGAGACGCCAGCAAAATCTACACTGCTCTGCAATTCTGGGTCGGACCAATCATTGCTTACTGCGTAGACGAGGGTGTTTGTTGTCAACGAGTCGAGTAGCCCTTTCAATCGACCAACGAAGGCATGTCCACTTTCACCACTTATTCCAATCGGGAAACCGATCCCGTATCCAATCACCGAAGTATAGCGTTGCGTGGCCTGAACTGTAAGGCGCGCCCGCTCCAGCGCGTGATCGAGATATTGATCGTTATTGTAGAGGAATGGCGGAGGAGCACCAACCGGAATGTCGATCATCGCCATGATGCCGTTCCGGTCGCAAAGTTCGAGCAGGTAGGGATGAGGCACACCACCTGTAAAGCGAATCACATTGATCCCAAGGTCTCGTATCACTTCAATATCTTGAAGCATTCGCTCGTAAGGGAGCGAGACACCGTACTCCTTAGAGTCTTCGATGTAGACCACACCATTCAACCGAAGGGTTGAATCGTTCAATCGGAACTCCGTACCACGAACGGCGATGTTGCGATAGCCAAAGCTGACTTCACGTTCGTCGAGCAAGGCTCCTTGATATCGAACTTGAAGGACCGCCGTATAGAGAACGGGAGCACCGGGACGCCAGAGTGTTGGAGCCGCAATTGAAGGAGTCAGTCTGATTGACTCGGTACGCTTACTCTGCAAGAGAACTTTACCCTCTGAGCTTCCTGTAGCCCCCCCTTGCACTGAATCGTTTACAGGTGCAGAGCGCACAACGAGAGCAACATCGAACTCTGCCTGATCCTTATCTAAGCGAGCAGTTCCTCCCCCTGTACTATCTGCTCTGCCATACTGCATCCCCTTGATGGAACCGGAGACGATGTTGACATCGAAGTGCAAATCTGATCCAGTTCCACGACTAATCTTAATATCATCGATACGAACGATTGGCACACCAACAAGGAAAATATCCCTGACAACACCACCGTAGGTTCGAACGTCCAGCGGCAGTCTTCTGCCCGGAACAGTACCTGAGTAGTCGAGTTGATTATCAGTCTCAATCTCGATGACATTGTTCTCTTGCAACTGCATGTCTTCAGGCAGACCTGCATCGAACGGAATCAATCCTTCACGCTGAAGAATGAAGTTGCCGTTCACGACAACACTTCCACTGTACTGAACGCCGTAGCCAATTAGCTCCCAGCGATACTTGTTCAGCATAGCTTTGGGAATCTTGAAGCTCCGTCGAAGCTTGATAACACCCGAAGGCATATAGCAGGCTGGAATTGTGACCGGGGTCCAAGTGTCTCCCCCATCGTCGGAATACTCCCACGCCCCATTCAGCGAAATCACTGAACGTGTTGAGGAGGAGGTCAACGAATTGAAAACCGAGGCTACCGGTTCTGGTGGAGAGCTAAGGAAGCCTGAGGGCTGTTGCGCACGAAGCACAATGCCCGAAAAGGCTATCAGGAATAGGCTGAGAATTGTCTGTCGCACGAAATTGTACAAGAAACGAAGGCTGTTGTCGGATATATCAACCGGTTCACTACGCAACATACATGCTTGTGCAGGAACGGGTCGACGCTGAATGAACGTGCAAAGGTACTAACCCTGCCGTCGATTACCAATCCTTGATCCCTCTTCGTTATGGAGATTCACAGAAGGAGACTCTCCGAGCGAAGCCAGGAACCGCGTTCGGAGTGGTATTGCGCGAGGTGGATAGAAAGGTTCAGGCAGAGCAATAATCACGATTGCCTCCCCCCGCCGATGGTAGGGGCGACCACTCACCTCCAATGCTGAAAGAGCAACAGCAATGAAAACCTTGCAAAAAAAGCGTTTGATCATCCTCAACCTCATTTCATACATTTCCGAAAGTCATCGAAGCTAATACATCGCTCACTGAAACTGACCGCATACACTCGTGCGTTCCAATCGGACATGATTGATGCCCGTGGATGCCGCAGGGACGGCATGGGAGTGACGTTTGAAGAAGTGATGAAGCTGGAAGATAGGGAGCAAAACCGAACTCAGGAACAGTTGGACCAAAAATCGTGCTTACTGGCGTTCCCACTCCTTCAGCAATGTGAAGTGGTGCGCTGTCGTTGGTAACAGCACGTCCAGCTATCGAGAGAAGTGCGGTCAATTCGAGAAGAGAAAGTTTGCCTGCCAGTTGACTCTCCTTCGGCAAACCAGCTCGTAATCCTATCCTCTTGCACAACGCCTCTTCCTTTTCGCTACCAACAAGCACTACTATATGCTTCTGGTCAATGAGTTGGGAGCAGAGATCAGCAAAATATTCTTCGGGCCAACACTTGGTTGGCCAAACCGACCCGGGAGCAACAACAACCAGATGAGGATCATCCCCATATCGTCCGCGCATCAACCTCACTATCGATTCGTCTGGTACAAGCCACGATTGAGACGATTTCCCCTCAAGATCAAATCCGCCAGCGGCCAAGAGTGAAGCATTCCGTTGAAGTTCATGGTCTGCGATTCGATACTCTACTCGATCAGTAGAGAGGAATGAGAAGGCACTCTGCCGAAATCCAATGCGCCGAGGAATATCGGCTCGATATGGCACAAGTTGTGACCGGAAAGAGCGGTGGGGAATCAACGCGAGATCGTAGTTGCAGGAACGAAGTTCTTCACGCACTCTGCGCCAGTCATCAGCACGACTCTTATCAATAGCATGTAGACTACTGAGGGCAGGGTGTGTAGCAAAGAGAGTGGAGTATCCTGATCGAACGAGCAATCCGATGTTGGTTGTTGGACTCAGGTTGTGGAGAAGCCTCAACAGACCGGTTGCCAACACAGCATCGCCAAGGAACCCGGGCTGAACAATCAAAGCAGACTTAATCATACTGAACTCCGGGAGACCGTTTCCAGCGTCGATGTTGCCAAACCCACTGGTCAGGATTGTTCCGAATCACATCTTCAAGAAGGTCAAGGTATCGACGAGTGAATATAGCAACCCCTTCGGCAGTGTCGTCGAGATCATCGTGTTGAATCTCCATCAACTTGGTATGATAGCGTCCTCCTCTCTCTCGAATGGCAAATCCAACAATCACCTTGGGTCGATACCGCAAAGCAAGCCGAGCCGGTGTTGAGAAAGCTGTAGTTTCCACACCGAAGAGGGTGACAGGAAGTTCTTTTGCTGAGGCAGACTGATCGGCGAGCATTGCGACAACACCCCCTTCGGCAAGCGTTCTACTGGCTACCAGTGCTGCCCGGTGAAGTGGAATAACCCGATTGCCGAAGGCAGTACGAGTCCGCTCCAGTTCATTGAAGTCATTCTGTCCTTTAACGATTACGGAGAAGCTTCTTCGGCAAAGTCGAGCCGCCCCAATTGCTAACAGCTCCCAGTTACCAACGTGGCCAGAAAGGAGGAGCGCACCACGCCGATCAATTTCTGGATTAGTTAGCAACTCAATGTTTGAGATTTGCAGTCGAGAATGAAGCTCTAACTCGGGCATGTGACTGAGGCGAGGAATCTCAAGGTAGACAGAGAGAAGGTTCCGCATGGAGTTTCTCGCAATTTTCTCCCGAGCAGAACTATCCCTGTTTGGAAAAGCGAGGGCAAGATTTGTCAGGGCAACTGAACGACGCAATCCTAAAAAATAGAGAGGCCTGAACAGAAGTGAGGCAATGGCACCTCCAGCTCCGAATGGGACATATCGTCCGTAGACGTGAAAGGCAAAGCGCCAGAGAGTTTTCGTGAATCGGCGTATCAACCGTTACCCACTTGGTTCGTTAGAATCCTTGATTCCCTGTCTCATCACGATACCATTGATCGTGCAGAATTACGTAATCACGTTCCCACTCAGGATGTTGAATCTCATTTCGCCCTGTAGAGTGAACCAGTTTATATGAGCCGGTGCTCCCCATGTCGACAAAAACGAACTCAATCTGCAAGGAATTATAGGTCCAGATTTCATAGGGACGACGGTTTTGCTCATTTGGTCGGCGCTCAACTCCATCGGGTGTACCGTAGGTTAACAATACTCGACCTCTGTCGCTATCCCACCCTTTTGGGGTTGTCTGCGAATAGTAGAGTTTGCGCGCCAAATCTACTCGCTTAAAATAGTCATCACGAAATGGATTTTCAGGTGTTGTCAGGTCGTCGTCAAGTGCTAACCAGAATTGTGTGAGGAAACGGGACTTAGACTCTGTACCACTCAAGCTTTTCCAGACATTCCGCTTGGTTTCACTCATCAGATACTCGGCAACGGCATACTCCCTGTCGAGTTCTTCTTCCTTCATACCGGAATATAAGGGGTCAATCAAATCCATCCTCTCGGATATTAACTCTTGCCGAACGTTGGTCAACGAATCAATTCTTGGATTCCAAACCCAAAATCCTCTCACAACTTCTGCGGAGTCAGTTGCACTACTATTACGTCGACCGTTGAATATCTTTGCTGCAAGAATATACCACCCACTTTTCAAGCCATTGACAACTACTGAGTTGATTTCAAAGATTGAAGAAGTCGAGGGTCGACGAATTAACGTATCGCGAATGTATACTCCCTTTCCAGTAGAGTCGGCAATGATCCAGAGAAGGTCAAATTGTGATGCAGGAATTTTGTCCGCATTGTAGATCTCGACATACGAGTTAAGGCGGTGTTCCGGTGGACCGATAATGCCGTCGATATTCCGCATCAAGATATAGTTGCCGCGAGCAAAGGGATGTGATGTGTCGTCAGTTGGAGCCATCTCCGTTGTTAGGTCAATATCACTCAACCCAATCCTATCTCGATCAAAGCGACGCACCTCAAGTTGAAAGCTTGTCGTGTCGTAGCGTGTAGGCTGAAGAGCATCAGTAAGTCGAACCTTTACATAATAGATTCCAGGAGATGCCTCAAAGCGTTCACGACCCCCAAAGATTTTTCCCGATGGTCCTCCTTCAGCCGTCTCGTGATCAACCATCCAGAGATAACTGTCAATTGGTTGATCCAGACTATCATAGAGCTTGAAGTCGATCAACAACCTGCCAAAATTCTCACTGTAAGTCAGCCCATTTTCAGAGAACCTGAAGAAAAATTCAACAGTAGTCTTCTCTCCTCTCTCAGCGTAGCAGCTATAGGAATATGAAAAATCGAGAGAGCTTGGTTCGGCGTGGATGAGGCTGGTAAGAAAGATCAGCCCTCCCCAAACAAGAGAAGTGGTGATGAATTTTCGTTTGAAGTAGATCAGCATGATAGCACCCGAATAGTTATCGAACATAGGCCGGTGACGGCAACTGCGGCAAGAGATTATGAGAGTCGATACTCACTCAAACGATAAGCGGGTTTCTCGGCGATAACGACATCGTCGTCCTGTACCGGGAAACCCGCCTTGCACTGATGTGCGAGATCGTTTTGATTAGGCTTCGAGCTTCTTACCGCAACCGAATTGAAGCTGTGATTGTATTTAGCAGCCCCAATGTCTGGTGTGGACGAATGGCATAATCAAGATTCGCATTGAACGACCCGGATTGGTAGGTAAGACCAAGGCCTCCACTCAATCCATAAGCGTCAGCCGATCCTGTTTGATAGCCTACACGTGCTGCAAGAAGATCCTTCCAGACGTATTCAACGCCGAGACCAAGTCCTTCTGCCTGATTAGATGATGTAGTAAACTCTCCAACACCTCTTAGAACATGATCCTCATTGTTTTGGATCAAGTCAGCCATCAGACCTGCGTGGAATGCAAGGGGCAACGAGACTGTGTTCGACTCAAGTTCCACATCTGGCTCTCTGTTACCTGTCACTTGATCTGTCCGCCCTTTCTGGATAAGGCCAGGACCAGAGTACTTCAGCGGAGCAGAAAGATTCTGCACAGCAAAGGCAATCTTCATTCCGAGGAAACCTGGATCGTAGAGCGTACCAAAATCAAATGCAACTCCAGAAGCTGAGACATCAGCAATGGACATATTAACGACTTTGCCTGTAAACCCGAACGCGAACTGATCTGTAAGCTGTCCAGCAATCGAAGCTGCGATTGCAAGGTCGGTAGCACTATAAAATCCACCTGTTCCATTCTGATCAAAAAGTGTGGTAACCTCAATATCACCAGAACTTAGTGATAGCGCACTGACACCAGCTTTGTATGAATCACTGATTTCGAAGGTCATCCCAGCAAAGCTGTGGTTAATCCCAGCGAACATTGCCGTATAGCTTCCCGACACACTGGTTCCAGCAATCTGTGTAATACCTGCTGGATTCCAGTAGAGAGCTGTTGGGTCGTCGGCAAGGGCAGCAAAACTTGAGCCTAAGGCTGTGGCGCGTGCGCCAACAGGGATATTAAGGAACGTTCCTGTTCCCACACCCACCTTTGAGAACTCTTTGCTTTCAAGTATCTCGAGAAAGTCCGTGTCACTCTGCGCAGAAAGGGTAGCTACTGCACCAGCAAAAACAAGCAGAGACAGACCGAACAAGTATATGTGTTTCATTACTCTATACTCCTAATTGATATAATTCTTCGTTTCCTGTTTCTTGTCGAAAGACATTGAATCGATAGTGACTGAGGAGAGATGGTATCTCTCCTCAGTCTTCTCTATGCAATATCAGATTATTGGGTAAAGAGTCTGAAGCCACCAACGACTATCGAGAACTTCTTCACGGTCTCTGCTCCGTCAGGAGTGATAATGCGTGCAACAAGCAGCTGAGTCTGCACCTGACGATTTCCCTTCGAGACAAGATCCCAGGCATTGACGGCAACACGTCCGTCAACATTCTGCGAAGCGTCGTGCTCGATTGTTTGAACCAAATCACCTGCGGCAGTATAGATTTCAATCGTGCACTGCTCAGGCAGACGTGTAAAGTAGATATTCTTATCCCCTGTTGTATTCTGACCAAGATGGTCGATCAAATACGGATTGGGAACAACACGTACTGCGTCGAGCAGATCATCTGTGAACTCTCCTGGCCCTGGCGTTGGATCTGGAATCGCAACCAGAACTTTCGCACCTGGCTCCGGCAGACCAACAGCACCACCTGTGAAGTGGACAACGAACTTGTCTCCGGACTCAAAGTCTGTTGACGGAGGATTCTCTGGTACCAGCTGATCGCGACGAGTTCTGTCACGTATCTGAAGTCCTGAGTTCGTCGATCCCATTCCAGAGAAGTCCACAACAATCGAAGCACCGTTAACAATCAGGTTGTGTACAAACCGAACATCTGTTGTTGTTCCGTCACTGACGTTCGCTGTGTACTCACCAACATAGTAACGATTCGGTGTGCCGATCGGTGAAACTGATGGCGTCCGAGCGGTATTGGTTCGGTAGCTCAACAGATCGCGACGTTGAGCCGGAGTTGCCCCACGGATTGAGGTCCAATCGTATGCAAGCATGGCAAACTCACCCAAATCAACAAGCCGGATAAGAGCCTCTTCATTACGGAGCACTGTTGTTGCAGCCGTATCGAGTCGCAATCTGATATCACCGTCAGCTGGGAACTCGTAGTTGTACTTTACTTCCTCCTTCAACTGTTCTCCATTGGTAGTGAAGACATCATACGAGAAGGAATTGATGTTCCGAACAACAGGTACAATGTACCGTACGCCATTTACTGTGTATGTCTTGCCATCTTTCTGCCAGACCAAGTTCTCAGTCCCACCATCAACAAAGGTTACTTCGATCTTAGGCTGACCAATACTTGGTGTCGACCGGTTCAGGTTAACACTGTTCTGATCTTGACCGTATACCACACTTCCATTAATCAGAGTAGTATTCGGTGTGCCCCCTCCAGGTCCATCAACGACATCAAATGGATTGAAGTTGTTTTTGAACTCTGGGTCTCCATTGGCATTGACAATAACGTGGCCGAGGATTGAAGAGTCACGGTTCGGCCACATTGTTGAGTCGGGGAAGTAACGTCCAAAACGAAGCGAGTCACCGAACTGCTGTCCTGCCCAGTCGAACGATACACCGATCGTCGACTTCGTTACGCCGTTTGTACCGAAAAGGAACTGCCCTGGCTCGGTCACAAATGTGTTTCGGTATTCAGCTACAATGTGGCGAAGATCCGTGAAGATGGAATCAACCACTGTTGTGTCGACACCCGCTGACGTTGTAGTGTCCCTATTGAAGTAGACAAAGCGTGATGCCAACGTTGAGTCGAGATTGAAGAATCGGAATGTACTGAACCCACCTCCAGCATTAGCCGAAGAGAGTTGGCTAAATGCACGATCAGAAAAGACTGGTCGAGCAAAATCTCCTCGAACTAAAGGAATCGCAAATCTGTTCAGTTCGCCCAACTTCTTGCTTCTGACAACAATCTCGTTAGTATACCAGCGAGGATTGAAGAAGCGATTATCGCTGTTCGGCCTGTTCGCATCATAATCCCAGAGCTTGTATGGAAGGAACTCAAACTCGAGGGTATCCCCACCGAATATCTGCCCAAGTCGCTCTTGATCGTAGACAATGACGCGGAAGTTACTGATACCACCAAGACCACTTTGAGAAATTACTTCTGGTGTAATCGGTAACCCGGCGGACGGAGCCTCGGGAGTCGCGCGCACCTCATTGATACCAGCAATGCCGGTGTTCGTCTTTGGTGGCGTATTGTCTTCGGTACTACCACCATCAAATGCGAGCACTCGATAGTAGTAATCGATATTATTTATCAACTTTTCGTTCGCCGTTAAGTCAACTTCATTTGCATCAACCCGACCATCACCATTGTCGTCGCCGACATCAATAAAGGTTCGGCCGTTCGTGACGCTATCCATAATCTCAGAAATCGCATTGCGCACGATATCACGAATCGCCTTGTTCGAGAACTGATCGCCCCAACTTCCATTGTTCCACCAATGTCCGGAAAGATCATTGAAGATTGTGGAGTCGTTGTTCTCATCGTCAAATGGATCAAATGATAGACCGTAGATGGTATCCAAACAAGCATCTCGACGAACAATGACACTATCTGCCAGACCACCTTGTCGCTTGATTGTGTCGTAGCAGTCAATCTGCACAACGGCCAATGCTGTTGGCAACCCTGGAATAGCAAATGTATCTGCGAGCATTGGAAGTCTCCACCACGGCCCAAGTGCCTGTAAATTTCCCGAACGCGCAGCAACAACTCGACTGATTCCACTCGGAATGGAAGGTAGCCGGATAAGGCCGATCGTCTTATATCCGATGTTGAAACCGACAACCGAATCATATTGGGTAACATCCGAGCCAGCAGCTTTGCGAGCACGTTGAATAATGTATCCAGCAAAGTCTACACCTTTCTCTACAAAGTCAAGACTTCTCTCAGACTTCTCATCCCAGC
>JBFWSB010000137.1:0-10846 GCA_050248595.1 Kapaibacterium sp. (SeqCode)
AAGCTGAGGGGAATCAGTTTCATGACGGTTTTCATTCTGTTCTTTGCAATTATGATATAAAGGAAAATGTTCTCGCGTTTGTCTGTCCAAGTTTCGCACTGGAAACCTTTTGCTTAAGGTTGATACTCAGCATTGTCGTCTCTTAGAACTACATGCTCTCCCATCAGGTTCTCCAGTTGAGCAACGCCAATGTTGTAGTCGTACACAGCATTTAATTGATTGAGTTTCGCCTGAGCTAACGCAAGGTCAGCGTCGTTAATCTCAAGCTGGGTTCCGGTTCCAGCTTTGTAGGCTGTTGTGGCAATTTTATATGCTCGCTCTGCCTGTTCAATCGTTCGCTGGCCAGCCCCAATGCGTTGCCGTGCATAGTCGATGTTTCGGAGCGTTGCCTCAAGTTGCGTCTTCAGTATCGCAGCAACCTGAGCTACCTGATATCGGCTCTTGTCGTAAGCAATCTGTGCCTGCCCTACTTTCGCTTCAGTCTTCCCGCCGTTGTATAGATTCAGAGAGAGGTTCAACCCAGCATATGCTGTCGGTTGAAAGTCGAAGTCGCTGAAGGCATCTGCTTGGGCTTCATATTTATATGTGCCGAAGAGTGCAATTGTTGGCAGATACTCGGAACGGTTGATTGCTATTAACTCCTTATTCACATCAGTAGCAAGGCGCAACGCTTCAAGCTGTGGGTTCTTCTCCAGAATTGTTTCCACCCCCTGCTCCAGAGTTGGCTCGGTTCCTCCTGATAAGCCTGGGCGAACAAAACTCCCGGTGAGTTCCAACTCTACTTGTGTGATATTATCGTATCCCAGAAGGAGCTTCAACCCATCGAGTGCCGCCTGATAGTTGTTTCTGGCCTGCACGACCAAAGGCTGTTGATTCGCTACGGCAACCTCCGCTCTGATTGCATCGAACTCCGCTCGCAACCCTGCATCGTAAAGGACTTTCGTGTTGTTATAGTTCGCCTGAGCATTTGCTTGCAACGCCTCGTTCACTTGCAGAACTTCCTTCGCCAACAATGCCGTATAGTAGGCTTGCTTCACATTCAGCACAACATCGGCTGTCTGTGTCCGAAGCTGCTGCCGTGACACCTGCGCGTAGATCTTCGATGTCCCCACACCGGTCAGAACCGCGCTGTTGAAGATGATCTGTTGTAAAGTCAAGTCCGCCGAGAGAGCATTCTTCGACCCAATTTCAATTGGCCGCACAATCCCATCCTCTCCCGGAAAGAAGAAGACCGGACGCTGGATGTTTCTGGTATAGCGGGTGTTGAGGTCGAGCGTTGGATAGGCATTCCCTAAAGCCTCGTCTACCTGCGCGTCGGCATTCTCAAGTTCGAGACGAGCCATCTTTAAATCACGATTGTTCTCCAGAGCAATCGTAATCGCCTCGTTCAGTGAAAGTGATTGAGGTGTCTGTCCCTGTGCCGGAAGAACTCCGATAATGGCAGCAACAAGGGCGACTATGGCCCCGCCACCTCTGTAGAATCTGTGGTGGTTTTTCATGTGAGTTTATCGTGATGTTAGCTTGCGTCCAGTTTGCGATGCTCCGGTAATGCCGAAGAAGTAGAGTGAGAAAACGAGTTCGGTTGCCTTCTCGACATCCTCCTCGAGATTGGCCGGGTTTGTCAGGGATTGAATGATCTGCGGAGTAATGGGACTACAAAACCACCCTTCGCTCGCACTCTCAGTCCCCTGCACTCCCTTGAAGATGTGGAGGTGAAGTCTGTTAATGAACTGCCCCATAATCATATTCATGAGAATCAAGGCAAGTTGTTCTGCCTCTACCTGAAGCATCTTCTTGTTTTTTTGCTGTTCGGCGGCGATGGTATCGGCAAGGCGACCGACAAGTTGCAGCTTGATTTGCATCAGAGGGTTATTATCCCGAAGGTGTTGCGACTCGCGCGACATCAGCATGATTCCTTCCGGATTGCTGAATGCGTACCGCAGAGATTCTTCAATCATCTTTCGGAACTTCTCCTCAAATCCAAGGTCTCTCGTCAACACCTCGTCGACAATCGCCTGAAAGCCAGACATTACCTCTTCAAGTACACTGGAGAAGAGAGCTTCCTTATTCGGGAAGTAATTGTAGAGTGTCCCCTTGCCAAACTCGGCTAACTCTGCCACATCCTCTAACGTCGTCTCACCATATCCTTTCTGTGCAAAAATTTGCCGTGCGGCAGCTAACATCTCCTTCTTCCGAATCAGCTTTTCCCTCTCCCTTCTGGAGAGACCCTCAATATCGTTTCTGTTAATCTTCATCCTATCAAATGATCGCGGCATCTAAAACATGACTCATCAGTCACCTTTTGACTGATGGGGACAAACGTAAGACAAACAAGTCATCCAACAAGGTGAGGAGTTGTTTCAGGAGAAGGGGTTGATATGATAAAGCCGTAGGGGCGCAAGATTTTGCGCCCCTACGGCTTTATCATTAAACATTAAGTCAGTTACTTCAAAATCAGATCTTCAACCTCGGGTCGGTTGCGTCACGCAAACCATCCCCAACAAGGTTGTAGCTAAGAACAGTAAGGAAGATCATGAAGCCGGGAAAGATTGTCAGCCACCAAGCATAAACAGCACTGAGGCCAGCATTCAACGTTGATCCCCACGTGATAACCGTTGCGGGAACGCCAACGCCGATAAAGGAGAGAGAGGCTTCGATAAGAATTGCCGAGGCAACACCGAAGGCAATCGAGACGAGAACAGGGGCAAGTGAGTTTGGAATTACGTGCCGGAGGATCACCCGAGAAGGGTTGAAGCCGAGAGCATCTGCAGCGGTGACATACTCCATATTCCTCACGCGGAGCACTTCACCACGCATCAATCGGGCAATACCCATCCACCCGGTCAAGCCAATCACCATCATCATGTAGAAGATATTCGCACCGAGGAAGGCAACGATCGTAATAATCAACAGGAGTACAGGGAAGTTGAGAAAGATTTCGATGACGCGGGAGATAACCATATCAACCCACCCACCGAAGAATCCTGCTAACGCACCCAGAATAACACCGATCAGTGTTGCGATCCCCATCGCGACTAATCCGACTGCTAACGAAATTCGTGTACCGTGGATCAGTCCGGCCAACATATCCCTCCCCAACTGATCCGTTCCGAGATAGTGGGAGTGATCGCCGTCGGCAAAAGGTGTAATCAGAGGGTTCTGATTATCTGTCTCGTTGGCACGGTATGGCACGGGAGGAAAGATACTCCACTCATACTCAAGATTTTTCCAGTCGGCATTGGTTAATTCTGCTGGCCACGATGCAATCCCAAGGTCGACTACATATTGCTTGAGTACTGGGAAGTAGAGCGTTCCGTTGTACTTACAAGCGATAGGTTTATCGTTTGCTAAGAAATCGGCAAAGAGACCAACAAGGACGAGAAGACAGATAAAGAGAAAGGCGGCTACGGCTGGTTTGTTCTTCTTGAACTGCCGACGAACCAATCCCCAGTAGCTTTGCGACTTATCTGCGCTTGCCTCGTTCGAAGCGGCGAGCAAATCTCCATTCTCTATCGAGTTCGATAGAGAACCTGTAGCCCCGTCTAACCCTTGCTGTACCGGTTTATCACTCATTGGTAGATGACTTCAATAGAGAATCACGCATTCTTTTTCGAAAAGGCGATCCGTGGATCGACAACGGAATACAAGAGATCGGAAATAAGGACGCCGATCATTGTCAAGATCGCCCCGAGTGTCAGCACGCCCATGATAATGGGATAGTCCCGCGCTAACAATGCGTCAATCGAAAGTTTTCCCATACCGGGAATCGAGAAGATCAACTCGACAATAATGGATCCACTCACCAAGCTCGGCAAAAGCCCGCCGAGAAGAGTGACAATAGGAATAAGAGAGTTCCGCAACGCATGTTTGTAGACAACAACCCGCTCGGAAAGTCCTTTCGAGCGTGCCGTTCGGATGTAGTCTTGCCGGATCACCTCGATCATACCCGCTCGCATCTGGCGAGAGATGAAGGCAAAACTTCCGTAGGTGTAAATCAACACAGGGGCGGCAAGATGCCACGTCTGGTCGATAAACTTCTGCCAAAACGACCACGATTCGTCGTATGCCGTAGAGTACAACCCACGAACCGGGAAAAGTTGGAAGAGATAATCGTTATTTGTCAGGAAAATAATCAGGAGTGTACCGGCCCAGAATGTGGGGATCGAGTAGAGGGCAAAGAGTAGCGTCGATGAAATTCTATCTCCTATCGAACCTGAATGTGTTGCAGAATAGATGCCGATTGGAATCGCTATAAGGTAGGCGAGAATAATCGAGATGATGTTCATCTTCAGTGTCACCCAGACACCGTCGGAAATCTTTTCCATTACTGGCCGCTGATCTCGGTAGGAGACACCAAAGTCAAGCGAGAGAATTCCGCCAGCCCACCGTAAGTACTGCACGGCAACTGGTTTGTCGAGACCATACTTCTCCCGAATCTTTTGCAACTGCGCCTCAGCCGTTTGACGATCAGCCTGTTGATTCTCGCCACTGATACCGGCAATCAGCTCAGCCGGATCGCCCGGAGCCATCCGACTGATACCGAAGGTGATCAACGTAATCGCAATGAACGTCGGAATAAAGAGGAGAATGCGTTTGACGATATATGTTCCCATAGAACTCGGGAAAGTGACTCAGTCAACGTGATTACTTGCAAAACCGAAGGCCGAATATACTGAATCCGACACAAAACGAACCTCTACCACCTTCTGCAATATAAAATGCCGGGTCGCAAAACGGTCGCACGACCCGGCCTATAGAGATTGCTATCGAGACTAATTTAAGGCAACTACCTGCTTTGGAGAGGTAGTATACTTCTGTTCTCCTTTGGGAACCCACCACCACGCAGCACTATAGCATGGACGTGGAGCATAGAATTCAACATTCTGGAAACGTTTGTGAACTCCTCCCAAGAAGAGGCTTGCAACGAGGAAATTATAGGGCTGTTCGTCGTCGATGATACGCTGTGCTTGGTTGTAGAGAACTTTCCGCTGATCAAAATCAAACGTTCCCCGAATGGTCTCGATAATCTTGTCGAGTTCAGGGTTGCGGAACCGCACGTAGTTCGATCCACCATTCTTCGCCGACTCGGAGTGCCATATCTGATACATATCCCCCTCCGTTACTCCCATTGCCCACCCACCAATATATGCGTCGTAGTCTCCATCGCGGGTTCTATCCAAGAAGACCGACCAGTCGAGTTCATCGGTTGTGGCAATTACTCCAATCTTCCTCAAAGCATCAATAAAGATCAATGCCATCTGCTTCCGCTGCGCGTTTCCAGAGTTCAGGAGAATCTTGAAAGTCAAGTCAGTCTTTTTTCCATCGATTACTTTGTCCCGGATTCCATTCCCATCACTATCCTTCCATCCAGCTTGATCGAGAAATTCTTTTGATTTCTCTAAATCGAAATCGATAATCTTGATTGTTGTGTCATACTCTGGTCGCTTCAAGTAGATTGGTGACTGCACTGGTGTGGCGTAGCCGAAGTAGACGTTGTCGATAATGGTCTTCCGGTCGATTGCGTAGGCCAGAGCCTTCCGCACCATCTTATCGCTGAAGATTGGCTTCTCTTCGTTATATCCGATGTAGCTGTAGGCAGGATAGTCGTACTCGCAAGGAACCAAATCGTTCCGCTCGAAACGAGATTTCTCATACTTGTACTGGATGGGAGCTAAGCGAGGAACAAAGTCGATGTCACCAGACTTCAGAGCAGAGAGTGATGCGTTCTGGTCGTTAATCGTCAGCCAAACAACTTTATCTGGCCAAGCCTTCCCCCACTCGTTACTGCTATACCAATAGTTCTCATTCCGTTTAAGCACTACACGGTCATTCTGCCTGTACTGCTCAAAGATGTAGGGACCAGTCCCAATTAAAAATTTTGGATCGAATGCTTTCTGAGGGTCTTGAAAGAATTCAGCAAACTCTTTGACGTAGGGATTGGTAATCGAGTCGGTTCCATTCAATTCCTTGAACGATATAGCATCTGTCTTCCCCTCTGGATCCCAGACATGCTTGGGGAAGGCAACCAATCCGCCAGCCCACTGATCTCCCAAATAGTAAGGCTCGGCCATCACCACCCTCAAGCGATATGGATCGCCGTCGATCAACTCTGCACTGTCAACGCGGGCGTAGTAGGTTCGCTGGGGGGCAGCGTTGACGATGAATGGATTTTTCATCGTCTTCAGATAGAAGATGAAGTTCTCACCTGTCAGCGGCTCACCATCACTGAAGGTGATCCCCTTCCGAATGCGGAACTCATAGCTCATTAAGTCTGCGCCAACAACTGGAAGCTCTTCAGCAATCCAAGGGATCGTCTCCAAAGTTCTCCAATCAGTCAGAGTCAGTGTTTCGAGGATATATCCGTTGATCTCCGAGGCAGTGGCATCGGTAGAGGTGAGAGTATTCAAGCTCTGGGGATCCGAGAGATTGTGAATCACCACCCAATCGCCTGTTACGGGATTCCCAGCCTCTGAAGCTGGAATTGCAGGTGTGTCTTGCTTGCCTGGTTCTAAATCCCCCCCACAGGCGACGAGGAGAACCGAGGGAAGAACAAAGGCAAATAGTGCGATCAAACGAAGAGTGTGGTACATCATAATCTTCATTCAGTTGACGAAAGAATTAAATCGGAATCCATAATAGCAGTATCGCTCGTTGCATACAAGGATTTTCCTCACGCAACGAGCGATATCACACACCATCTTTTCTGGAGAGGCCTCTCTCCGCTGCTATCGATGTAGACGAAGCCCCTACCGTGGAGGTTCCCCGGCCACTGGCGAATCGGCTGTCGGGATTCTCGTCTGTAAATCAAACAGAGCTGAATCCATGTGCATCGATGGAAGATTGACATCAATAGGAGGAAGTGCGGTGTCGTACCATACGGGTGGAATTGCCGGGTTGGCAAAAATATCTACCTCTTCCTTAACAACCTTCGGTGCGGGCATTTCAACCGCAGGGATTAGTTGGTGGTCGGCAGGCTCCCCTATCGAACCGAAAAATAGAACCAGTCCGGTTATCACTGCAATTCCGGTAGGTACTCCCACACCAACGCGCAGATTACGGGCGCGTCGTCGTTGCACCACAAGGTCTTCCCACGTCTCAGCAAGCCGATTACTGGAGGCAGAGGACATTCTCTGCCTCCCATGCTCTTTCAGAAGCTCGGAATATCCCTCCCAGCCTCCGGGAGCATCTCCCTCAATCTGATGAAATTGTTCTGCCATAACTCTATTGCTCTACTTTGATTTTATTCTTTCTCTGTCTCTGTATTGGATCGATATATCCAGATATCCAATCTCATAAGGAGGCTGTTTTCATATCTCGGTGCCGACCTACCACTCTCCACTCACTATCGATTATTCATTCAATTATTCAATCAATGTCGCAGTTCAATTCTCCATGAATTTCACTCACGTACTCCCAAGGCAATCATCTCTTTGCGGAAGGCTTCACGCGCATCGAAGACACGTTTGCGAATTGCTCCCGGCTTCAGATCCCACCCCAAAATCTCGGCAACTTCCTCATTCTCCATTCCCTCAATATCTCTCAGTACAATCACCTCACGCTGTGCTGGGGTTAAGCGAGCAAGTGCCCGT
The DNA here is from genome assembly GCA_050248595.1 of Kapaibacterium sp. (SeqCode). Lineage (GTDB taxonomy): Bacteria > Bacteroidota > Ignavibacteria > OLB7 > OLB7 > JAGWAZ01. Next base: position 7,590 of record JBFWSB010000137.1, read on the forward strand.
TCAATAATCTCTGAGAGAAGTGCCCCAGATGCTTCAGCGTCTGGCTGACGGAATGTCTCCTGAGGAACTTCCAGCGTTGTCTCCTCCTCTCCATCCCGCTGCCCCGTAAGAGAGCGAACAATTGACCGCACTTTTCGGCGGCGAAGCTCGCTCAACGCTTTTCTTCGAGCAATGGTGAAAAGCCAAGTAGAGAACCGATACGTTGTCTGATAGCGATCGCGGCTTTCGTAGAGAGAGAGCCAAGTCTCTTGAACAATATCTTCGGCTGTCTCCGAGTGCCGGACAATGCGCACTGTAAAGGTGTAGAGACGGTCGTTGTAGAGACTCATCAACTTTCTCAGGGCTGTGCGATCTCCACTTTGCAGGGCGAGCATTAGCACATTGCCCGGATCGCTCAGGGAGACTGGCTCGTGAGAAGGCGCTTCAGCTATTGATGATGCGTCAGTATGAATTGCGTCCATTGTTCGGGTCTGGTGACGACGTTTCTCACTGTATTGCCCTATCAAGCGGGCAATGAGAAGTTCAACACGACCATGATTATACGCAAATACCATCATACAATCACTCCTCTCTTCATCGGTTCTGATGATCGCTCTACGTAGTAGCAAATCACATCTGCAACGTGACGCTTCCACCCTCTCTTCAGGATGCCGTTACGATTACAACATGTTCATGAATTTGAGTTGAGAGTGCATAGAGTTTGTAGAGAGAAGAGTTCATAGAGTGGTCGGGGCAAGTCTTCAACTTGCGTTGGGTTTAGTAGAGATTGGCCAGGCAAAGAGTCGCGAGTCGAAGAGTCAGGAGGTCAGTAGAGTATCTTTGAATTGGGGAAGTTCACTTCCTCACAAACAGGCAAAGCAAAGCCACCACACTCTCCGTTCTGTGTGTGGAAAACCTTCTAAGAATGTGACTTCAGCTACTGTTGAGAGTAATGGTACGCAATCATCTATCCAGTGATGATCACAATCAGTGCTGCAAGCAGACTTCCCCAAAGAAGTACGTGGGAAAGTCGACGGGTAACTTCAAGCGCGTACATAGTGCTCCGGTACGTGGTCAATAAATGCTATACGCCAATCAGTTTAGTATTACAAAAGTTGAGAAACAGAGAACCTCCCCTGCCGGTATCCACACACATGGATGCAGAAACCGCCTTTTTCTACTCGAAATCGTGCTCAAAATAGGGGATAGATCTGTCCCGAGAATCGGGACCGTTATTCCGGCGAATAGCATTAGAGAGTTTTTTAGCAAAAACTTCCGCTGCATTATAGCCGTAGTGCTCCAAAAGGTAATTCAAAGCAATGACTTCTGCAATAACTGTCACATTTTTTCCCGGAAATATCGGAAGAAGAACGTGGGGAACATCCACACCCAACAAGGAGACCGGCTCCTCTTCAAGTCCGGTACGGGTATATTCTGTTTTGGGATCCCACTCCTGAAGCTCAACCACAACTTCCACACGTTTTTGAAAGCGAATTGCGCGAATTCCGAACATCTCGCGAACGTTCAGAATGCCAAGCCCGCGCACTTCCATAAAGTGTTCACCAAACCGCGTCCCGGCTCCCATTAAGATGCCCTCTCCCTTCCTCGTCACCATTACCACATCGTCAGCTACAAGGCGGTGTCCCCGTTCCACAAGGTCCAGAACAATTTCGCTCTTTCCAATACCGGAGCGTCCCATAAAGAGGAGGCCAACGCCGTAAACGTCGACAAACGCTCCGTGAACCGGAGCGTAGCCAGCAAACTGATCGTCCAAGAAATCCCCAAGAAAGTAGACTGCCTTCGTGGTCTCATGCTCGGTAGAAAAGATTGGAACGTTCCGTGCGGTTGCCAAATCAATCAGAGGTTGGTCAAGTTGATTTCCGCTGGTAACGATCATGCAGGGGACGTTGAACTCCAGAATCGTCGCGAAGGCTTTTAAGCGATTCTCGGGTGTCAGGCTGTTCAGGTAGAAGATTTCTGTATTGCCCAGCACTTGCACGCGGTGGAACGTAAAGAGCTTTGTGTAGCCAGTTAAGGCAAGTTGTGGACGGTGAAGATTCCGATCGGTAATCAGCTTCTCGCGACCAACACCCTCGTTTACAGCACGAAGTTCAAAGCGATCTCGACACTCGTCGGCAAGGAAGCCGACCGTAATGTTATCCTTGCGCAGCTCCTTAATGTCATCGAAAAGGGACATGAAATCTTCCAGTAGTTATGTGTAGCATCGGGTAGTGAACGATTTCCTCGTTCTCGGTTCCATTGGCTCTCAGAGGAGACTCTCCACTTGGATTAGAATATCCAGGTAAGCGAACCGTACGGAATAAGCCCCGGATCCTGGTCAAGCTCTGGCCACGCAGCATAGGCTCCTATATCCCAGATAAAGTTGTGTGAGGCACGGCGAATGGCCAAACCGCCCCGAGCCGGCATAAGTGAGGACATATCCTGAGGGCTTTGCTGATAGACCCCTTCAACCATTAACTTCCAAAGTCTCTGGCCGTCGTTGCCAAGCTCTACATCGACCCCTCCATATCCCTGAAGCCAAGTATGCCACTCATCAATTTCCGTTAACAGACCAATGCCGGCATGGAGTCCTACTGAACCAAGATTCCAGGTAGAGTTGATTGTCGTGTTATTGAACGTGGTTTCGAATAAGAACGTACCCAAATCTGAGCTAAGGCTCATATTACCCAGTCCCCCTCGCTGTTGCGTAAACTGCCACTTCGCTCCGGCAGAAAGATAGGGGATAAAGGCAATGCCTGACCCTCCATGACCAGTACCAATAACCGGAAAAGGAGTCAACGCCAACGAGGCATTCCACTGAAGATTTTCTCCTGTGGTGAATCCTAACTGTCCTAAAAAGATTTCGTGGATCCCAAACGAGACTGTTCCGGGCAACATAGTCTCACCTGTCGATATCGTTAGGAGGCGGTTGCGAGCAGGATCCTCGAGTTTCCCGACAGTCAACGTATCTGCAAAGAGAGAAGGAGTGGCTACCACAGTAGCCAAGACAAGAGTCGTAATCAGGGTCTTCATCGTTCCCCCGGATGATCGTGGATGTGAAATAATGGTGGATCGAATATACAACAGAAAGTATTTCGATCACCCGACTCCCTTCGCTTCAAAGGATGGAGGAGCTTTTACAGCTCATCCTCATCAGGTAGTACTACTTCGTTCGGCTCGCGTGCCCCACGTACGTTGTGGTGCTTTTCCTTGTACTTGCGAAGCTGACGCTCCAGTTTATCGACACAGGCAGTAATGCACTTTTCAAAATCATCCCC
>JBFWSB010000138.1:0-10805 GCA_050248595.1 Kapaibacterium sp. (SeqCode)
ACCGCCACCCCGGTATTACGCCAACGGAATTGAGTGGAGAGCTAAGGCTCACCCCCTCGACAATCACCCGACTTGTGGAAAAACTTGAGGCAAACGGCTTCGTTCAGCGAAAAACGCAGGGGCGGCAGACCGAAGTTCACCCAACGGAGAAGAGTCTGGCACTCGACCAACAGCTCAGAATCTCCTGGAAGAACCTCTACCAAGAGTACACAACCTTGCTCGGCGAAAAGGAGGCTGTTTCACTCACCCACTCGTTGAATCGAGCAGTTGGGGTTCTCGAGGGATAGGAGAGAGATCGTGGATAGTTGATCGTTGTGAAGGGCAAAATACTTTGAGGGAATTCGGCACTGTAAAATCTGTCATCTTCTCCACTCACCACTATCAACCAACGACGATCCACAAACTCTCCCCCAAAATTTCAAAGTTTACACGAATCACATACTTGTATGTACACACAAATTTTCTCAGGAGAACAGAGATGAACATTGGAATTATCGGATCGGCTCAAGTTGCCCAAACGTTAGCGAAGGGCTTTCTTGCTTCAGGACACCACGTCAAGCTCGGAACGCGGAGTCCTGAAAAGCTAAGTGAGTGGTTGGGTGAAATTGCGAATGAGAATCTATCGGTTGGAAGCAACGCTGAGGCAGCAGCGTTTGGAGAGCTGATTGTGCTGGCAACTGGTTGGGAGGGAACAAAGAGTGCGATTGAACTTGCCAACCCAGAGAACTTTGCCGGGAAAGTGGTGATTGATGTCACCAACCCACTCGATTTCTCTGCTGGGCCACCTCCGAAACTTGCGGTGCAATATCCAGAATCGGGTGGAGAACTTGTGCAAAGGTGGCTTCCTGATGCGAAAATTGTGAAGGCGTTCAACACAGTTTCGGCTCAGATCATGATTCACCCTCACCTACAAGAGGGGAATCCCGATCTCTTTATCGCAGGAGATGATGACTCCGCGAAGGAGTTCGTAACGGGCATTGCAACAGATTGGGGGTGGGAAAAAGTACACGATCTTGGAAACATTACGAACTCCTACTGGCTGGAAACGTTCGCGATGCTCTGGATATACTTCGGCTTTAGGAACAATCACTGGACACACGCATTTACGTTGCTGATGAAGTAATGCGGGAATCCGTAGGGGGAAACACCTTTCCCCCTACGAATCCTCCTCAACTTCCTAACTTCAAAGGGGAAACCTCGGCCCTCATACTCCACATAAGAATCCCCTCCTGTTCCACTGCGGTGACAATACCTTCTTCTATCGTGTCTTTTATATAGTCATTGGCTCGATTATCTCTCTCTCTTTGTATTGCTACTATCAGATGGGAGATGATGCCTCAACTTCTCCCATCGCCACTAACAAAATCGACCTGAAGGTGTTTGTCTTGTTCAGACAAGTGAACCGGGTCACAACTACGATGGCAGAACCCTGCAATCACCATCAGAGAGAGAACTTATGAGACCTTTGCTTCTACGTTCCATTCTCACGCTTTCGCTACTTCTCCCACTTTTCTGGACTGTTAGTGCCGTTGCCCAGAATCGTTCCTACGATCAGTGGTGCTTTGGCTTAGAGGTCGGTCTTGACTTCCGATCAGGTTCACCACCACAACTCTTTCAGGCTCCAATACAGTCAATCGAAGGAACAGCATCGATCTGCGATCCAAGAACGGGAGCACTCTTCTTCTTCACCGATGGCGTTACGGTCTGGAATCAGAACCATCAAATAATGTCCAACGGCACGAACCTGAACGGTCACCAGAGTTCAACACAATCGGCTTTGATTGTTCCCCATCCCGGAGACTCTGGCATCTACTACCTCTTTACCGCAGATGCTGGTCCGTACGGACTTCGTCTGCTCGGCATCAACTACTCAGTTGTCGATATGAAGCGCGCTGGTGGGCTTGGGGAAGTAGTGCAGAAGAACATCCCACTTCTAAAAGATGCAACGGAGAAACTGGTGGGCATCTACCACTGCGGCGACACAAGCACGTGGGTTCTAGCTCACGAACTTGGGTCTGATCGATACTTTGCGTGGGAAGTCACCTCGGGTGGACTGAACACAACGCCTGTGATCACCGCAATCGGCAACGTCCACAGCAGTGCAAACGATCGCTCTTCAGCCGGATATTTGAAAGCCTCACCGAGTGGCCACTACCTAATATCAATCGACGCACAGATAAAGCGAGGGGAACTCTTCCAGTTCAACCCGGGCACAGGTGTTGTGGAAAAGAAGTTGGGAGAAATTGATGCCGACTACGGCGCAAGCTTTTCCCCGAACAGCAGTTACGTTTACGTCACCGAAGGGGATAGCCTGCAAAGCCAGTTTACGATCTACCAGTACACAATGCTGCCGGCGAACTCTGAGGAAATTGCATTAACCAAAAGGCCAGTTTCCACGGTCAAGTCAACATTTGCAGACCCCATTCTGATTGGCGGCGCGCTCCAGATTGCCCCTGACAGACTGATTTACCTGACATCCAGTACTGGAGAGATTGGCCGGATAATCAATCCTGATCAACCCGGAGCATCGTTCGAGAAGAACGTGATTCTCTTTCCCGACATCACAAAGCAGAAGGGATTCTACGGGCTGCCTAACTGTATTGATGGTCTCTTCTCCTCAATCGTAGATGCAGGTAGGCTGCGGGCGATCTTTACTCCGGGTGATACGACAATCTGTGCCGGCGAGAGCCTGACATTCATTGACCAGAGTAGGGGAAGACCGATGGTGTTCGACTGGTCGGTTACCGGCGACACCTCCTTTACTGTTTCAGGCAGAAATCTTGGCAACGTAACGTTTAACAAACCGGGAAGGTATGAGGTAACCCTCCAAGTCACTCGCTCCTGCACAACTGATGCTTCCACTGCTACGATCATCGTCCATCCAGTACCCGTTGCTGATGCCGGGCCTGATAGAGGTATCTGCTTAGGAGGCTCTACACAGCTTGCGGGGAGCGGAGGAGGAACGTATCGTTGGACTCCATCGCGAGGATTAGACTGTGATACGTGCGCAACTCCAACTGCCTCCCCCACTACCACCACTACATATAAACTGATTGTTGAGAATGAGAGTGGATGCAAGGATACTTCAAACGTCACAGTGCGAGTAAGCGCAACACTCGACGTGCAGGCACGGGATACCACAATCTGTGCCGGCGAGACTGTCGCACTGAAGGCAACCGGGGCAGTTGATTATGAGTGGTCAAACACCTCGGGGGAAGTGATCTGTTCTGGCTGCCCAGAGATCACAGTAACTCCAACGCAAACAACTACCTACTATGTCCGGGGAAAGAGTGCTGAAGATTGCGAAGGATATGATACCGTTACCGTAACATTGAACCCACTCCCTGTAGCGAAGGCTGGAAAAGATACGGCCATCTGCTCCGGCGGAACAGTAATGTTGGGGGAAGCAGGTAGTGTGAACGGATTACGCTACGCTTGGGAACCAGCTACTGGACTGAACAATCCGAACTCTCCGCGCCCAATTGCCTCACCAACGGAGACGACAACTTACACGTTGCTCGTAACGGATATTCGGACAGGTTGCGTTGCACTCGATTCTGTGATAATCTCCGTCAACGCCTTGCCAATTGCCGACGCCGGAAGAGATTCCACCTTCTGCATATCTGGAAGAACGATATTAGGTGGGCGAGATGCTGAACCGGGCTTCATATATCAGTGGAGTCCAGCAACAGGTCTCGACAATCCGAACTCTCCACGCCCAACTGCATCAATCACTGAGACAACCACCTATCAGTTAACAGTCACGAACAGCGAGGGGGAGTGTTCATCTATAGACTCGGTAACGATCTCCATCAACGCTCCGCCGGTTGCCGAGGCCGGAAGAGATACGGCACTCTGCCTTGGTGGAGCTACGAGGTTAGGTGGGCGGGATGCAGAACCGGGCTTGATATATCAGTGGAGTCCTGTAAAAGGTCTTGACGACCCGAACTCTCCACATCCAATTGCATCGCCGACTGAGTCAGGCAGCTTTCAACTTCTTGTCACCGACACTCGAACCGGGTGTACAGCAGTCGACTCTGTGTCGGTGACTCTCCACAACTTGCCAATTGCTGATGCTGGAAGAGATACTGCTTTCTGCTTCGGTGAGACTACGAGGTTAGGTGGACGGGATGCGGAGCCGAACCTTAACTATCAGTGGCAGCCAACCACAGGTCTCGACAATCCGAACTCTCCACACCCGATTGCATCCCCAACGGTGACGACAACCTATGTCCTCCACGTCACGAACAGAGTAACCGGCTGCGAAGCTTACGACACAGTACAAGTACGTACCGGCAATAAACTTGGAATCAATGCTTGGATCGACAGAGACTACCAAGCAATTATTGGTCAACGCCTTACAATTGCAGTGAAGGTTGACCCCGTCCCTCCCGGCTCTAACATATCAGATCTTCTGTTCACACTGGAATATGATGCCGGTGTTCTCTATCCCGATGTCAACTCCATTGCGCAACTGCTAAACGGCACGTTGTTGGAAGGGTGGAGTGTCACGATTGAAGAGGTCTCTCCCGGACTCATCGAGGTGCGATTAACTGCGCCACCCGGAAAAGAGCTTACCGGAGAAGGAAACCTCATCTTGTTGGAAGGGAACCTCTACCTCGGAGCAAAGTCTGCTACGGAGTTGCCCTTCACACTCCTAACCACGAACGCTTGTGTTGACATTACCACCAAGCCGGGGTACGCGAAGCTCGATACAATCTGCGGTCTCAACTTCCGCTTGATTGAGTTGAACGCAAGCAAGTATGCGATCCCACAAGCTCGACCCAACCCATCTGGAAATCATGTACAGGTTGAGTTCAGCGTTGGTCTCGACGGACCGGTTCAACTTGAAGTCTTCGATGCTGTGGGGAACAAGGTCGGAGTGCTGGTTGATCGCGAACTTGAGGCCGGAAGTTATACTGTGGAGTGGGACGCAACATCTGCCGGTGCAGGAGCTTACTGGCTTCGGTTGCAGAGTGGCGAAACGGTGAAACTTGGGAGGGTTGTGGTGGAGTAACTCCACCCACAAACAAGAGATAGAAAAAAGAACCGGGTCAGCAGTTCTCTCACTGCTGACCCGATCTCGTTATACCGAATTCAATTAGCAAAGACGTATGTCTCTTCCCTTCGCCCTCTCCCCCAGCCCCTCTCCCGATCCCGGGCGAGGGGAGCCACAGAAGCGAATACACTCCTTTCTCTTCAACAATACGTCTTCCTTACTTGAATTAGGTATTACTCCATTTCTTTATGTGGTATAACACTCAATCTTCTCTGCATTCCCTCAACGCCCAACCTGTATGACAGATGTTGTTTGCACCCCTCCTCCCGAAAGGGAAAGGAAGTAGGTTCCGGCAGGGAGCAGATTCCCCTCTCCATCCTGCAAATTCCAGAACAGATCGCCCCGCTCACCACTCTTTTCGAGAGTAATCCGATGCACCACACTCCCGCGAATGTCACTAATAACAAGCACTCCACCTTCGGCTAACGGCAAATAGTAGGAGGCACTCAAGCCCGATTGATCAACGCGAAGATTGCTAAGCTGTGGAAGTAGTGTCTGGACATTTCGGGAAGAGATCGGGATGCCCGAAACCCCTTGCTGCAACCGGTCGATCACATAAGCTGCATCCCCCCGCATCCCTCTCGACTCTTCGATCACGAAGGCTCCTGCTACGTAGAGTGCCTCAACTTCCTGACTAAACTCTTGTAGCCGCTCGATAGCCCGCTGGTTATCTCCGGCTTCGGCAAACTGGCGAGCATCTTGCAGCTTCGCAGTTAAGCTCTCTGTTTCGTTCACCGCTAAATAACCGGCATTCTCTACCTGCTCTACTTGTCCACCAATCCCACTAATCTCTGTTGGTGGTGTTTCGGCAATGTGAACTGCCATCACATAGGTCTCGATCCCGACCTGTTCGTAGACAACCCACTGCACATTTTCGCCATTGATTACCGTATCAATCAAGTCGACCGCTTCGGTTGTCCACCCACTCAACATTCGTATTTGTTTGATGCCCGCCTCGGAACCGAAGGCGACGTGGGCGAACGTGGCTCGTTGTTCAGGAACCCAGTTTGTGTCGTACTCACGCCCTGCCCCAACTACCAAAAGAGTATCGCGAACGCCATCGTTGTCAATTGCTTCAAACAGGAGCGAGTCGGCTGGATGTAGCTGTTCTAACGTCAGGAGCACCCCCTCTGTCCCATCGGGGAAGTCGATTGTCCCACCGGCAATGAAGAGCACCCCAAGATTCCCGATTGGATTGTCAGCATCGGGACGTGCCTCAAAATCGGCAAAGTGGACACCGATGAACCCGTAGTTCGGCTCGTTGAAGGTGATACCGTGAATCTCAACTGGCTCGATGAAGGATGTATCTCCAATCCAAGCAACGTCCATCGCCTGCCCCATGAAATAGTATCGATCCCCTTCCAACTCATCGAAATTGCTGAAGCAGAGGGTATCGCCTGAACCATCTCGCGCAGTGATACTGTAAAGTCCGGCTCCCCAGTTCACATCCACTCCTATTCCGTCAGTACCGAAAAATTGAATCCTCGCAATCCCGGAATCTTCGTTGATCGTCGTTGGAAATGTCCGTAGGTCGAGAACATAAGTTGAATCGGCGAACGTTGTCACGTGGACGTAGAATGGGCTGCCATATCCCACAAGCTCAATACTTCTGGTGCGCGTAGGAAAATCGATTGTTGCCCCCTGCGCAAGGAGCAGAATCACATCCGATGTTGGCGTACCCTGCAAGTCAGGAATTGCAAGCGATTGCAGAGCATAGGGATTCCGAATCTTCATCCGGTCGACCGTTACTCCATACATATCTTCAAAGTCAATCTCCCGCAACCGACCAAAATCGTCGTCGAACGATGTTGAATCTTGATAGCTAATAATCTGTGCTGAGACGAACTCACCACTCAACCCCAGAATAGCCGTTAGAACAAGTAATACCACTCTTTTCATGCTATAATCTCCAAATAGATGTTGTAGAAGGAAGGGATTGGTCTCTCTCTCTTATTCAGAAGATTGGCCTCTCCTTTTCGTTGCTCTACAAGATAGTCGGCGAAATCACGAACACTTTTTTCCCCGTCACGAATTCCCTTCGACACGTCACGAACGAAAAATCTGGTCAGAAAAGCTGATTTTCCCCGTAAGTTGGAGGAGCGTCCTTGATGTGATAGTTTTGTTGTTTTCAGGTAGCAGAGTGTAGATATGATGACTCGACAAGAAATATTGAAGAGACTGGAAGAAGTTCGGAATGATCTATTCCAACGCTATCCCCTTACAGCACTTGGACTTTTTGGATCATATGCTCGCGAAAATCAAAACGATGAGAGTAATATCGACATTATCGTAGAGTTTTCACAACCGGTCGGATTCGAAATTGTAGATCTGGCAATTGAACTCGAATCGACGTTAGGAGCTTCGGTTGATCTCGTTTCGCGAAACGGCATCCGAGATCGCATTCTCGCTCATATCGAAAAGCAAATCATTTATGTCTGAACGTATTCCTGTGTTCCTTCTTCAGGATATGCTTGAAGCAGTCGAACGGATGTTATCCTATACAACAAATTTGACGTATGATAAATTTGTTGAAGACTTGAAAACAGTGGTACACGATTACTTTGGCATTGACTTTCAGATTGTCTGGCGAATTGCCACCCATCACCTTCCTCCATTAAGTGAATCACTCCGCAATCTTCTCTCGACCCTCAAATAACCAGTAGCTAACGTTGACGCACTAAATATTAACGCACAATGCCAAACGAACGGAAAGAGATTTTCAAGACAGATTCAGGAATTGAGATTCCCCCCTACCTCCTGCCAGATGAAGGATGTGGTTCGCAGGAAAAGCCGGGTGAATATCCGTTCACGCGGGGTCCCTATCCAACGATGTACCGGAGTCGATTCTGGACGATGCGGATGTATGCCGGGTTCGGCACTGCCGAGGAATCGAACGAACGCTACCGCTATCTCCTCTCGCAAGGTGTCACTGGTCTCTCGGTTGCGTTCGACTTACCAACGCAGATCGGCTACGACAGCGACCACCCAATTGCCGACGGAGAAGTTGGGAAAGTCGGGGTAGCAATCGACTCCTTAGCCGACATTGAAACGTTGTTCGATGGAATCAGGCTTCAGGATGTGAGCACGTCGATGACGATCAACGCGACGGCGGCTACGCTCCTCTCACTCTACGTTGCGCGGGCGAAGAAGGAGGGAGCCGATCTCTCTAAGCTGAGCGGGACAGTGCAGAACGACATACTGAAAGAGTATGCAGCGCGGGGAACCTATATCTACCCACCTGCTCCATCGATGCGACTGATTACCGACCTCTTCGCTTGGTGCTCCGAGGAACTTCCAAGTTGGAATACGATTTCGATTAGTGGCTACCACATCCGCGAGGCAGGGTCAACTGCTGCGCAAGAGATTGCCTTCACACTCTCCAACGGCATCGCATACACGCAGGCGGCAGTCGATGCCGGACTCGACGTGGACGACTTTGCCTCCCGGCTCAGCTTCTTCTTCAACATCCACAACAACTTCTTCGAGGAGGTGGCAAAGCTTCGGGCTGCGCGGCGGATGTGGGGGAAGATCATGAAGGAACGGTTTGGTGCGAAGAACCCGAAGAGCATGGCTCTCCGCTTCCACTCGCAGACGGCAGGCTCTACGCTGACGGCACAACAACCGGAGACCAACATTGTCCGGGTAACACTTCAAGCACTCGCCTCGGCACTCGGTGGCACGCAGTCGCTCCACACAAACGGCTTCGACGAAGCACTCGGTCTGCCAACAGAGAAGGCGGCTCGGCTTGCGCTCCGTACACAACAAGTGATCGCACACGAATCGGGAGTTGCCGACTCGGTTGACCCACTTGCCGGGAGCTATTTCGTGGAGTACATGACTGACGAGATTGAGAAGAAAGCAAACGAGTATATCGAGAAGATTGATGCGCTCGGCGGAGCTGTAAAGGCAATCGAGCAAGGATATGTGCAGGATGAAATTGCGCGGGCAGCCTACGAAGCACAGAAGCGGGTGGAGAGCAAGGAAGACATCGTGGTTGGAGTTAATCAATATCAGATGGACGAACCTCCCTTCGACGATGTTCTCTCAGTTGACGATAGCCTCCGGGAGAAGCAGATGGCACGCCTCGCAGAAGTAAAGGCTTCGCGAAATAACGAACGTGTAGACGAGACGCTCCGAAGTTTGAAAGGAGGGGCAACCGGCAACGCAAACCTGATGCCCCTCATTCTGGATGCAGTTGAGGCCTACGCCACGGTTGGGGAAATCAGTGATGGATTGCGCGAGGTGTGGGGAGAGTATGGGGGAGGGAATTAGGAATTGCGGATTGCGGATTGCGGATTGCGGATTGCGGATTGCGGATTGCGGATTGCGGATTGCGGATTGCGGATTGCGGATTGCGGATTGCGGATTGCGGATTGCGGATTGCGGATTGCGGAAAATGCTTCTCCCAATCCACAATCCGAAATCATCAATCCAAAATTTTTCCCTGTCACTCTGAGGTCTTCCGAAGAGTCTCGCTGGGATGCCAAGAACGTATCCCCATCGCTCTACTAATCCTGTGAGATTCCTCGGATGACCTCGGAATGACATAGTCTTGCACTTGCGGATTGCGGAAAATGCTTCTCCCAATCCACAATCCGAAATCCGAAATCCCAAATCAGTTGACCTTCACAACCTTCCGCAACTCTTTATATCCCTCCGACTTTAGTGCGAGGTAGTAAACACCATTCGGCAGGTTGCGTAGATCAATCTCTTGCTCCTTCCCCTTCACTTCCCCACTCTGCACTCGCTCGCCGAGATAGTTGAAGATCACGTAGTCTTCACCAGCTACCAACGATTCAAGCTGAAGAGCGTAGACTCCATCTTGTGAGATCGTCCGAATTGTTACTCCCGATTCTTTTCCATCATCTTCCCCTACGCTCGACGAACCGATGTTCGTTTCCCAAACACCACGCCCGAAAGTTGCGGCTCTCATCAAGCCACTCCCCTCATGGATTTCAATGTCGGTAACTGGAACGCGAGGAAGTCCCTCGTTGCACGGCTCCCACTCTGCGGACTCGTTATCGAAACTCAAGTGGAAGACGCCGATGTCAGTTCCGGCAAAAAGACCGCCACCATTACGTCGATCGTAGGCAACACAGTTCACCGGAACGTTCGGTAGGTTGCGAGAGAGATTCGTCCACTCCCCTGAAATCCAGCCGTAAACTTTCTCTCCGTTTACATACCCAGAAAGTGAGACGAAGCAGACCTCAGGATTGCTCGGATGTGCCTCAATGTCGGTCAACGCTAAGTTGAAGTCTTGCCGGAATCCAATGTCGATCCAGTTATCGCCACCGTCGAACGTTGCGCTAACATCCTCGAACGTGCCGATGTAGATAACGTCGGGATCAGCAGGAGAGACATCCATTGCTCGAATGTGAATTGGCAGCGGGTTCCCAAAATCATCGGTCTTCTCGGAGCTAACGTTCAGGGGAGAAATCTGCTGCCACGAGTTCCCTCTGTTGGTCGACTTCCAGACGTGGTACATCGCCGTGTAGATCGTATTTGGATTCACCGGATCAATCTCCAATGCCGTCACCCAAGGCCCCTGAAACTGATCGCCGAATCCGGGAATGTTGCCCGATATCCAAGTTCGCTGATTCGTCGACTCCCTGAACCGATTGGTTGACCGAGCAAAGTTTCCGTTGAAAACCGAGTGGTACATCACGTCGGGATTTGAGTAGTCGATTAAACACTCCATTCCATCCCCACCAAAAGCTTTGCGCCACTCCCCACCCTCTAAGATGTA
>JBFWSB010000139.1:0-10754 GCA_050248595.1 Kapaibacterium sp. (SeqCode)
AAGAGCGTATCGGAAAGAAGCGCACCGGCCATGCTCAGTTGCAAGAGACCCGTGATCGTCTCCGGTCCCCCATCGCAATCCCCTACCTGACAGTATACGTTTCGTTTTCCGGCAAGGTAGTCTCCATTGTCTGTTGTTGTCCGCGTCTCTTCGACCAAACCGAAGTGGGGAGGAATCTTGTAATTACCCAGCGTGATCGTGTCGTATCCGGTAACCACCAGAATTCGCGGATCATAAAAGACTTCGGCAAAGGTTCTGTGTTCAAAATCAGGGTCATGGATCGTATCACGATAGTAAAAGAATTTGCGGTGCATCGCGAACTTGTCGATCTTCATTTGGATGGTCGTAAAGGTCGTATCGAACTCTGTGATATTCAGGTAGTCAGTAACGGTAAGCGTATGGTTTCGCTCAAGCGGGTCTTGGTTATATGTTGTCTGCTGGCTCAAGCCCAACCCAAAGTATTTTATCAATGTGTCTTGCTCACCGAAGCGGCGAATCGTATCGAGTTGGTAGGTGTAGTACTGCCTTCCTTGTGCCGCGTTGTTTGAAGTGGACGTTGCCGTCAACGGCAGCCAGAGATAGGGAGCCGGATTGGTGTAGGTTGTGTATTGCCCTGTCGAGTCGGTCTTCACCCCGTTGGCGTAGCCGAATGTTTCCACAGTATTCAGTGCCGTATAGTATTTGTCCGGTGTGAATGGAATAGCGTGCGGAAGAAGATGGCGGCTATACTCGTAAGAAGAGATCGTACTCCGTCCGCTGATATGATCGGTCGTTGAGATCATCGCCCCTGTCGGCGTTGTCCCCACAAGGGATGAGCCGAAGATAAAGTCATATTCATCCGTTGTCAAAAGCGTGCCACCAACTCCAAGCGTTCGCTTTTCTACCTTGTCGGCTGCGTTGGAGAAGGCATACGGATAATCCCCGACCGCCCCTTGCAAGACGGTTAAGGTATCAAGCCCTGCGACATCAATCGTCGCGCCGCCCCCTCGGTTATGGTAGGTAATGGCATACTGCGCTGTCGGCTCCACAACCTCGCTGAGCCGGTAGTTATCCAGTGTCACCGTGGCGGCAGCTTTCGGAAAGCCAAAACCGTAGTGCCGCCGTTCATAGGTCTCATAATCAAACGTGGTCTCTCGTCCTTCCGGGTCAGTGATCCGCGTTACATAGCCAACCCACGATTTGTACTGTCCCGGTTCTTCCAGATCGAAGGTGGCAACCGCTTCGGCCTCTGCGGTAAGGTATCCCAATGTTGCCAGTGGAAAGACCGCACTTGATTCTGCATTGCCGCTGTAGGCAATCGTGTCGAAACGGACAGTGGTGGCACGCCCTTCGTCCTTGACCACCATCCAGCCGTCACCGTAGGAAAAGGAGGCATCCCCCACACTGGTGAGCAGGGCACGCCCCTTCGTTGAGTCCGAGAGTCTGGCGTAGGAGAAGGCTGTGCTGTAGTTGTAGAGTTCGCCATGCCGTGAATACTGAAGTTGTACCAGACGCTCTCCGGCTCTGCGCACTTCGGAGAGATAAAAGATCGTCGGGTTCGCCCGTAATGCGCCGAAGTGCGTGTATCCATCGCGTAAGTCGGCCATGCCGTAGGGATTGAATCGCTCGCTAAAGATGTACTCCAGACCATCTCCCGGATAGTAGTGTACGATCCGGGGTTGCCACCGTGCTTCGTTTGGCAGGAACTCTTCAAGATAGTCAGGCAAATCGACGTTGTCTTGAAACTCCACAAAGGCATAGCCCTGCGCGTTCGCCTCGTTGACAACATAGTGACCGCTGTAGAGGTCTTCGGTCTCACTCCACGTTGAAGAGTTGGTAACAGCCCCTGCCACATGTTTGATGTTTAAGAGTTCCAACACACTCCCGTCCGAGCGGAGTAGCCGGATCACATCCCGGTAACGGTAGGGGGTTGACCCTTGCTGCTCCTCATAGCTCCCGTGAGCAAAGTCCTGCATCCGGTTGCAGAAATCATAGCCGTCGATCACCCAGAGAAAATCATCGTCATCATAGCTTGTGGTATAAACATCCTCATAGGCATCAACCCAATCGGGATCGGCATGAAAGGCGTTGGCAAAGGAGAGGGCTTGCACGGCAAAGCCGTTGAAACCGACCAGCCAGACCGGACGGTTCTGCGTGAACTTGTTCCACTGGGCGTAGGGGCTAATCATGCTCTCTTCGGTATATGCTCCAAAGGTGGTAAAGGCAACCGAGCCGCAATAGTTCAGCGTCAGTCCCATGCCGTACCCTTTTTCCTTCCAGCTTGTCAGCGGATAGCTGTAGGAGACATTGCCGTTGGAGTTGGAGACGACCAACTTGCCATCGACGGTGATGGCCTTGCCGTGCATAAATCCCCGCTCGTCGTAGAGTTCGCCAGCCTGTTTTTGCTCGAAGGCGGCTTCGGAGTATTGGGCGTAAACTGTCCTTCCCGCCAGCAGGAGGAGGACGAAGAGATGTAAGAATCGTACCTTCATAGGAGATATGAGAATGCGTTTGGTATCTGATGAATGTTGTTGCCGGATCGAGAGTCGCCACGACTCTCCTTCGCGCCACGCAACCAACGTGGCGGTACAGATCACAGAAGACTACTTGACGACGATGACAGGGTACGTGCCGAAAGACCTGACGGGCGTGTAGATGCGCAGGATATAGTGACCACTCGGCAAGTGGCTGACATCTACCGTCTCGAAGACCTCACCCTCCTGTTCCAACCATATCTCCGCGTGCCAGACCGCCGCACCGTTGACGCCCAAGACCTCCACGGTGTAGGTTCCTGCCGGAAGCGGGGCAACTTCAAGATGGGTCGTGTAGATTGTCGGGTTCGGCCAGACACGGGCGGCAAAGGCTTCCCCTGTCTCCCCCGTTGCAAGTATCCCTTCCCCGCTCCCCTGTACGCCGTCGAGGGCGGCATCCTGTAGGGCGATGGTCGATCCTGTTGTATCCTCCTCCTCTCCGACAGCACGGTTCACCCGCTTTAACTCCCAACTGGTCTTGCGCGTGTTGTCCCGCTTCTTCGGGTTCACCAGTTCCGTGTTCACCCCCAATGCCATCGCGTTGAAAGGACCGGTCTGGAAGTTCCTGATCTTGTCGAGTTCGATCTTCGCTTTTGTCTCCAGCTTGCTTTGTCCAAAGACCACAAGAGCGCGTGCCGTGTCGTGCGGAATGCGTGCACCATGTTGACCGGTCACGGTGTCGATCCCCTTGATCCAGAAGATCAGATCGTTCAGCGTATCGTTGACGTTGTATTTGTCGATAGAGACGGCGCAAGAGTATCGCCCCCAGTTGGGAGCCTCGATCCATGTGGTATCGACGACATCGGCAAAGCGGACAGTGGAGTCATACCGGCCTTCATCGCAGAGAGAGGTCCCGGCGGAGTCGTAAGATTTTCCCCAGCAGATATATTCGGGCATCCATTGAAGATTGCGGTGCAAGAGACCGTAGAGGGTATCAGGGACACAATCGGGATTGAGGTGGCCGATGTGCATGATCGCCGGATCGTTGAAGGGATCGTAAGGCGTAGATTCTTGTGCGCGGAGCGAAGTTGCGGTGAGGAGAATCACGGCGGTAAGCACCCAGCGGAGGCAAAAGGGTAACGGCTTCATTAGCTTTAAAGTTGAGTGTGCAGGGAACGAAGAGCCACACATGAATGGTGGTAGAGTGAAGATACGAACGATGACATTTAGGGAAAAAGAGGGGGATCAATTTTTACCTATTAGTTATGGTTAGATGAAGGGAACAAAACAGAGTCAATTGACAAAAATTGCCCGAAGGTCAGTATTCAAAAGCAACGGGTGCGACTGTTGATGCACACGCCGCAGCGGCGCTAACGAAACGCAGCAATACATCACTGCAAGTAAACTGCAAGCACGATACTGAACAGGCAAAAGGACTGAACAGAAGATTCACACCGAAAGTCTCTCCCTACTTATTCATCGCCTCATCATAGACGCTTTGGTGGGTTGGATCGATGTAGAGGAGTTTTTGCCAGATAGTTTTGTCTTCGTAGCCTGTAAAGATTTGGGCGAACTCGATGTGCTTGGTGTCGTTGATGATCCTAATGAGTGTGCTGGAGGCCACGAGGTCGTCCTTGATGAACATCAGGTTGGTGATGTAGGTGCTGAGCGAATCGAGTGCCGCCTCGGGATACTCCGAGAGCCTGTCCATCCCGTTGTAGTGGTAGTTGAGCATGAACTTCCTGATTGGCTCGAAGCGTGGGGTGGTAAGTTCACGAATCATGTTCAGGCGGGAGTATGCGCCGGCAGACTCGTTTGACGACCACCCATCTGTCCGCCCAGCACTCGTCTCAAGTTCCCCACGGCGGGCAATCTGCATTGCTCGCTCATACATTTCGTTCCCACCGAGGTAGCCGTAGGTATCAAGGTCAAGACCGAGGGCAACGTAGACATAGAAGTCAATCACACTTGTGATGGCATCATAGCTGGCAGTGTTCTGCTGAAATTGCTGGTTGCGAACGTAGGTGAAATTCCACTTCTCATCAAGCACTCGCATCAGTGGTGAGGAAAGATCGGAAAGGTAGACATCGCGCTGACTAACAACGGCAAGACTCACTCGGAAGCTTCCATCTGCACTACCGGAAGAAAATGCTACTGAGAAATCAATTCTGATTGGCGTTCCCTCCCACCCCTCACTCACCCAGCGTGTCTCGTTGACGTACCGCTCCAGTTCGTTTGCAAATCCTGCAACTTCATCCCGCAACGCTAAGGAGAGACGTTCAGAGTTGATTGTGGCCGTAGCCTCAACAACTTGTTCTTGCGCAATTGACGGCAGTGAGAGAAGGCAAAAGAGGCCAAAGAAAAGAAGGGTTATCGTTTTCATTCTTGAATCTGTTCGTTCCGAATTTCTGTTCACACTCGCCATACCGTAATCACACTCTCCAATATTGTTGCATCAACGTTCATTCTTCTTTTTCACACCGTTCTTACTCACGACATAGGTTTGGAGCTTGGAATGGTATTCGATACTATCTATGCAAACGATGAGTCTTCTGTGAATTCTATCGGTCATGCTGAGAACTACCAAAGCATCTCACCAGTTAAGAAACCCCACGCCCGTTACTCCCTCACTTCTCTCTCTACCTTACAGGCGAGACTCTTCGCTCCGCCTTCGGCTTTGCTCAGAGTGACAGGCTCGTTTTCAACTTCTCCCCTAACGAGCAGCTTACTTAAACCGGATTGTCTTTGTAGCCCCTATCCGCCCAAGCAACCACGTTCCGGTCCACCCTCTTCCGGGAGCAATCGAATTCAGGGTAAAACCTGCTCCAAGTTCTCCGAATATTGTGAGGTCGCCTTGAACCGGGAGTGTAACGCCAATGCCCGCCTCTGGTATCAACCCGATGGCAAATCCTGAAACGCCCCCCCCCTCGTAATCTACAAGGCGATTTTCTCCATTCTCGTAAACGTAATTACTCGGCGAGAGAATTGTTCGCGAGTAGGTTTCTGTGGTTGAGATCGGTAGACTAATATTCAATGTGCCGAAGAGATAGCTCTTCTTGCTAAATGGAAAGAATCGAATTCCGGGAGCCAACGTCAGGTAGGTTGTTCTCCGGTGAAGCTGAAACTCTTCGAGCACCGGCGTTCCATCGTCGGCTATTTGGGCTGCTGAATCAGGCCAGTAACCGAACGCATCGTTGCTCCAAAAATCGAGACCAAGGCGACCTGTCAAGTGAAGATTCCCTTTGTAGATATAGCTACCAAACGCTCCAGCGCCATAAGCTGGAACACCGTGGCTTCCGTTGAGGACAACAGGGTTGTTGAGAAGTTCAGCCCCCTCGGCAACAGTGACGTGGTTGTCAATTGCTGAGTAGTTGAAGTACCCTCCAATGTAGATTGGTGGGGCAAACGAACAGGAAGCATCACCCTCAAGAATTGCAATGATGAGACTATCCCCAAACTCGTCGTACTGCAAGCAGACGGTCTTCAGCGCGGAGTTGCCTGCACGGTCAGTTAGGCGGAAGCGAATCAACGCATTCTGGCGTTCAATTACCGTCCGAATTTTTACTGGAACTTGAGGCGCACCTTTGACAAACTCGGGAACCTCAACCTTAGCATTATCGAATTCAATCACGTCGATTGTCTCGATGCCGAGATCGTTCACTCGATCATCTCGAACAATCCCGTCAACCAACCGATTCGCCAGATCATATTCGGCCTCAAGCATTGGGGGGAAACGGTCTGGTGCTTCAATTACTTGCACCATCGATTGTCCACCACCATTCCCATAGGCATCGTAAATCTTGTCGGCGTAGCCGAAGCCGTAGCTGTAGAGACCGAATGGTTGATCCCCCGAAATCGAATATGTGCCGTATGGGATAAGTACTTGCGCAATCGAGTAGCGGCTAATTCCAAATTTCTCGAAACGTCCGGCATTAATCGGTTGTCCGTTCAGCCGAATACTTCCAATCGATTCGGTTGGAGTGATGATGTTAATGTAGTGATCCCAAGATCCCTTCACAGGAGTGGCAAAACGATAGCCGTCGAGGAACTGTTCGGTTGGGGCAACCACAATCATCATTGGGTCACCAACACTGTCGGCAATGCCTGTTATAGGGTCGGGAACAGTAAATCCTTTTGAGAACTGTGAGACGAGAATTGGCTTGGTTGCGGTCAACATCGTGTTGACTTTCAGGTTAGAATTTTCGTAGAACTCACCGGCCTTGAGGGTAGCAACTTTCGAGTTGTTCTCAAAAATTTCTGTTCCATCCTCCCCAGCCAAAACGCGTATCACCGAGCTTTGTCGTCCGGCAAGCGTTCCAACAAAGAACTGTCTCCCCCACGACTGCAAGGGGGGCATCTGCTCAACCAAAAGATTACACGCCTTGTACTGATTGCTTGGAACGTAAGCGCAGTTGTGTCCGCTGAAGACAGCCACAGGCTTATCCGATTCAATCAACGAACCGGTGAGATCAGAAGTCCTACTCGGATTAAAGTCTGGAATTACTTGGTAGACCTGCCCCTTATCCATCTTGATCTTGAAGGGTTTCCCAGCACTCTTCCCTCCACGAGTTTTTGTTGATGGGGTTATTGTCACCGTTGTGTTATCCTCAACGGCAATCACTGCCATCTGGGAGAGTAGATCGTTTGCGAGCCACTTATATCCCATTACTCGATAGCTTTTGCCGAGAACGGTAACTGGGTAGGCGAGGTAAGTATCTGTTGTTTGATAGCGGTGGCTGAGACCGTAGACGGCAATAGGTTCGTCGGAAACGATGTGGACAGCTAAATCCTCAATTACTTCGCTGCTACGCACCTGCGCGGCCGAATCAATCTGGATGTTCACCACTTCCCCAGCATTGACCGTGAAGTCACGCTTGAAGCCGATTCCACTCACTTCAATAGTCCCCTTCACACGCTTATCTGAAGTAATAAAAAGCTCCAAGAAGAGAGGTTCAGAAGGCTTCAGTGCACTTGTCCCCCCCTCTTCGATGTAGTCGCGAAAGTTCTTCTGAAAGACAACCCAGAACTCTGTCCCTTCGGTTGTAGCCCCTTTGTGGAGGGTATCGACCTGCGCACTCAGCGTTGAACCGAAAAACAGGAGAAGGAGGAGAACCACTGTTCCTCCTCCGAAAATATGTAGCAGCGAAAATCTATGGCACTTCATCTACCTTACCGGTTCGAATTCGGGATTTAAGAATCGGGAATATAGAACATTCGAACTCCTCCATCAATGCAGAATGCCTTCCCCAAATGCAACGGAACGATTTGTCATTTCAAAATATGGACGGGGATCATCTGCGACCAATCACCAGATTCAAGCCGAATAAAATAGACTCCTCCGCTGAAATCGACTGTGTTGATACGGGCTTGGTATTCGCCAGCGTCAAGATTGTCGGTAAGAATCGGGTATCGATTTCCTGAAAGATCAATTAATTCCAAGTGTGTAGGTCCATCAAGTCCTAACGAGAAATCGACGTAAAGTTCTTCACCTGTTGCTGGATTCGGGTATGGATCTTCGAGCCGGTATTTCGCTCCACCTACTTCGAAGAGACGGTAGTTCAGGCCACAGATCGAATCGACTGCTACATATCCACTCTCTGACTCAAACAGAATACAGCCTTCGGGTGTTGTCAGGCTCCACTCGATACTTGTACCGACAACGTTTGCCAGAAAAACTTCTCCACGAATTCTGAAAAGCTCCCCAACCCCTCGAAGTGGCAATCCGGGTTGAGCACGGTAGACAACATTTACTCGTCCAAAAGCAGTCCCCTTCAGCTCAACCTCCCATCCATTCAACAACGTTCCATCACCGGGAAGTGCAAAGTAGGTCGGATCAATGCGCAGGACCGACGGATCGTATTTGAACTCGAGTTCAAGCTCACGAATTTCAGCCCAGGTTGGAGGGAGCGACCGAAGTTCTGCCTTCAACTCTACAGTATCCCCCGGCTTTACTCGATAGGTTCTTCCCACCGTGCCAAAGAGAACCTCTGGGGTCTCTCGAACAGTCACTAAAACTGAATCCGTTCTACTACAGCCCTTTGCATCGAACCCAGTAACATAGTAGAGAGTTGTCAGCTCTGGCTTTGCAATTGGGTTCTCACAGTCATCACAACTCAAACCTTCCGATGGGAACCACTGGTAGCTGACTCCCCCCTCAACCTGCAACTGAACTTCATCACCCGGACAGATAATTGGAACTGGTGTGGCAACAATTTCTGGTTGTTCCACACTCCCAACAATCCGAGTGACCACCACAGTTCCGCAGAGAGTATCGGTGAATCGAACTTTAGCATCAATCCAGCCGAGCGAATTGCCAGCGGCGAGTTGTAGCTTCAAGTATCCTGTCGAGTCAGGTTCAATTGTTCCAATATTCTGAACGACTTTCCAAGCAGCGATAGCTGAACTTGCATCCATCAATTCCTCACTGATAACCACATCCTCATCTCCTCCATTTTTTACTCCGAGGTCTATCACATAGACAACACCGGGGCAGAGTTGACCGAGATCGATTGTTTGGTCAACTGCTTCGATGCTCGTTGTTGTATATGCCCCATTGATTGGAATGAGAGATTCAGTGCTATTGACCGCATCACTAACAACCCGCAACTCAGCAGCGAAACTTCCCGGAACGTCAGGCTGAAAATATAGCTGAACCTGAAGCTCTTCCCCCGGATCAAGCTGGCGAGGCATTGCAACTGATTGCAGAGTAAACTGTGGATCACCCTGCAACTCAACTTTTGAAATGTTCAGAGGAACATCTCCTGGATTTACAATGGATATCGTATTTGAATCACGATAGCTTGCGCAGAGCTGTGGCTTGAATTCTACAAAGCCGGGAACCGAAATGGCTGGCGCATTTCTCATGATTCCGATGCCGAACAGACGAACGATAGTAGGAGAACCGACATCGTTGTAGAAGAGTTCAACTACACCGTTGAAGAAGCTGGTGTCAGTTGGCAAGAATGCTACTGGCAGCCACAGTGTGTCTCCAGCTTTCACAGTAAGTGGTGCGGGATTGCTTGTGAGCAAGAACTGATCTGGATGTGGGCCGGAAAGGCGAATGCTGTCGATCAACAAGGAGGCCGTTCCAACGTTCACTGCTACTGCAACGCTATCGCGTTGCTGCATCACCGGAACCTTTCCAAAATCAATTAAGTCGCCGACAAGCCCAACAATCTTCAGCGAAGGAACAACTCCCACACCAATCAACTTTTGGAAGAGGGTATCGGACTGCGTGACGATCTGCATTGTAGCCTGTCGTAAGCCAGGATTACCGGGAGTAAACCCAAGTTCCACCTCCCACTCTTCGTTCGGCAATAGTTCGAATGGAGCATCTCCAGAGAGGATTGAAAAGTCCGATGCGTAGGAACCAATGATATTCATCTTGAGAATCCGAATTGGGGACTTCCCACTGTTTCGGATATATCGAGTAACGACGGAATCCTTCCGAACCCTCACCGGCACTCTTCCGAAATCAACATCTTGTCCTTTTGCTTCGGGAGCAACGATGGCCCAGAGCGCATCCGATTGGTCGACGGCTACATCGAGGGGAGCAGTTGTCCAGATACGAACAGTCTTGTCGTCGCTGGCGGTTACTATTAACGAGCCATCAGAGTTGTACCGTGCTGTATTGACAGGACCAGCGTGACCGGGAAATTCTCGCATAATTCTGCCATCGGAAAGGTCTCGCATTGTTGCTCGATCACCACTGCTTAGATAGTTTTCTGATGAAGAGAGTAAATCGAGATTTACAAATGAAGTATTCATGAGTAGCGCTCGCTTTAGCACTCCCCCTTGAGGAGTCCACTGCGTTACTGTGATGTCAGTATTGTTTCTCGAAGCGGCAGTTAGCAACGTCTCGCTATCTCCGCTGAAGGTAATAATGCTAACATCACCTGAAGGATCAACCCACTCTTTAAGAACAGTAGTTAACTCAGCGTCCCACAGTTGAATGATACCATCAGTACAGGCGAAGGCAAACATCGTCCCGTCAGGACTCAACGAGGCATGTCTGAAAAAGGCTCGACTATCGTTAACCTCTCGGTTGTCGTGAATTTCCCGCACTATTTGCCCCGTGAATGCATCGCGAATTTGTAGCGACGAGTCTTGCCGAACGGTAGACCCTACCGAAAGAATTTTCTGCCCATCTGGCAGGAAGGTGAGTATCCCCTTCAATGCTTGGCCAACACCGTCGCTGTTGTTGTATGCATTATCGTAGATGTCAATAAGATCGCCAGTCTGCAAATCCCAGAGAATCATTGAGTGGTCGACAGCATTGCCAACCGCAGCCAACCGTCCATCCCG
>JBFWSB010000140.1:0-10721 GCA_050248595.1 Kapaibacterium sp. (SeqCode)
CAGTGCCCGGATGTTGACTTCGTATATAGTCATGGTGCTTGTGGTGTGAAATGGTAGTTGTTAATAGTTCTAAAGTGGGATTTCTCCTCCCACACAACAAATCTTCAGGTGAAGATAATTCTTCTCGATAACCCGGTTGTCTCTGCCCCTCATTCTCATCGTACATTTTGAATCTTGATTCTTTTGTCAAGATTTCTCACTTTCGTTCATCGTGATGCCCCCACCCACTTCACAGCGGCAATCAAAACGCCGCCGTTGAATATAATAGAAGAGTGTCGATCAGTAGATAAAACGATCAAAACAAACAATGAGAGACGATATCCAGAGAGAGGAGATGCTTGAACAGGAGAGCGTTGTCGAGCGGTTTGATAAGAAAGTAGTCGATCAAGAAGTGATTGACAAAGTTGCCACCGAAGAATACAAGTACGGTTTCTACACTGACCTCGAAGAAGATCGTATCCCACCCGGATTAAACGAAGAGATTGTCGCAATCATTTCGGCGAAGAAGAATGAGCCGGAGTGGCTGTTAGAGTGGCGGCTGAAAGCCTTCAGAGTTTGGCAGAAGATGGAGGAGCCTACGTGGCAGAATTTCGAGTATGGTCCTATCGACTATCAGGGGATCACATACTATGCCGCGCCGAAGTCGAAGGCGGACGGACCGAAGAGCTTGGACGAAGTCGACCCTGAAATTTTGGATATGTACGAGAAGCTCGGCATTCCCCTCAACGAGCGAGCAGCCCTCGCCGGGGTTGCCGTCGACGCCGTTCTCGACAGTGTTTCCGTTGGCACAACCTTCAAGAAAACTCTCGCTGAGAAGGGGATTATCTTTTGCTCCTTCTCAGAAGCCGTTCAGGAACATCCAGAACTTGTCCGCCAATATCTTGGGTCGGTAGTTCCATCAACTGACAACTACTTTGCTGCACTGAACTCCGCAGTCTTCAGCGATGGCTCTTTCTGCTACATCCCGAAGGGTGTTCGATGCCCGATGGAACTCTCCACCTACTTCCGAATCAACGCAGCAAACACAGGGCAGTTTGAGCGGACACTCCTGATTGCCGATGCGGGGAGCTACGTCAGCTATCTGGAGGGATGTACCGCACCCCGCCGCGACGAGAATCAGCTCCACGCCGCAGTTGTAGAACTGATTGCGTTGGACGATGCAGAGATCAAATACTCCACTGTACAGAACTGGTATCCCGGTGATAAAGAAGGGCGGGGAGGTATCTACAACTTCGTGACGAAGCGGGGAGCATGTCGCGGAAAGAACTCGAAGATTTCTTGGACGCAGGTTGAGACTGGCTCGCGCATCACCTGGAAGTATCCAAGCTGTATCCTGCAAGGTGATAATTCAATCGGCGAGTTCTATTCAGTTGCCGTCACGAAGAATTATCAAGAGGCCGACACAGGGACGAAGATGATCCACATCGGCAAGAATACGCGCAGCACTATTGTCTCGAAGGGAATCTCTGCCGGGTTCGGACAGAACACCTATCGCGGGCAGGTGAAGATTATGAAGAGTGCGGAGGGAGCGCGGAACTATTCGCAGTGCGATTCAATGCTGATCGGTGATAAGTGTGGGGCACACACCTTCCCATATTTAGAAGTGAAGAACTCAACAGCGCAGATTGAGCACGAAGCCTCTACGTCGAAGATCGGTGAAGACCAGATCTTCTACTGCCGTCAGCGAGGTCTCTCGGCTGAAGATGCTGTCTCGATGATCGTCAACGGCTTTTGCAAGGAAGTCTTCCGCGAGCTGCCAATGGAGTTCGCCGTCGAAGCGCAGAAGCTCCTTGCCGTTAGTCTCGAAGATAGTGTTGGGTAACATTCATCGCACGCAAATCAATAATCCGAAATCGACAATCCGAAATCCGAAATAAAACAATGTCTCAGCCAATACTTGAAATCAACAATCTCCACGCTCACGTGGAGGGAAATGAAATCCTGAAGGGAATCAACCTGACAATTAATCAGGGTGAAGTCCACGCCATTATGGGACCAAACGGTTCTGGAAAAAGTACGTTAGCTCAGGTGCTCGCCGGACACGAAGCGTATGAGGTGACGGAGGGATCGGTTCGTTTTAAAGGACTTGACCTTCTTGAGCTTGACCCGGAGGAGCGGGCGCGTGAGGGAGTGTTCCTCGCCTTCCAGTATCCTGTTGAACTTCCCGGCGTTAATGGTATGTATTTCATGAAGGCGGCACTCAACGCCGTGCGGAAATATCGTGGTCTTGAAGAGTTCGACGCTGCCGACTTCATGGCACTTGTCAGAGAGAAGACACAGGTGCTCGACATTCCGAAAGAGCTTCTAAATCGTCCGGTGAACGAAGGCTTCTCTGGTGGGGAGAAGAAGCGGAATGAAATTTTCCAGATGGCACTGCTGGAACCGTCGTTGGCAATTCTTGATGAGACCGATTCTGGACTCGACATCGACGCACTTAGAATCGTTGCCGACGGCGTTAACAAGCTGAAGCGTCCCGACAACGCCGCACTGGTGATTACCCACTACCAGCGTTTGCTCGACTATATCGTTCCAGACTTTGTTCACGTTCTCTCAGGTGGACAGATCATTAAGTCTGGAGGAAAAGAGCTTGCCCTTGAACTTGAGGAGAAGGGATACGATTGGGTGAAGGAGCTTTCACGTGAGGGGACAGCCGAGGCTGTGTAAAGAAGAAGGAGGTTGCCCCGCAAACGTGGGGAACTCCGCTCGGTTCATCTGGATGAGGTGTTTAGGACAACAATCAACTTTGAAAACAACGCGATCACTGTGAGCAAGAAATACACGACAGAGAACATTCAGCAGTTTGTAGATACCTTCGATCTCTTCAGCAATTCGTTGAGTGGAGCTGTTGAGGAGACTTTGGGAGCGAAGCGTTCTGCTTCAATCGAACACTTTAAGGCGACTGGCTTCCCAACCACGAAGCATGAAGAGTGGAAGTATACGAACATGCTTCCGATCATCAGGAATGAGTTCCGTCCCTACCTTACGCTCGACCAACGTGAAGTTGACGAAGCCTTTATTCGTGCAAGTGGGTATCAGGGCGATGCCTTTCGGCTCGTCTTCATGAATGGACATTTCTTACCGGAACAATCGAGTCTGGAAGGAGTGCCAGAAGGAGTTGTGGTAACCAACCTTGCCGCAGCAATTCGTGAGAAGACGGACCTTGTTCTCGAGCATATTGTCGGCTACGGAGATTCGTTCGAGCATTCATTTGCTACGCTGAACACAGCATACCTTCGGGATGGAGCCTTTGTCTACATTCCGAAGAATGTGAAGCTGGAGAAGCCGGTACACATTCTCTACCTCACAACCTCGACCGACCAATCGGTTGTCACCTATCCACGCACGCTTCTAATTGCAGAGCGGGGTGCAGAGGGGAGTGTTATTGAAGAGTTTACGGGGAAGAGTGGTGAGGTCTACCTGACAAATGCTGTCACTGAGGCAATTATTGGTGAGAACGCTCACTTGAGCCACATCAAAATTCAGCATGAAAGTAGAGATGCTTTCCACATTGGAGCCTCCCACGCAAAGCTGGGACGGAATGCAAACTACTTCAACAACACTCTTTCCTTTGGTGGTAAGATTGTCCGAAACGACCCCTGGGCAGTTCTCGAAGGTGAAGGTGGCCACGCAGCAGTTGACGGACTCTACCTTGTTGGCGAAGATCAATTGATCGACAACCATACGTCGATTGACCACACCGTTCCGAACTGCACCAGCCACGAACTCTACAAAGGGATTCTCCGCGATAACGGTCACGGCGTTTTCAACGGCAAGATTTTTGTGCAGAAAGATGCGCAGAAGACCGACTCCGTTCAATCGAACGTGAACCTCCTCCTCTCTGACGAAGCAGAGATTGACACAAAGCCACAGCTTGAGATCTACGCTGACGATGTGAAGTGTACACACGGCGCAACCATCGGTCGCTTAGACGATACCTCAATCTTCTACCTGCGGGCAAGGGGAATTGGCAAGGATCAAGCAGAGCAGATGTTGACGTATGCTTTTGCAGCCGAAGTTATCGAGCATATCGGCGATGAAAATATTCGGGAATATGCAATTGAGTTGCTCGATGCGAGGTTGGATAAGTAAGTGCGCGGTGTAGAGTGTAAGGTAATAGGAAATGAAGGTAGGCAAACCCGTTTACGTTCGCTACAATAGAGCAGAAGTCTTGAAACAATGAACACTCTTCTTGATAACGATAGAGAACTGATGATCGACGAACTCTCTGATCAGATTCGGGGTGACTTCCCGATCCTTGCGCGGGAAATACGTGGAAGGAGACTCGTCTACTTAGACAACGCCGCAACTACGCAGAAGCCACAACCGGTTCTTACTGCCCTTCAGGACTACTATCAGCAACATAATGCCAACGTTCACCGTGGCGTTCACACGCTGAGTCAGGAGGCAACGGATCTCTTCGAAGATGCTCGCCGTCAGGTGGCGAAGTTTATCAATGCCAAGAGTGATAACGAGATCGTCTTTGTTAGGGGGTGCACCGAAGGGGTAAACTTGGTTGCCTCAACATTTGGTCGCGCTAACGTGAAGGAGGGGGATGAAGTTGTGATCTCGGCAATGGAGCACCACTCGAACATTGTTCCGTGGCAGATGCTCTGCGAGTCGGTTGGGGCAACCTTGAGAGTGATCCCGATGAATGAGCGGGGCGAGCTTCTGTTGGATCAGTTCAAGGGAATGTTGAACGATAGGACGAAGATTGTTGCCGTCGTTCACGTCTCGAACTCGCTTGGGACGATCAACCCGGTGAAAGAGATTATCGACATTGCCCACGAGCGAGGAATCCCGGTACTTCTCGACGGTGCTCAGGCATTGGCACATGAGCGGGTAGACGTTCAGGAACTGGACGTTGACTTCTACACGATCTCCGGACACAAGGTCTTTGCCCCGACTGGTATCGGAGCACTTTACGTGAAGAGTTCACACCTTCAAGCGATGCCACCCTACCATGGTGGAGGGGAGATGATCCGTTCAGTTACGTTCGAGAAGACAACGTATGCGGAGCCTCCAGCAAAGTTTGAGGCCGGAACACCAAACATTGGGGGAGCAATTGCCCTCGGTGCTGCGCTGAAGTATGTCGAGTCGCTCGGGTTAGATCGCATTGCAGCCCGCGAAGGTGAACTGCTCCGGTATGGAACGGAGCAACTGAGCAAGGTTGAGGGATTACGGTTGATCGGCACGGCGGAGAAGAAGGCGAGCATTCTCTCCTTTACTCTCGACTACGCCCACCCACACGATGTTGGAACTATCCTTGACGGAGAGGGAGTTGCAGTGAGAACTGGACACCACTGTACACAACCAGTGATGCAGTTCTTTGGCGTTCCAGCAACTACGCGCGCCTCACTCACTTTCTATAACACTAAAGAAGATATTGATGCCCTCGTCGACGCAATCGGCAAGGTAAAGGAGATATTCGGATGACAGAAGACATTCGCGAACTCTATCAGCAGATCATTCTCGACCACAACAAGAGTCCGAAGAATTTTCGAGAGATCGAAAACCCTGACAGACGCGTGGAGGCATATAACCCTCTCTGTGGAGATCACTACACAATCTTTCTGACTCTTCAGGATGATCGCGTAGTTGACATCAGCTTTCAAGGTTCAGGTTGTGCTATCTCAAAGGCATCGGCCTCTGTGATGACAGAGCTGGTGAAGGGAAAGAGTGTTGAGGAGGCGGAGCAGCTCTTTGAGCAGTTTCACGATTTAGTGACCGGAAAGCTCGAAGCAGATATGTTTGAACTTGGCAAGCTTGCGGCCTTCGCTGGAGTGCAAGACTATCCTGCTCGCGTCAAGTGTGCGTCACTCTCGTGGCACACAATGCACGCCGCCATAACTACCGAGCAGGAGTCGATAAGTACAGAGTAATCTCACCGAGTAAAGGGAATTCGTCTCTCCAGACAATTGATTATTGAACGTTTCGAAGTCGATATACAATGAACTTATTGCTGACAAAAGACCAAATCAGAGACCAAGCAATTGACATTCTGAAAACGATCTATGACCCGGAAATCCCGGTGAATATCTACGAGCTTGGCTTGATTTATGAAGTAGAGATTAACGACGACGACGAGGTGATTGTGACGATGACCTTAACCGCGCCAAACTGTCCGGTTGCCGGTTCTCTTCCGATGGAAGTGGAAAACAAGTTGCGAGGACTTCCCGGAATCAGCGACGCTCGGGTAGATATCACTTGGGAGCCACCATGGGAGATGAGTAAGATGACCGAAGAAGCGAAGTTGCAGTTAGGATTGTTGTAGAGAGTCGAGGAGTAGGTATCGGGAGCCGGGGTGTACGAGGTCGTATTGAGGATTATCGTTGGTAGGTGTTGTCACGGCAGATATAGTAGATTTGAAATGAAATTCAGTACTCAAGAAGAATATGGTCTGCGATGTCTCTTGCAAATTGCTCGCGCTGAGCATGGGAAGAGTCTGACAATTCCTGAGATTAGTCAGTCGGAAGGATTGTCCGAGGCGCACGTTGCAAAGCTCCTCCGGATTCTTCGGATGGGGGGCTTTATCCAGAGTGAGCGGGGTCGCGATGGAGGCTATACACTGGCTCGAAACCCAGATGAAATTGTGCTCGGGAGTGTGCTCGCTTCTTTGGGAGGACGTATCATTGAAGATGACTTCTGTGCAAAGCATAGTGGAACATCGGGCATCTGCGTTCACTCAGTCGACTGCACGGTGATGAGTCTCTGGGAGAACGTTCAAGGAGCTATCGACAACGTTCTCTTCACAACAAAGCTGCAAGATCTGTTGCCAACCCCAGAAACACTTGTACCGGTTATGATAGGAGAATCATGAAATAATTCTGCCCTATGAAATCCTTTGCCCTGACTCTTCTCGTCACTCTTTTTAGCTCTATCTGTAGCCTTGCTCAGGTAGATTCAATTGAAGAACATAGCTCCCCACAGAGACTCTTCCCGCAGCTTCAGCTTCGTGCATTTCAGGTAGATGCGTTGAAATTCTTTTCTCTTGATCTCTTCGTTAACCTGGATGTAGATATTCTCAAGTATGGGGAGAACTACTCATTCGGCTTGCGTCCACTCTACTTAGATCAAGGCTGCTTGACGTTTGGATCGGCCTGCGATCACTCTACCAACTACTCACTTTTGATGTATGGATCTGCCTACGTAGGGGAGACAGGAGATGGGCCTGACTTTCGATTTTCTGCGATGGCTGGAGCCGGATCGGTCCGACCAGACGAACGCGATCCTATAGGTGAGAATATCTATCCGGTAGTTGGGGTCGAGGCTCAGATTCGTCTGCTCGGATGGCTGACCGCGACTGCCGACTACTTCTTGATTCCGGGGTATCAAGAGTCAATGAGTGGATATATCCCCATCGGGGTTCGCATCGGTTATGTGAGGTGGTAGTTGTAAAAGGGCAAAGGATGATAGTAGAATGTGAGTGAAGCATGAGGGAGTGATGAACTACGCGCCGACGCTCCCTGTCAGCATTCCTTTCGGATTTTCTTCTCCACCAACAAGGTAAATCGTGCCGTTGCAGGTAGCAATGCCGAATCGATTAACTTGGATTGGGAGTGGAGGGAGAGTCACCCATCTCTTCTCGCGTGGATTGTATGCCTCAACTGGTCCCCGTTCACTCTGAACTCGTCCACCAATGGCGAGTATTAAGTCCCCAAAGTGAGCCAGTCCAAAGAATCCACGTTTAGTAGGCATCGGACTCAACTCTGCCCATGAATTCGACTTCGGGTCATACTCTTCCACAACGTTGGTAATGCCTGAATCGGAATATCCACCCATCACAAGAATCTTACCGTTCGTCGCGATAGCCGCCAAGCCATGTCGTGGCGTTGGCATTGGTGCTCCCTCACTCCAACTATCGTTTTCTGGATCGTACACCTCAACCCGTGGTGAGTTCTGATACTCCTTATCGCTGGCTCCTTCAAGTCCTCCGATTGCGTAGAGTTTTCCTCCCAATGCTATCAGCGCAAGACGGCTTCTCGGTTTGCTGAGCGGGGGTGCTGTTCGCCAAGATTGCTCAGCTAACGAGAAGATATCAACACTTGCGCTGTAGTTCCGGTTCGTGTCGATTCCTCCGGCAACGTAGAGTTGCCTTCCAAGAATAGCTCCTCCCGGAAAGGTTCGAGGTAGTGGAAGTGGGGGGAGGCCTGTCCAAGAATTCTCACCAATGTTCAGAGTTTGAAATGTTCCACTTTCATCTCCAGAGAGAATGTAGATCGACTCTTCGTCCGAAAGGGCGAGACAGTATTCGCACGGGGCAGGCAGAGATGCTCCCTCCTTCCAGTGAAGTTCTGGTAAATCCTCTTCTCCTGCCGAATGGCATGAGTTTAGTAGGAAGAGAAGACTGATGAATATGGTCGAGAACCAAAACATGCCTATGCAGTTAAGTCTACATCGTGAACGAAGAATGTCTTTTAGTTCTAATTATAGAGCCATTGGGCCAGATGTAATAGGAACACTCATTAGTCCCCGACTTTGAGTCTGGGGAATTGAAGTGCAAACCGGCCAAGAAACGGCTTGAAGCCGTTTTCTCTTCCGTTGAGGCTCATTAGCACCCCTATTTCAACAATCTATCACTTACGCAACATCCTGATGAATAGTCGGTTCGATAGAAACAATGGGGCGTTTATCTTAAGTTCCGATCTCATTGCGTAAGTCATAAGCCACTACTCTTCATCCCGAAGTTCTTCCAGAACTGAGAAGTCTTCAAGCGTTGTCATATCCCCCCGCACCTGTCCTGTCGAAGCGATCTCGCGGAGAAGTCGGCGCATAATTTTTCCAGAACGAGTCTTCGGAAGTGCTTCAGCAAATCGGATTTCATCCGGTTTTGCAATGTGGCCAATCTCTCCTCCAACATGTTGGCGGAGCTTCTCCTTCAGTTCAGGAATTGGCTGCGCTTTTTTGCTCAACGTCACGAAGGCAACCAGAGCATTCCCCTTGATCTCGTCTGGTCTGGCAACAACCGCAGCTTCAACTACAGCCGGGTGGGCAACTAATGACGACTCGATCTCCGCCGTACCAAGTCGATGCCCGGAAACGTTCACTACATCGTCGACCCGACCCATTACCCAGAAATAGCCATCCTTATCTTTTCGTGCTCCGTCACCGGTGAAGTACCATCCTTTGTATTGGCTCCAGTAGGTATCCTTATACCGTTGGTCGTCGCCGTAGAGGGTGCGAAGCATTGAAGGCCAGGGATGCTTGATAACCAGATAGCCACCTTCGTTCGGCTTGCAGCTTGTTCCATCCTTTCGGACAACGTCGGCGTGGATGCCGGGGAGGGGGAGCGTGGCCGATCCCGGCTTTGTTGTTGTTGCTCCGGGCAGGGGGGAAATCATGATGCCACCGGTCTCAGTCTGCCACCACGTGTCGACAATCGGGCAACGTTTCCCACCAATTACCTTGTGATACCACATCCAGGCTTCAGGGTTGATTGGCTCACCAACGGTTCCGAGCAGGCGAAGTGAAGAAAGGTCGTGTCCCTTCGGATGTTCGTCCCCCCACCGCATGAAGGCGCGTATTGCTGTCGGTGCTGTGTAGAAAATCGAGACCTTGTGTCGCTCGATAATCTCCCAAAACCTATCTGGCTCTGGCCAGTTCGGTGCTCCTTCGTACATCATTGTGGTTGCACCATTCAGCAGCGGGCCATAGACAACATAGGAGTGTCCTGTAACCCAGCCAATATCTGCCGAACACCAGTAGATATCTTGATCCTTCATGTCGAAAACCATCTGGGTTGTGTAGTAAGCCCAGACCATGTTCCCTGCTGTTGTGTGGAAAATTCCCTTCGGTTTTCCTGTAGAACCTGAAGTGTAGAGGATGTAGAGAGGGTGCTCACTATCGAGCTTTGCAGCGTGGTGTTTTGCCGAGGCGTTGGAGACTAAGGTATCCCACCAAATATCTCTTTTCGGTTTCATTGCCACATCATTTCCAGTACGTTTCAGCACTACCATATGCTTTAACGTCGGGATATTCTTGGCCGCCTCGTCGGCAGCCTGCTTCAGCTCAACAATTCCTCCACGGCGGTAGGATCCATCTTGCGTAATCAAGACCTTTGCCTGTGAATCGTTCATTCGCTCCCTAAGTGCGTCGGCACTGAACCCACCGAAGACAATGTTGTGAACCGCACCAATGCGAGCACAGGCCAGCATAGCGATTGCAGCCTCTGGAACCATCCCCATGTAGATGCCGACCGTATCTCCCTTCTTCACACCAATCGATTCGAGTCCGTTTGCACACTTGCAAACTTCGGTGTGGAGTTGTTGGTAGGTAAGGGTTCGCACATCCCCCGGTTCACCCTCCCAGATGATAGCCGCCTTGGTTCTCCGCCACGAGTCCAGATGTCTGTCGAGGCAGTTGTAGCTCAAGTTCGTTTTGCCACCGACGAACCACTTTGCGTGTGGTGCTTTCCAGCGCAACAGCGTTTTCCAGGGAGTAAACCAGTGAAGGTCGGAGGCAATATCTCCCCAGAATTTTTCTGGATCGTTCTCAGCCAACTTTCTGAGTTGCTTGTACTTGCGGAGCGAATTGATTCGAGCGGTATCGGTAAACTCAGTTGGTGGTGCAAACAATCGATCTTCGTGAAGTACCGATTCAATTGAATCAGTCTGAGCTTTTACAGCGACTTTCCCTGAATTCTTTCCCATAGCAATACAACCTTCGAATAGTGAGAGTAGTGGTGGAGAATTGTTCTATATAGATTCTGTTATCGAGAGGAAAAT